>NZ_JADPKH010000074.1:0-427218 GCF_023073835.1 Bradyrhizobium sp. 153 | reverse complement strand
GCTCCGCAAAGCTGCCGCCCGAACCGTCGATGCGGTCTGCGCCGCAATCGGCCACGCACTCGATGCCTTCACCGCCGACGAATGCGCCAATTACCTCAAAAATTCAGGCTATCGAACTTAATGCCATCACGCTTTAGCGCAAACCTAGCGCTCAGATCCGGGTCGCACACGCCCGGTTTGTCGCTGCGAGGCACTACATCTGGCAAATGGGGATCGTCGGAGCTTGCTGATCCTTTGGTGTTGGCAGACGGTGCGTGGCGATTCAGCGATCTAAGCAATATCACCGGTGTCGCCAGCGCATCCTGGCGCAAACTGTGCCGAAACATCGGCGTAGCCCCTCTTCGACCTGCCTTGAGGCAAGTGAGCGAGCCGCATCTCGATCCGCTCGGCGCCTTCATTGTGCGACCGAGCTGAGGGACGCAGCGGTTCCGTCCAAAGGGGGCGCCGCGGACGGCCTGCTCAAACGAGAATCGGGGCGGCGCAATGCATGAACAACGAACGAGAATCTCCGTAATACCCACGTCGTTTGAAGCGAGGGCCTGTGCACAGATGCCGACGCACCGCCTCAATCGACCCGTTGTGGCGTCACAACAGCCCCTTGGAGCTGCCGCGCAAACGTGCTCAGCCAAAGTCGGAATTTATAATCAAAATCAATAAGTTGCTTAGATACCATCGCCTCACGGTCGCGTGATATTTGTGCAACATCGGCGCGAAAACGCTCCACTTGAGGGCAAAACGGTGACGTCTTCCGTTGATTGATCAAGCCTCTTAGGCTCTTATCCAACCCGCGACGGAGGGGGGCATCCCGAGGTCGTCCCGTTTTAGGTGGTTCGCTTAAGTAGACCATCGTTACGAGGATGCGTTGATTTTCAACGTCTTTTCGCGGGTAGCTCAAATGGCTTTGTACGAAGATTTGTACGGGGCTTCAACTTGGAGGGTTAACATGAAGTTCAAGGGCCTTTTGCTCGGTTCCGCGGCAGCTCTGCTCGCCGTTGGGGGAGCACAAGCGGCTGATCTTCCCGTAAAGGCCAAGGCGGTCGAATACGTGAAGATCTGCTCGCTCTACGGTGCGGGTTTCTACTACATCCCCGGCACTGACACCTGCATCAAGCTGGGTGGTTATCTGCGCGCTGAAGTCGCGCTGGGCACCAATAGCGTCTTCGGGATTGCGAACGGCGCTCCCGGTGGTGCGCACAATCGCCTGAGCAACTACTACACGATGCGTGCTCGTGAGGACCTCAACATCGACACGCGCACCGCGACCGAGTACGGCGTCGTCCGCACCTTCTTCGATGGCGTCTTCTCGTGGACGACGGGTGGTTATGTCGGCACCGGCTCGGCCTTCGGCACGACGGGCTACACCGCCACCACCGCGGGTACGACCACGATCAACCCGACCGATGGCGGCACCTCGGGCGGTTCGCTCGGCGTGTACTACGCCTTCATCCAGTTCGCCGGCTTCACCATGGGTAAGGCCGTGTCGCAGTTCGACGCGCCCTGGACCAACTACCCGGGTAACAACATCGACAGCCTCGTCGGCGGCAGCGGAACGGTTACTGGTGTCAACCAGTTCACCTACACCGCTGACTTCGGTCAGGGCATCACGGCATCGTTCTCGGCGGAAGACGCGACTGCGTACTATCAGGCCGGCAACCTTAATCTGTTTGGCATCACTTCTGCCGGCGTCCTCGGTGGTTCCTATGGCGCTAACGCCATTGGCGGCTCGCGTTCGCCGAACCTCGTTGCTATGGTCCGTGTCGACCAGGCTTGGGGTCTCTTCCAGGCGTCGGTCGCTGCGCATGACAACCACGTTGCTTACTACGGCGCGGACGAAGCGACTGGCCATCCCGACGATAAGTGGGGTTGGGCGGTTCAGCTCGCTCTGTCGATCAAGAACATCCCGACCGGTGCGGGTGACGTGATCAACGTTTCGGGCGTCTACACCGACGGCGCAACCCGCTACAACTTCCAGAACCTCGCGGGTAGCTCGTACTCCATGTTCGGCGGTTCGGGCGTTGCGTACCAGAGCATCGGCTTTGCCAATGCGCCTGACACGGTGTTCGTCCCCGGTTCGAGCCAGGAGAGCGTCAAGACTTGGGGCTTCCGTGGTGCGTACACCCATAACTGGGACCCGTACTGGAACACCGCAATCTACGGTGCCTATGCACATGCATCGTTTGGATCGCTTGCCAAGAACTTCCTCTGCGGTGGTGGCGGCTTTGCCGGCTTCTTCGCGGTGCCAGGCGTTACCTCGTGTAACCCTGACTTCAACGTTGGCCAGGTGGGTGTGATCACTCGCTGGACCCCGGTGAAGAACCTGACGTTCTCAGCCGACTTCAACTGGACGCGTGTGGATCAGAAGTATGCCGGTGTGGTTGGTCCTGTTACGCCGACCGCTACCTTTGGCAAGCCCTTGGCTACCTACGAGCTGAAGGATCAGGACAGCTTCACGCTGCTGCTCCGCGCTCAGCGCAACTGGTAAGTTCGATCTATCGACCTGACCTCCAAAGGCCCTCGGCGGGAAACTGCCGGGGGTTCTTTCGTTGATGGTGACACGGCAAAGAAGCCAATGGCGCGCGTACTGACGAGCGAGGCACTAAGACCCGCTGCTTCCGAACAGATAAGCAGATTGGTCAGGTCTATCAGCGCTTCACTTGGCGAGGTTCAGGCCACGTGGGCTGGCAAGCTCCAACTGAGCGTCCCGCAATTGAACATGCTCCTCATCATCTCCGACGCGGATGACAAAGCTGGGATGTCCGTCAAAACGGTCGCGGAGTTGCTTGGGGTCGAAAGCACGTTTGTCACCGCCCAATCGAAAACCTTGGTCGCGCGAGGATTGCTAGAGAAGCGAAGCTCCCGCACTGACAAGCGGATGATCTATCTCTCACTTACACCCAAGGCCCGGAAGCAGCTCGATGACCTGACGGAGACGAGGAACGCATTTGACGCCTCCATCAAACGAGCATTCGGTGAGATCGGCACGTTGCGAACCATCGAATTACTCAAGGACCTCGACAACTGCATTTTGCGCTGCCGGTTGAGGCTGCAGCTTGAAGAGTAGGGACCGCTCCGAATGAGGGAAGGGCACATGGTTATCTTTCCATTTGGCTTCTATATTCTGGAAGGCGGACCATCTATGTGGGCAACCACCTAGACTAGAAGAGCAGAGGACCGGGCGCGCCTACGATGCCTACCGCGGGGGCAGTACGGCTCGCGGGCCGACCGCGCTCTGCGGACCGCTCGGAACGATATCGACACTTCGCCATCGGCCAGGTCGGCTTGATCACCCGCTGGACCCCGGTTAAGAACCTGACGTTCTCGGCTGACTTCAACTGGACCCACTTGGACCAGAAGATGGCGGGTACGTTCGCTTACGGGGGCGCTGGTGCAATCGCGAAGCCGGCCGCTGTGTACGAGCTGAAGGATCAGGACTCGCTGACCCTGCTGCTCCGCGCTCAGCGCAACTGGTAAGTTCGGTCTAACGACCTGACAGAGAGCCCCGGCGGGAAACCGCCGGTTTTTTTTGGTTTGCTTGCCGCGGAGCCTGCCTGCAATCAGACGCCGTGGGTGTTTGCTGGCCTCGGGACGTCCGACATTGAGCCGGCTGACGCAACAACGCGCAAACTCCGGAAGGTTCAGGGGAGCAATGATGTCCTTGTCCTCGCATGCGTCGCGGCCAAGGCTTTGGGCATCTTCCCCAAAGATGCACTCGAATTTGGGTCGCCCCGCGTAATGCTGACGCAATTCAGGCAAGTTTCTCGAATTACTGCTGATTTTCCGGTTTTGGAATGGGGCAGCGGATCCCGCTGCCGCGACCAATGACCTTCAAAGCGCATCGATCTCCGGCAGCGGCCGCATCGCGCAGCGAAGCTCGCGCGAGGAAAGGAACTCTTGCGCATGATCGCGGCTTGAATCCGCGGACCAGCGTCGCCGCCGATTGCTGGTCTGCACGGCCCCGCCTCCAAGCCCCCATACCCCCCAAGGATGGGGCCGTGCTTCATAGCAGGAGATCCCATGCCTGAGCCGACCGAGCAGGAGATCAGAGAGCGCGCGCACCGACTCTGGGAGCAAGCTGGCAAGCCCGAAGGCCGTGAGGACGAGTTTTGGCACGCGGCCGAGCAGGAGCTGCGCAACGAGGACAAGTCGAACACCACGCGGACGCCGGATACGCTGTGACCCGCAAGAAATGCCCATTCTGCTTCGGTCTGGGGTGGGTTTGCACAAACCATCCGCTCCGGGCCTGGAGTGACAAGCTGGGCGGCTGCCGGTGCGGTGAGGGGATGCCGTGCACCTGCAACACGGCCGAAGATCCCGAGATAAGAGTGGTGATCGTGGAAGCGGACACGACGTGGCACTAAAACAGCGACAGTCTCCTCAGCTCGAAGTGCTGGTCCTAGCTGCGTCTGAGCTGCGCGGAACGGAGCTCTCAAAAATGAATTGAGGCTCTGAGCAGCACGGGCTGCGCCGCAGACCGGTTCGCAGGGCGTGGTGGCCACCGTGGACGAGCAGCAAAAGATAGAGCACCAGATTGAGCTCGCAACGCGAGCCGCGGCGCTTGCCAAAGACGAAACCACTGTCGGGCGATTCCGGAGCTTTGCCGACGAGCTGACGCAAAAGCTCCTGCGCATGATGCGGCGCGGCAAGGTCCGGGCACGCGCCTACGAGCTCTGGGAGCAGGCCGGCCGTCCGGCCAACCGCGAACTGGACTTCTGGCTCGAAGCGGAGCGGCAGATCGAAGAAGAACGCGAACAGAGGAAGGGCTCGGGACCGTCATAGCGACGATCGCCGCTGGCGCTGGATGCCGATATTGCCAGCAAGGCGCTTGGCTCCGGCCGCTCGTCTCCTTGCGACAGAAAAAAGCCGCCGGGTTCTTCACCCTGGCGGCTTCAGAAGTCCGCAGCTGTTGATCGCCTCCCAGCTCGTGCGTACCGCCGTTACCTTGTTTGCGGCCATGCCTGGTCTTTGTAGGCGGACGCGGGTGATTCTGCTGTGACTTGAAGCACACAGTGGAAGGACGATGTCGGGGTTTCGCGAAGATGCGCGAGAGCTCGGGGCGGGTCGGATGGGGTGGAGCCCTTACAAATCCATCACGGCTCGTATCCAATGCAAGGCGGCAACGATGATCGTGAAGCCGAATTGCTGGGGGGCTGCTTCTCTGCCGTCGGGCAAAACACCCGCCCACCCGTCGAACCCCTTCCTACATAGATACTTCGCTTTATCGAAATTCGGGATCGGCGTATGTGTCGCCCCGCCTTGGGCCCTCTTGGCTTTGAGAGCGTGGAGCGACGAAGCAAAAGCTCGGCCTGAAAGGCGCCGCGAGATCGGCAAAAACGTGTCGGCGAACCGGGAGACGAGATCCCCGAGCGGCGAGGAACGCTTCCCACCGCTCTCCGTTAGCGGAGCAAACTTCCGGAGCCGTCGCATGACCGATTATCCAAAGCCGCCTTTTCCTGCGCAGCAGCAACCCATGCCCGGTTCGACCCGAGCGATGAATCCCAGGCCGGATCACGGCGAGGAGAGTTACAGGGGCGCCGGGCGCCTGGCTGGAAAGAAGGCGATCATCACCGGGGGTGACAGCGGCATCGGCCGCGCGGTCGCGATCGCCTATGCGAGGGAAGGCGCCGACATCGTCATCTCCTATCTGAATGAGGACGAGGATGCCGCCGAGGTCAAGGCGCTGGTGGAGCGGGAGGGACGCAAAGCCGTTCTGATCCCTGGTGACATCCGCAATCCCGAGCATTGTCGCACGATCGTTCGGCGGACCGTCGAGGAACTCGGCGGCCTGGACATCCTCGTCAACAATGCCGCTCATCAGGCCACGTTCAAGGACATCGCCGACATCAGCGACGAGGAATGGCAGCGGACCTTCGAGACCAACATCCACGCGATGTTCTATCTGACCAAGGCCGCTGTCCCGCATATGCGCCCGGGCGCCGCGATCGTGAACACGGCCTCGGTGAACTCCGACATGCCGAACCCCAGCCTGCTCGCCTATGCCACCACCAAGGGAGCCATCCAGAATTTCACCGGCGGACTTGCCCAGATGCTGGCGGAGAAGGGCATTCGGGTCAACGCCGTCGCCCCGGGTCCGATCTGGACGCCGCTCATTCCCTCGACGATGCCGGAGGATAGGGTCAAGAACTTCGGCAAGCAGGTTCCGATGCAGCGCGCCGGCCAGCCGGCCGAGCTCGCCACCGCCTACGTCATGCTCGCCGATCCGCTCTCGAGCTACACATCAGGGGCGACCCTGGCCGTCACGGGCGGCAAGCCGTTTATCTGACCGGCGACGTCAATGATCGCAATGACGAGGTTGAGAGAGCATGGCTGCTCTCCTCTCGTGCCCCGGACGCAGCCCCATTTCAGCGATGCGCTGCAGAGCCGGGGCCATCTTGCCGCATCGTATTGTCCGCCTTCTGGGTCCCGGCTCTGCGCTACAACGCTCAAAGCGTTGCAGCTTGTCCGGGACACGCGAGTGAGCGGCGACGATGTTGCTTTCGCGCTCACCCGTGCCCCCGTTAGCTGCGATACCACGCCCCCAGATTCCACGTTATGGTGTCCCACCCCGAGATGTCGACCATGAGGTTGTTGACGCCGGCGTTGACGATGTTGCGCGAGAGCAGCGGCAGGAACACGTTGGCTTCACAGAAGATCTCGTCGACCTTGATCAGCAGTGCGGCGCGCTTGACCGGATCGAGCTCGTTCTGCGCGGCCTTATAGGCCTTGTCGGCCTCGGGATCGGAGTAGCGCGAGTTGTTGCGGCCGAGCCATTTGTTGTCCTTGCTGGCGATCTCCCAGGAGACGCACTGGTTCAAGAACCGCTCCGGATCGGGCTGCGGCTGCGTCGTGTTGTACATCTCCATGTCGGCATAGAATTTCGAGTAGGTGTCGGGGTTGCCGACGTCGGAGGAAAAGAACACCGATGCGGTGACCGATTTGAGCTCGATCTCGATGCCGGCCTTCTGGCAGGCCTGCTTGATGATGGCCTGGGTCTTCTGGCGCGGGGCGTTGGTCGAGGTCTGGAAGACGTATTTGAGCTTCTTGCCGTCCTTCTCGCGGATGCCGTCCGCGCCCTTCTTCCAGCCGGCCTCGTCCAAGATCTTGTTCGCCTTGTCGACATCGAACTCGTATTTGAGCTTGCTGGACTTGAACTGCGGAGGCTGGTTGACGAAGCTCGCGGTCGCGATGCCGCCGCGGCCGTAGATGAATTTCTGGATCGACTCGCGGTCAATCAGCAAGTTGATCGCGCGGCGCACGGCCGGATCGGACAGCGTCGGGTGCTTGGTCTTGACGCTGGAGCGCTCGCCGTCGACCTCGGTCCACGGGTCGGTCGTGTTGAGGATGATGAACTCGACATTGCCCGACACGGTGACGTCGACCTTGCCTTTGCCGCTCGCCTCCATGCGCTTGAGCACCTCCTCCTCCACCTGCATGTTCCAGGCATAGTCGTATTCGCCGGTCTGCAGCACCGCGCGTGCCGCGGACACCGCGTCGCCGCCGCCCTTGACCTCGAGCGTGTCGAAATGCGGCTGGTTCTTGACGTGATAGTCGGGATTGCGTTCGGCGCGGATCATGTCGCCCGGCTTGAACTCCACGAATTTGTAGGGGCCGGTGCCGACCGGCTTCAGATTGCCGGGCGCTTCGCGCGACTTGGCGCCGGCATAGTCGCCGAAGTGATGCTTTGGCAGGATCTGACCGACCGAGCCGACGAACGGGTCGGCCCAGAACGGCGTCGGCGCCTTGAAGGTCACCTTGACCGCATGGTCGTCGATCTTCTCGACCTTGATGTCCTTGTAGGAGCCCGTGGTGTAGGCGGCGGTTGCGAGATCCGCGGCGTACTGCCAGGTGAAGACGACGTCGTCGGCGGTGAAGGGCTTGCCGTCATGCCATTTGACGCCCTGCTTGAGCTTCCAAATCACGCTCATGCCATCCGCCGCGAGGCCGCCGTTCGCCTTGGTCGGAACCTCGGCGGCAAGGCAGGGGATGAGATTGCCGTCCTTGTCCCAGCCGGCGAGCGGCTCAAAGAAGACGCGTGAGGCGATCTGGTCCTTGGTGCCGCTCGCGAAATGCGGATTGAGCAAAGTGGGAGCCTGCCAGAGCAGGAGCTTGAGCGGGCCGCCGCCGCCCGCCTTCGTTGGCTTGTACGGCAGCGTGGCATCCGCCATCGCCACATCGTGCCAGACCAGGATTTGGCTCGCGATCGGCGCTGTGATTCCGATCGCGGCTACCCTTTGGATGAACGAGCGTCGCGACAGCGTGCCTTGCTTCACCTCCGCGATCAGATTGCGGATTTCATTCTCGTTCATCGGATGCTCCCCACTCGTCCCAAGAAAAAAGTCGTCACCAGAAGTGACGCAGTCTAGCTCAGGAGGTGAGCGTGCGGGAGTCGAAGATGTCGCATTGGTTTGGTCCGAGCAACGCGACCTTGGCGGCTCCGAGGCGGAGCCGCCAACGCGTCGTCAAGCGGCGTTGGAGGCCTTGGCATTGACGCCCTTGCGCAGCGCCACCGTGTTGAGCTTGGTGTTCGCGGCCTTTTCCTCGTTCAGATTGGTGGTGAGGAAGCGCACGATCTCGTCGTGGCCGAGCTCTTCGGCCCATGCGATCAACGTGCCGTAGCGGCACATCTCGTAGTGCTCGACAGCTTGCGCGTTCGCGACGATGGCGGCGTCCAGCACGGCCTTGTCCTCGATCTCCCCGGCGGTCTCGTCGGCCTCCTTGATGAGACCGTCGATCCCCGGGCAGTGGGTTCCGCTCGGCTCCTTGCCGAGCTTCGCGAAGACCTTGTCGAGCCGCTCGACCTGCTTGCGCGTCTCTTCCAGATGGGCCTTCAGGCCGGCGACGAGGTCCCTGTTGGTGGCCTTCTCGATCATCGTCGGCAGCGATTTCAGGATCTGCTGCTCGGCCAATAGATATCCTGGAGACCATGGATCAGCAGGTCCTCCATCGATTTGATGTCCTTGGTGAAGAAACCCATAAAAGACTCCTCTTTCACAATGATGGCAGGGGAACGCCGCAGCGGGCCGGCTGTTCCCGCCTGGCTCACCAAGACGAGAGTCGGGATGAGCGGCGAAAGAGCGCGGGCGCATTCGTTCCCCACATCGGATGGAAAGGAGAAACCTTCTCCGCATCAGCCGGCCAAAAAGGATTTCAATTTCATTGATTTCGCGCGGCGGAGAAGCGAATACGGTTCCAATCGTTGCCGCAAGACCATGGAGACCAAGATGTCGTTTCGCCTGCCCCTGATTCTCTCGACCGTGCTCGCCGCCTGGTCGGCGGCGGCTGCCGCCGAGACCATCAAGATCGGCGTGACGCCGGGACCGCACGCGCAGATCTTGGAAGCGGTAAAGCCGATCGCCGCCAAGCAGGGCCTCGACATCCAATTGATCGAGTTCTCCGACTATGTCGTGCCGAACGCGGCGCTCGATGCCGGCGAGATCCAGGCCAATTCATTCCAGAACCAGCCTTACCTCGACAACCAGAAGGCCGACCGCGGCTACAAGATCGAGGCCGTCGCGCTCACCGTGAACTTCCCGATCGGCGTGTACTCGAAGAAGCACAAGGCCTTCTCCGATATTCCCGACAGCGGCAAGATCTCGATTCCGAACGATCCAACCAATGGTGGTCGCGTGCTGCTGCTGCTGCGCGACAAGGGCGTCATCAAGCTGAAAGAGGGCACCGGCTTCAAGCCGACCGTGCTCGATATCACCGAGAATCCCAAGAAGCTGAAATTCATCGAGGTCGATGCAGCGCAGGCGCCGCGCGCACTCGACGACGTCGACGCTGCCGCGATCAACACCAATTATGCAACTCAGGCGGGCCTCGATCCCGTCAAGGATCCGATCCTGCGCGAGGACCCGAAGGGGCCCTATGTCAACCTGATCGCCGTCCGCAGCGCGGACAAGGCCAAGCCTTGGGTCAAGACCCTCGTCGACAGCTACCACACGCCGGAGGTCAAGGAGTTCGTCCTGACCAAGTTCAAGGGCGCGGTGCTGCCGAGTTGGTAGGCAACCTGCTCAGCCATAGTCCGGCGCAGCGGTGATCCCGGCGGGCAGCCCTGCGCAATGCCCGCTTGTCTGGAGCTGCGGCAACCGACATCATCGGCTCGTGGCCATCCTCGCCCGACAGGGGTCGTATGAAACGCTTTGCAAACCTGAAACGACTGGGATTTTTCACGCGGCTGCTCGATGAGGCTCCGCCGGCCGAGCGATATCGCCATGCGGCCGAGCAGATCGTGCGCGCGGAAAAGGCGGGGCTCGATTCCGCCTGGATTGCCCAGCATCATTTTCACGAGCGCGAAGGCGGCCTGCCGTCGCCCTTCGCCTTCCTCGGCTACGTCGCCGCGCAGACCTCGCGCATCCGTCTCGGCACCGGGATCGTGACGCTGCCGCTGGAGAATGCGGTGCGGGTGGCGGAGGATGCCGCGGTGCTCGATCTCCTCTGCAATGGCCGTTTCGAGCTCGGCGTCGGCACCGGCGGCAACCCGTCGGCCTTCGCCGCCTTCGGTCTCGACAGTGCGCAGCGCAACGAGATCTTTGCCCGCAATCTGGAGGTCGTCCGCGCGGCGTTGGTCGGCAAACCTCTTGATGGCGGGGACACGCTCTATCCGCAACGGCCGGAATTGGACAAGCGCATCTGGCAGGCCACATTCTCGGTCGCGGGCGGCGCCCGGGCAGGCAAGGCGGGCGATGGCCTATTGCTGTCGCGCACCCAGCCGCGGACCAAGGAGGCGCCGAAGGCCACGCTGGCCGAGATCCAGAATCCGATCATTGATGCCTATCTCGAAGCGCTGCCGCCAGGATGCGAGCCGCGCATCATGGCCTCGCGCAGCGTCTTCGTCGCCGACGACCGGGCTGAGGCGATGCGCCTTGCCGATATCGGGCTGCGGCGCGCGCTGCCGCAATTTCTCAAGGGCGGCCACGCCAGGCCCGGCGAAACTCTGGAGGAGATGATCACCGCGTTCGACACTCATATCGGCGCAGCCGACGACGTCATCGCCTCGCTGCGCAGCGATGCCACGCTGGAACGAGTGACCGATCTGGTGTTCCAGGCGCATTCGGTCGATGCGCCGCATCCCTATATCCTGCGCTCGATCGAGCTGGTCGCGGAAAAGGTCGCGCCGGCACTGGGCTGGACCCGGGCGGCGCCCGCTGTGGCCATGGCGGGCTGATCGGAATCAACGGAAATCACGTCGCAAGGCTGAATGATGGGAACGCAAGATATCATCGACACGCTCGCCGGCATCGAACCGGAATCAGCTCTGGATGCCATCCGCGCACGCCGCCTTCAGGCCCGCGAGAACGCGCAGAAGAGCTATCTCGCCCTGTTCGAGCCGATCGATGCGAGCGCGTTCTCGCTTGCCGAGCGTGCCGCGGTCGCGGCCTTCGTGACCGGACTTCATGGCGAGTCCCCCGTCGCAGCGTTCTATCGCGAGAAGCTTGCGGCGAATGCGGATGGCGCGCCTTTGCTCGACGCGATCAAGGCCGAGATCGAACGCGGCAAGACCTCAGGCCCGTATGGGGCGTATCCAGCCGGACCATTGTCAGTCGAGAACACGGCCGGGTTGATCTACCGCGTGAGCGCCGAGGGCAAGCCCGTCCTTGGCGCCCGGCTCGTTGCGGCGCTCGAGCATGCGCATCTGTTGGTGTTCCGTCCGCGCGATGCCGCCTCGGCCGACATGAAGGCGCTGCTCGTCGCCGGCTGGTCGAACACCGGCATCGTCACCTTCTCTCAGCTTGTTGCGTTCCTGTCGTTCCAGGTGCGCGTCGTCACCGGCCTGCGCGTGCTCGGCGCTTCGCTCGGGCCTACCGCGGCCGGAGCGTAAGGAGACTGCATATGAGCGCTGCAAACAACGTCAATCCGCCCGTCGTCTTCACCCAGGACGAGCTCGGCTGGGTGTCGTGGATCGATCCGCTGCCCGAGGGCGAGCTGACCGAGCGGCATTTCGCTGGCCTCGTCGATCGCGCCCGCGCCAAGTCGGAATATTTTCGCCTGCTGGTGCGCGACCCTGAGGTGCTCGAAGCCCGCACCAAGACCGACAAGGACATTTTCTACAACGTCGCCGACGGCCTGCCGCGCGCCGAGCGCGAGCTCGCGGCGGCCGCGACGTCGCGCTACAACGGCTGCATCTATTGCGCCTCCGTGCATGCGCGGTTTGCCAGCACCTATTCCAAGCGCCGCGACGACGTGCAGCGCCTGCTTGAGGAAGGGGTTAAGGCCGACCTCGGCGAGCGCTGGAATGCCGTGGTCAAGGCGTCGGTGGCGCTGAGCGCAACGCCGATCGCGTTCGGCCCCGACAACGTTGAGGAGCTGCGCCGCGCCGGTCTCGACGATGCCGAGATCGTCGATGTCATCAACGGCGCGTCGTTCTTCAACTGGGCGAACCGGCTGATGCTGTCGCTCGGCGAGCCCACTAAATAAGCAGTGTCACTGGCACATAAATTGCCGCTTATTCGTAACACCTGAATGGATGGAGCCGTGCATGAGCAACATCGATCGTCGGTCCCTGGTCAAGGGCTCGCTTGCCGTCATGATGGCGGGAGCCGCCATCTCGCGCAGCGCATTCGCCCAGTCGTCCGAGCCGATCCTGCTCGGCGTCAGCGGTCCCCTGACTGGGCCTAACGCCCAATACGGCGCGCAGTGGAGGCAGGGCTTTGATCTCGCGCTCGACGAGATCCACGCCGCCGGCGGCATCAACGGCCGTAAGCTCGCCTACCAGTTCGAGGACAGCCAGAGCGATCCGCGCCAGTCGGTGGCGATCGCGCAGAAGTTCGTCTCCGATCCCCGCATCGTCATGGAGCTCGGCGATTTCTCGAGCCCGGCCTCGATGGCGGCCTCGCCGATCTATCAGCGCGGCGGCCTGGTGCAGTTCGGCTTCACCAACTCGCATCCCGATTTCACCAAGGGCGGCGACTTCATGTGGAGCACGTCCGTAAGCCAGGCCGACGAGCAGCCGCTGCTGGCATCCTATGCCGTGAAGCGGCTCGGCTTGAAGAAGCTGGCGGTGCTGCACCTCAACACCGATTGGGGCCGCACCAGCCGCGATCATTTCGTCAAGGCGGCCAAGGAATACGGCGCCGAAATCGCGGTCACCGAAGGCTATATCGCGGAGGAGCGCGATTTTCGCTCCACCCTGGTGCGCGTGCGCGACGCCAATCCCGACGGGCTGATCCTGATCTCCTATTATTCCGACGGCGCGCTGATCGCGCGCCAGGCGCGCCAGGTCGGCCTGAAGCAGACCATCTGCGCGGCGAGCTCGGTCTACTCGCCGAAATTCCTGGAGCTCGGCGGCGAGGCGGTCGAGGACGTCCATCTCGGCACACGCTATTTCCCGGAAGACCCGCGGCCCGAGGTGAAGAAATTCATCGCGGGCTTCAAGGCCAAGTACAACGGGCAGGAGCCCGACGCCTTCAACGCCTATTCCTATGACGCGATGAACATGGCCGCTGCCGTCCTCAGGATCGGCGGCACCGATCGCCGCGCCATCCGCGACGCTTTCGCCAAGGTGAGAGACGTCTCCAGCGTCATCTTCGGCTCGGCGACGTTCGACGTCGAGAGCCGCCGCGTCAAGGGCGCCATGAATGCCGAGCTCGTCGTGCGCAACGGCAAGTTCGCACTCTGGGACGGCAAGCCAACCTGATAATGATGGCCGGAGCGATCGCTCCGGCCCCCTTCCTCTGATTGGAAATGCTGCGTGGCTTCCTGGCTCGACTACACGATCAACGGCCTGATCGTCGGCAATGTCTACGCCCTCGTTGCGGTCGGGCTCGCGCTGATCTTCGGCGTCAGCCGGCTGATCAACTTTGCGCAAGGCTCGATCTATCTCGTCGGCGCCTATATCGGCTGGGTCGCGGTGGTGCAGCTGCATACTCCGCTGCCGCTCACCATCATCGTGGTCGCGGTCGCGGCCGCGATCGTCGGGTTGATCATCGAGCGGTTCGGCCTCCGTCCGCTGCAGAACTCGGTGCGTATCGCGCCGCTGTTGGCGACGATCGGCATCAGCTTCGTGCTCGACCAGCTGGTGATGCTGACCTTCTCGCCCAATCCGCGTGCGCTCCCGAGCCAGCTGCCGGACGTCCGCTTCCAGGTCGGCAACGGCACGATCGGACCGCTGGACTTACTCATCGCCGGAGTTGGCATCACCAGCGCGCTGCTGCTGTTCGTCTTCCTGCGCTACACCAAGCTCGGCTGGGCGGTGCGCGCCACCGCGCAGGACCGTGACGCCGCCATGCAGATGGGCGTCGACGTCAACCGCGTCAATCAGGCCGTATTCGGCATTGCAGCGGCGCTCGGCGGGGTCTCCGGCATGCTGGTCGGCATGTACTACAATCAGATCGACACCGCGATGAGCCTTCAGGCCACGCTCAAGGGCGTGGTCGCGGAAGTCGTCGGCGGCGCCGGCAACGTGCCAGGCGCGGTGGTCGGTAGCCTGCTGCTGGGACTGGTCGAGAGCTACGGCGTCGCCGTGTTCGGTACCAGCTATCGCAATCTGTTCGCGTTCCTGTTGTTGGTCGTCGTGCTCGTGCTGCGGCCGAACGGGCTGTTCGCGAGTGCGCGGCAGGCGCCGCCGGAGCCGCTCACCGGCACCTTCATCGCGCCGAGCCGTCCTGTGCGCATTCCGCGCTGGGCCTCGGTGCTTGCAGTCGGTGGGTTCGCGATCCTGCCGCTGTTGCCGGTGTCGTTCTACGTGCTCCAGACGCTGATCAATGCCTGGCTGCTCGGCATGCTCGCGCTCAGCCTGACGCTGGTCGCGGGAACGGTGGGTCAGGTCTCGCTCGGCCATGCCGCGCTGCTGGCGATCGGCGCCTACACCGCCGCGCTGCTGTCGCTGACCTTCTCTGTGCCGGTCGGCCTCGCCATCATCGGGGGTGGCCTGATGAGCGCTGCGCTCGGTACGCTCCTGATCTCGCCGTCGTTCCGCCTGCGCGGGCACTACGTGTCGATCGCAACGCTCGCCATCGGCGAGATCGTGTCGCTGGTGATCCTGAACTGGGAGAGCGTCACGCGGGGCCCGATCGGCATCTCCGGCATTCCGCCGCTATCGCTGTTCGGCTACGACCTGATCAGCCCATCGTCGGTCTATTGGTTCAGCCTTGCGGTGATGGTCGTGCTGGCGCTGCTGCAGGGTCGTCTGCTGACCTCGCATCTCGGCCGCAGTTTTCGTGCCATCCGCGACGACGACATCGCCGCGCGCGCCTATGGCCTCAGCCTCAACCGCTACAAATCGCTCGCCTTCATCTTTGGCGGCTTCGCTGCCGGTGTCAGCGGCGGCATCGCCGCGCATCTCTATTCCTACATCAACCACGAGACCTTCAACACGCAGCAATCTATTCTGGCGCTGACCGTCGTGATCCTCGGCGGCCTCGGCAATGTCGTCGGCGCAGTTCTCGGATCGGTGGCGCTGGTCGGGCTGCCCGAGGTCTTCCGGATCGCGGCGGAGTATCGAATCCTGATCTACGGCATCGTGCTGCTGCTGCTCGTGCGGTTCAGGCCGCAGGGCCTGCTGGGGACGATCTGATGGCGGAGCAGCACCTGCCCATGTTGTCCCTGCGCGGGCTGACGCGTCGCTTCGGAGGTCTCACCGCAGTCGATGCCATCGATCTCGATCTCGCCAGAGGCGAGCTGATCAGCATCATCGGCCCGAACGGCGCCGGCAAGACGACGCTGTTCAATCTCGTGACCGGTCTCGATCGGCCCGACGCCGGTACTGTCAGCTTCGCAGGGCAGGACATCACCGGCCTGTCGCCGGAGCGGCTCGCAGGCCACGGCATCGCGCGCACGTTCCAGCTCGGTCGCGTCTTCGGCAATCTCAGCGTGATGGACAACGTCCTGATCGGCGCGCATACGCGGCTGCGGGCGGTGAAGCCGGCCGTGCCGGCGATCGGCCCGCTGCTGGAGCTGGGCCTTGCGCTGCTGCGGCCCGCCAGCGTCAAAGCGGAGGAGGAGCGGCTGCGCGAAGAGGTGAAGACCATTCTCGCCCGCTTCGGCGAACGGCTGCTGCCGCGGATCGAACAGCCGGCCTATAGCCTCTCTTACGCCAACCGCCGCCGCATCGAGATCGCGCGTGCGCTGGCGCTGAAGCCGCGGCTGCTGCTGCTGGACGAGCCGACCGCCGGCATGAACCCAACTGAAACTGCGGAGATGCAGGCCCTCGTCGCCGAGCTCAAGGCGGAGGGGCTGACCATCCTCCTGATCGAGCACAAGCTGGAAATGGTGATGCGCCTGTCGGACCGCGTCATTGTCATGGACGAGGGCAAGAAGATCGCGGAAGGTCCGGGCGAACAGGTGCGGAGCGATCCCAAGGTGATCGAGGCCTATCTCGGCCATGGTCTCTCCGGAAAGGCGGAGCAGGAGAGCGCGGCATGACGAACTCCTCGATGGAACCGTTGCTGGCATTGTCCGATGTCAACACCTTCTACGGCCAGGCCCAGGTGCATTTCGACCTCTCGATATCGGTCCCGCGCGGTCACATCGTCTGCCTGCTCGGCGGCAATGCCAGCGGCAAGTCCACGACGATGAAGATCATTCTGGGCTTGGTGAAGCCGCGCTCCGGTGATGTGACGTTCGACGGTGCCTCGCTCATCGGGCTGACCACGCCGCAGATCGTCCGTCGCGGCATCGCCTCGGTGCCGGAGGCGCGGCGGCTGTTCGCGGACATGAGCGTGCGCGAGAACATCCTGATGGGCGCCTTCGTGCGCAACGACCGCGATGTCGTGGCCCAGGATCTCGACAGGATGCTCACGCTGTTCCCGAAGCTCGGCCAGCGGCTGTCGCAGCGCGCCGGCTCGCTCTCCGGCGGCGAGCAGCAGATGGTGGCGATGGCGCGGGCGCTGATGAGCCGTCCCCGCATGATCGTGATGGACGAGCCGACCATGGGTCTGTCGCCGCTCTATGTCGATCGCGTGCTCGAGCTGATCCGTACCATCAACCAGGACGGCGTCTCAGTGTTCATGGTCGAACAGAATGCCAGCCTTGCGCTCGAGATCGCACATGAAGCCTACGTGCTCCAGACCGGCAAGATCGTGCTCTCCGGCCCGGCGCGGACACTGAAAGACGATGCTCGCATCCGCGACGCCTATCTGGGCGGTTCCGAGGCGGCGTAGAGCGAGCCGATCTCATGGTTCGAGACGGCCGCTATGGCGGGCTCCTCACCATGAGGACCCAGGGCTTGGTCGCAAAACAAGGACCTCATCCTGAGGGCCGCGCGAGCGGGCGTCTCGGAGGATGGCTGCAAGCACTGCTGCAGAACCGTGTCGCCCCTCGGGGATTGCACTGGTCAGTGTGATCATCTTGTGAAAATATCATACCGGTGGCGCGACGGGGCGTGCAACGGACGGAATGGTTGTCGTGACGAAATGGTCTTTGCGGGCGGTCGAGCCCGGAGCTGCGCTGCTGTTCGGCGGGCTCATCGCCGCCAACATCGCCGCGTGGACCTGGGCCTTCGCGCGGTTCGGCGACCGACCAACGGTGATGGCGACCGCGCTGCTGGCCTGGGTCTTCGGGCTCCGCCACGCCGTCGATGCCGACCACATCGCCGCCATTGATAACGTCGTGCGCAAGCTGATGCAGGCGGGCGGCGCGCCGCGTAGCGTCGGCCTCTATTTCGCGCTGGGCCATTCCACCGTCGTGGTGGTCGCGACCATGCTGCTCGCGCTCGGCGTGGTGAGCCTTGGCGGCGACAGCCTGCTCAAGGAAATCGGCGGCCTGATCGGCACGTCGATCTCGGCGCTGTTCCTGCTCGTGATCGCGGCCATCAATCTCGCGATCTTCGCAGGCTTGTGGCGGACGTTTCGCATGGCGCGCGAGCAGGGCGTTCACGACGCCGCGGGCCTCGATGCGCTGCTCGCCAATCGCGGCATCCTGGCGCGGCTGCTTGGCCCGATGTTCCGCCTGGTGACGAAACCCTGGCACATGTATCCGCTCGGCTTTCTGTTCGGCCTCGGCTTCGATACCGCGACCGAGATCGGCCTGCTCAGCATTTCCGCCAGCGAAGCCGCGCGTGGTACCTCGCTCGCCGATGTCCTGGTCTTCCCGGCGCTGTTCGCCGCCGGCATGGCGTTGGTCGACACTGCCGACTCCACGCTGATGGTGAGTGCCTATCGCTGGGCCTTCGTCGATCCCTTGCGCAAGCTCTGGTACAATCTCACGATCACGGGGGCTTCGGTCGCGATCGCACTGTTGATCGGCGGCATCGAAGCGCTTGGCCTGATCAGCGATCGTCTCGGCTTGTCCGGCCGCGTGTGGGCGGTGGTCGATGGTCTCAACGAGTCGCTGGCGAATGTCGGCTTCGTCGTGATCGCGCTGTTCGCGGTCGCCTGGCTCGTCTCCGCTTTGCTCTATCGCCGCATGTTCGCGGAGGACGGGCGCAATGCGGCGCGCGGCTTCGATGCGGCCGAGGCAGCGTCGGTGATGAGACGCTAATCCGGGCTTAGAGCGCGGCCGCGGTTTGCGCCGGCGCCGCCGGCAAATCATCGCCGTTGGGATTGCCCGGCGCCGTCGCCCAGGCGAGCTCCACCAGCGTCACGATCCGGCGTCCGGCGCCGTCGAGCTGGCAGACGATCAGGCCTTGTTCCTCCATATAGCTGAGCAGGCGCTGCGCGCGGCGCAGTGAATGCGAGCCATAGGCGCGCGCGATCGCGGCATCGCCGGGACACGGCCAGCCTTCCTTCGCCGCCCTCGCGATCATCATGAACACGCCCTGCATGTCGTCGGGCAGGATCGAGGCGCGCAGCGACACGTCCTGCCAGGCGTCGTCCTCAGCCAAATCGGTGCCGAGCCCGGCGCGCGCGTGCGTCAGCATGCGGCGGAATTCGTTGAGATCAGGCACCGCCGCGCCGAGCCCCTCGATGCGGCAGCGGACCACGAATTCCTGATAGAGCACGCCGATGGCGCGGAAGCCGGCATCGGGCCCGGCGAGCACGGCACGAAGGGTACGATCCACGCGCTCGCGCCGTTCAGCGAGCTCTTCAGCGCTGACCGGCAGCTCGATCGGCTCCGTGCGCGATTCCGGCGTAGCTGCCGCTTTCGCGGCGCGGAGCTGCTCGAGCAGATCCGGCGCCGGCCGGCGCTGCGGCCGGCTGGCGTCGGGCGGCGGCGCGGCCAGGATCACGGCGCGCGCGTCTTCCAGCATCGCTTCCGGCAGCGGCATCAGCCGCGGCGTGGAATTGCGCGGGCAGGTAGCGGTCGGGCCGATGTTCAAACGCAGGGGACGGCGCGATAGCGCAGGTCCCAGCGCCATGAACTGGCCACGCTCGAGATCGCGAAAAGCTTCGGCCTGCCGCCGCTCCATGCCGAGCAGGTCGGCGGCGCGCGCCATGTCGATGTCGAGGAAGGTCCGGCCCATCAGGAAGTTGGAGGCTTCCGCCGCGACGTTCTTGGCAAGCTTCGCCAGCCGCTGGGTCGCGATGATGCCGGCGAGCCCGCGCTTGCGGCCGCGGCACATCAGATTGGTCATCGCGCCGAGCGACAGTTTGCGCGCTTCGTCCGAGACCTCGCCCGCAACCGCCGGCGCAAACAGCTGTGCCTCGTCGACAACCACCAGCATCGGGTACCAATGGTCACGATTGACGTCGAACAGCCCGCCGAGGAACGCCGCGGCGCGCCGCATCTGGTTCTCGGCATCGAGCCCCTCGAGATTGAGCACGGTGGAGACACGATGCAACCGCGCGCGCTCGCCGGCGACCTGAAGGCCGCGCTCGGTGTGATCTTCGGCCTCGATCACCAGATGGCCGAAGCGATCGGCCAGCGTGACGAAGTCGCCCTCGGGATCGATAATGGCCTGCTGCACCCAGGGCGCGCTCTGTTCCAAGAGCCGCCGCAACAGATGTGATTTGCCGGAGCCCGAATTGCCTTGAACCAGGAGGCGGGTCGCCAGCAGCTCCTCGAGGTCCATGGCCGCCGCGGCGCCTGCCGTGGTCTGCCCCATCTCGATCGCAACCGTCATGTCCCCGACTCAAGTCCCCTCATTCGCGGACAGGGGCTTATCAACCCCGCCGGGGCGCGTCGAGCGCTACCGCGCGAATCAGGCCGCGTTGCCCACGGCGGAGTTCAGGCGTGATGCGACAACCGTAAAAGTGCGGGCCGATAGGGCGGATGCGGATCGTCGTCCTCGTTCTCGGGAATGGCGCAGGAGCCGAATTCCTGCCTGATCCGGTCGATCTCGGCGATGCGCTCATGCAGCCGCTGCAAATGCTCGGGCGACGTCGCCCGCCAGAATCGGAAGGTGTCGGCGGTGAGCGGAAGGAACGCGGTGCCGAACAGCGTCGGATCCGGAACAATGGTGCGTCCGAGCAGCAGGAACCGCTCGGTGCCGGACACGACGAGGGTCGCATAGCCGCGGTTTCCGATCCGCCTGACGCCGTTCAGCGACCATTCGGCAAGCTTGCTGAAATACGGCTCCTCGCGCCAGCGGTCGGGACAATCGTCGTCCACCGTGACGTTGACGGCGTCCTGGCTGAAATGCACCACGATGCCCGACTTCGCCGGAAACCAGTCGTCGTCGAGATGGCCCTGCAGCCAGGCACAGACGAACGACCGGCACATTTGCGGGCGGCGATCGTAGATGGTGCATCCGGTGCCGGCCTGCCAATGTTTGCAGAGCTGGTTCACCGGCTTGTCGACGCCGGCGACTTCGAGGATATCGCAGCAGGCGTTGCACGATCCGCATTGCCGGGCAGGGCGCGCCGCCCTCGGTAGGCCGGTCGCGCGAAAGCCCTGGCCGTCGCGCACCAGCAGCTTCTGCTTCTCCAGTGCGGTCAACGCCCGCTCGATCTTGAGACGGGACAGTCCGGTTGCGTCGATCACGCCCTTCATCGTCGTCGCGCCTGCCTCGACCGCGCGGACGACGCTCAGCATCGCCTGATCCATTGTTGTTCTTGTTCTGGTTCTCTCAGCCGCGCTTGCGATTGCGCCGGACAACAGACCGGCAAACAGGTCAACACTTGACCTAAAAAGATATGTTGCTCATCTCTCTGTCGGCTGGGCAATAAGCCGAGCCTGTCCCGCGTGCATGCAACGTCTGCGCGAATGACGGGCCAGCACGTAAAGGAGAGCTCATTCGCGTCGAATCGGCTCGCTTTGCTCGCGAAGTGCCGGGATATGACGGGCGGCATGCTGTCGTCTCACGCAGTCGTGATGTCAGCGGCCTGCGCGTCGGCGCGATGTGAAGGCGACCGGATCGCGTGACAATCGAGATGCGACGACTGTCGTTGAGTTTGCGCCACACCGGAACAGTGCCGTACGCCGAACCTGTAGTGATGCTGGTTCAGATTCCACGGCGGGCGCGGCGTGGGTGACGTTTGGTGCAACGCTCGGCCGTGGCGCCCGTCGTCTTGGGCATCCCGACCTGGTCACGCGCACCGGCGCGATCACGCTGGTCGCGGTGACCGGCCTGATCTGGATTCGATTCGCTCGCAGCGCGTGAGGGCCGGTGTCGCTGGAAGCGGCGCTCCTACTGCGCGCCGGATCCGCCCTGCACGATCTTCTCGTTGAGCTTCTGGTCCACGGTGTCGACCGTGCGGTCGATCTCGGCATTGGGCACACCGAGCTGATGCGAGATCAGCTTCACCAGCAAGTCGACGCGCTCGATGAACGGCGCGCCGCTCGCGACCGCGCGGGCGGCCGACGATGGCTTGAGCAGGCTTTCGGCGGCCTTGGCATATTTCGCGAACGGCACCTGGTCCTGCGGGTCGGCGCCGAGGCGGCGGGCGATGGCATCGACATGATCGTAGATCGTCTGCGCCCGCGCGAGATCGCCATGCACTGCGTCGCGGATCGACTGCGGCTCATTCGGCGTGATGCAGCGGTAATTGCCAGTCAGCAGCATCGACCATTTCGCCAGCGGCACGAACAACGAGTCGAACACCTTCAGCTTCACCGGCACGTCGTGGCCCTCGAGGGTCACCGCGTCGATGTCGCCTTCGAGCTCGCGCAGCAGCTTGTTGTGCTTCTCGTCTGCGAATACCGATGCCTTGAAATTCGTGGGCAGGCCGACATGGAGCACGTTCGCCGCCTCTTCCGGCGGACGGAACGCCTGCGGGTCGGGCGAGCACAGCGTCACCAGCCCCGGCTCGAAGCGCTCCCACACCTGCGCATTGGTGTAGGCCTCCTCGAGATCCATGTCTGCGAGCGCCGGAATCCGCTTCAGATAGGGCAGCGGCGGCATGTTCATGATCGACAGGCACGGCAGCTTCGCCGCGGCGATCTTGACCATGAGAACGCGCACCGTGTGGTTGGTGTATTGCGGCTCCTGCATCGCGAGGCCGACCAGGTCGTAGCGGGAGAGGTCGACATTGGCCGGCGTCACCGCGTCGAGCTTGCCGGGCAAGTCACGCGAGAAGATCGCCCGGTGCACCGCCTCGTCGCGCAACTTGATGCGCACCTCGGTACCGTCCCGGTTGATCAGCTCCGCGGTCTTGGCGCGACACACCAGGGTCACGTTATGCCCAGCCATCAAGAGCTTCGTGCCCAGCAGGGAGCCGTAAGAAGCTCCGAGAATCAGGATGTTACGCGCCATATTTCGTCCCTTGGCAATCGTGCAGTTTTGTCCCCTCCGCCGTCCGGAGGGCGAATTGCGGGCATGTAAAGCGAAGTGCGTGGGGATGGCAACTGGGATAATGCATACAAGAAGGCACCGATAGACCGGATGGCGCGAAAGCGAATCCGGAGGCGCTCGCCCGGGCGGGCACCTTCTATCGCCCCATATCCCGGCTCAACCGAGAGGGTCAATCATGTGTCGCGATGAGCGCAAGAAGTACGGCGTCCCGTGCTGACGTTAGATGCTAAAGGGCGGCCCGTTCGGCCGCCATTTAGATTTCGGCGCGCCGATCTCACTTCACCATCGCGCCGTAAACGATGTCCTGGACCTGTTCGCGATAATATTTCCTGAGTTCGCCCGGCGCCGCCGTTCCCACGACGACGACGAGACGCTCCTTGGGATCGCAGAAGAACTGCGTCCCGAAGGCGCCATTCCAGGTGAACTCGCCGGGATTGCCGGGGACCGACGACAGGCCTTCGCTGGTGCGGACCGCAACCGAAAGGCCAAAGCCGAAGCCGCCGCGATGCGGCTCGATGTTCGCCACGTTGTTCTTGATCTCGGGACCGAGATGGTTGGCCGTCATGTGATGCATGGTCTTGGGGGAGAGAATGCGCTGGCCGTCGAGCTCGCCACCATTGAGCAGCATCTGCCCGAAACGGGCATAGTCACCGATCGTTGCGAACGCGCAGGCACCGCCACAGTCGAATTTAGTCGGCGTGTCCAATAGCTTGATCGCCTGGGGCTTGCCGGTCAGCGGATCATTGGCGAACGGGCGGGCGAGGCGAGCGCGCTGTGCGTCCGTCGGGTGGAAGGTCGCGTCCTTCATTGCGAGCGGCTGCCAGACGTTGGCAGCGAGATAGTCGCCGAGCTTCTGCTCGCTCACCTTCTCGACCACAGCACCAAGCACATCGATCGAAAAACCGTATTCGAACTCAGTCGAGGGCTGATGCGCCAGCGGCAGTTTTGTGATGCGATCGATGAAGGCCTGGGTGTCGCCTTCGATCGCAGGCGCTATGCCATCGGGATATTGCCGCGCCACCGGACTGGAGCTGTCGGGGCGGCCGCCATACATCAGCCCGGACGTATGCCGGTAGAGATCATGGATGAAGATCGGCGAGGCCTGCGGCTCGAGCTTGAGCGATCCGTCTGCCTGATGCACGCCGACCTTCATGTCGGCAAAGGCCGGATAGTAGTCGGACAGCTTGGCCTGAAGCGGCAACTGGCCTTTTTCCATCAGCGTCAGGCCCGCGACCGCTGCCATCGGCTTGGTCATCGAGGCCAGCGCGAAGATCGCGTCGACAGGCATCGGCGTGCTCTTGTCTGGATCAAGCATGCCGTAAGCTTTGTAGTGCACGAGCTTGCCGTCCCGCGCCACCGCGACGACCGCGCCGGGTACGCGCTTGGCGGCGATCTCGCGCGCGAAGAAACTGTCGAGGCGTGCAAGGCCCTGTTTGGAGAAGCCGACATCGTCGGGATTGGCTTCGGGTAGCGGCGCGGCATTGGCCGTACCGAACGCGATGGCGGTAGCCGCCGCCGCGATCATGGTGATCGTCTTGTTCATTGCGTCCTCCCAAAGGCGCGAGCTCGTTATGCAGTGGCTCGCGAATGCCGAGATCACACGTCTGCGACTGAGCGGAGTCAAGCGCGGGCAGAACATGTCTGGGACGCGCCGGAGATGCCGGAACCTATCGTCCTTCGCCGGCGCGCCACAGCGCATCGAGGCCGTGCCGATAGGTCGGGTAACCAAGCGTGACGCCGAGCTCGCGCTTAAGTTTCGCGTTGGAGACCCGGGCGCTGCTGGCATAGAAGCTGCGGGCCATCGCCGACATCTCGGCTGTCGCGAACGCTTCTTCGGGCGGCGGTGCAACGCCCATCAGCTGCGCGGCGTAGGCGATCACGTCCTGCGGCGGCGCGGGCTCGTCGTCGCACACGTTCCAGGTGCCGCCGTTCGGGTGACGGACAGCGGCCATGATCGCGCTCGCGATGTCGTCGACGTGGATGCGGTTGAAGACCTGTCCCGGCTTGATGATGCGCCGGGCCTTCCCCGCACGCAAGGTCACGAGCGCATTGCGGCCGGGGCCATAGATGCCCGCAAGCCTGAGGATCGCGGCAGCGCCGCCTGTTGCATCCGTCCAGGCTTGCTCCGCCGCGAGCCGCATCCGCGTGCGTTCGAACATCGCCTGTGGCGGCGTGCTCTCGTCGAGCCATCCGCCGCCGTGATCGCCATACACGCCGATGGTCGAGAGATAGACGACCTTGCGGCGACCTGCCGCCACTACGTCCGCAAGGCCGGTGACTGCGGGATCGCCGGAGCTGCCGGGCGGGATCGATATGAGAAGGACGTCGGCGTCGCTGATGCGTTCGACCGTGGTGCGATCCAGATCACTCCCGGAAAAGGCTTGCACCTCGATGCCGGTGAGATCATCCCGCTGGCCGGGATCGCGCACGGTACCGGCGACGTGCGAGAAGGCGCCGCCGAACCTGCGGACGAAGTGCCTGGCGCTATAGCCGATACCAAGGATGAAGAGCCGCATGCCTCTGCCGTGCTGGTCGGGGTTCCCGTCGCGCTACCTGCGCGCCTCTCCGCTCATAAGAGATTTTTGGGGCCGGCAAAAGATATTGCAATTTGTCTCACCTGCGGCCGCGGGCGATGGTCACCCGGGCATTAGGAGAGATCATCGATCATGCAGGCAGAAGCATCCGCCACGCCGGTAGCATGCAATGCTGCCGACCTGATCCGGCGCGCCGCCGCGCTCATCTTCGATGTCGACGGCACGCTTGCCGAAACGGAGGAGCTGCATCGGCAGGCATTCAATCATGCCTTCTCGCGCCACGGGCTTGGCTGGGAATGGGATCGCGCCGTCTACAAGGACCTGTTGCGGGTGACCGGGGGCAAGGAACGCATGCGCGCCTACCACGCAAGGCTGCGGATCGCCCAACCATTGACGGGCGAGGACATCGCCGAGCTTCATCGCATCAAGACCGCCCATTATGCCGAGCTGGTCGAGACCGGCTGCTGTCCGTTGCGGCCAGGCGTGGCGGAGCTGCTCGCCGCGGCAAGGGCGCGCGGCCAGCGGCTCGCGATCGCGACCACCACTTCTCACGGCAATATCGACGCACTGCTCTCGCAGGCGCTGGGGCCGGGCTGGGCCAGGGTTTTCGACGCGATCGTTGCCGGCGACGACGTGCGGCACAAGAAGCCTGCACCGGACGTCTATCTCGAGGTCCTGGCACGGCTGAGGCTGACGGCGCACGATTGTGTGGCGATCGAAGACTCCGCTAACGGCATGATCGCGGCCTCACGAGCCGGCATACCGGTTCTGATCACGCGCAGCATGTTCTTCCGGGACGATGATTTCAGTGCTGCGCGGGTCGTGCTGGACGATCTGTCGAGGCTTGGATGAGGTGCTAAACAAAAAACTCGCAAAACAACCCCATGCACAGTAGATCACGCCGGTGTGATCGCCATCTTCAGTGGACGCGGTGGCTCGGGCTATCCTCTTCGGCCTGCTCGACAATCTGCGCGATCGGGCTCGATTGGTGATGCACCAGGCGCCAGCCGTCGCCGACGCGGCGGAAATGGTTCGCTGCCGCCAAAGCGGTGCCGTCGACGATCTCGATGCAGAGCACGCGCGCGCTGTCGCCGTCGACGATGGCCTGCGGTTCGGCGCACACGATCTGCGGCCGCTCCGGGTTCTGCAGGATGTCGCGCCAGCTTCCGATCACGGTGGCCCGCCCGATAATGGCCGGCCAGCCGGGATGGATGCAGGAAATGGCGTCATCATCCGCCCACATTCGCTCCATTTCGTTGAAATTGCCGGTCGAAAAGGCGGCGTAGAAGGCCGCGTTCGCGGCGATGACCTTGCTGTCCTTTGCCATGCCTCCCGGGTGCGGCAATGGCAAGCAAAAATCAAGCGCGACTTCCGTCGGCTTTGACCGCGATGCAGCATTCAAGATGCTGCGCTTTGTGGTCACGCCGAAACGTGCGCCGCCACCGCTCGCCGTGCGCCATCCTGATAGAGACGGCCGAGCGCCGCAGTCACGGCCTCGCGCAGGCGCGGCTCTGCGCCAAGAGGTCCGAACACCTTTGCGACCCCGAGCATTGCGGGCGCGAGCCGCTCGGCGATGGGACCTGCCTCGCGCGCCAGTGCGGCGAATTCGCCGGCGAGCGGATCGCGCACGTCAATCGCGCGGCCCTGCTCGTCGAGCCCGGTGACGTAGCGCATCCAGCCGGCCACCGCGAGCGCATGGGTTGCGATCGGCAAATCCTTGCGCAGGCGATCCTGCATCGCGCCGAGCAGGCGCTGTGGGAGCTTTTGCGAGCCGTCCATCGCGATCTGCCAGGTGCGGTGGTGAAGTGCAGGATTTGCGAAGCGCTTGAGCAGCGAGGCGCGATAGGCGGCGAGGTCCGTGCCTGAAGGCATTGTCAGCGTCACCGCGGCCTCTTCCATCACCTGCGCGGCGAGACGGGCGAAATGCGGGTCCTGCATGGTGTCGGCGATGGTCTCGTAGCCTGAGAGATAGCCGAGATAGGCCAGCGCCGAATGGCTGGCGTTGAGCAGCCGCAGCTTCATCAGCTCGAACGGCTTGACGTCGCTGACGAGCTCGACCCCTGCGGCGGCGAGATCGGGCTGGCCCGCGGGGAAGCGGTCCTCGACCACCCATTGCGTGAACGGCTCGGTCATCACGGGCCATGCGTCGTGAAGGCCCAGCGCGGATGAAACCGAGTCCCGGTCGGCGTCCGTGGTTTCCGGCACGATGCGGTCGACCATCGTGCAGGGGAAAGCGACTGCATCCGCGATCCACTTGCCGAGCTCATTCGACCGCAGCGCGGCGAACTGCGTCACGATCCGCTGCACGGTGTGGCCGTTGGCGGCGAGGTTGTCGCAGCACAGCACGGTGAACGGTGGAAGACCCTGCGCCCGCCGGCGCGCCAGCGCGGCCGCAATGAAGCCCGGAGCCGAGCGCGGTGCGTCGACATTGTTGAGATCGTGCACGATGTCGGGATGCCGCTCGTCGAGATCGCCGGTTTGCGGCGTGTGGCAATAGCCCTTCTCGGTGACGGTCAGGGACACGATGCGAATGGCGGGATCGACCATCCGCCCGACCAGCCGTGCCGGATCCTCGCGAGCGACGACGCTGTCGAGCAGCGCGCCGATGACGCGGTGCTCGGTGCCTTCGGCCGATCGTATGGCAACGGTGTACAGGTGGTCCTGTGGGGCGAGGGCGTCGCGCGTGTCCGGGCTGCGCAGGCTCGCGCCGACGATCCCCCAGGACGCGCTGCCGGCGGCAAGGCAGTCGTCGATGACGACGGCCTGGTGTGCACGGTGAAACGCTCCCAAGCCCAGATGCACGACGCCCGGCGTGACGCGCGAACGGTCATAGGCCGGGCGGCGGATGCCGGGAGACAGCCGCTCGAGATTGGTGCGGCCAAGGCGCGTTGAACGAAGGCGCATGGACGTCTCCCCTTTGCTTTGCCGCTGCTTGACATGGCGCCTGTCTTCGGTCAATGCTCCGGTCAATTGGTAAGACCAATTTTCCAAAATTGGCCGGTCGCGGGTGCACGAGGTGCCTCGCGACCCGTTCGGGAGGACCAGCGTGCCGCTGGAAGCTGTGGAGGCGAGACGACTCTATCGCCAGGTCGCCGATCAATTGCGAAGCCTGATCGACAGCGGCGAGTACGCCGTCGGTAGCCGCTTGCCGACCGAGCGCGAGCTCGCCGAGCAGCTCAAGGTATCGCGGCCGACGGTGCGCGAAGCTTTGATCGCGCTCGAGGTCGAAGGCCGCCTCCGCATCCGGGTCGGGTCCGGCATCTACGTGATCGAGCCCGCCGCCGTTGCGGCACCAGCACCCGCATCCGTCATCGAGGGCCCGTTTGAGCTGCTGCGCGCCCGCGAATTCCTGGAAAGCGCCGTCGCCGAAGAGGCCGCGCGCGTGGCGACCAAGGACGACATCGCCCGCATCGATGCGTCCCTTGTCGCGATGGAGAATGTCGAGCATCCCGGCGAAGCCTCGATGGTCCATGATCGCGCGTTTCACATCGCGATCGCCGGGAGCCTCGGCAATGCCGTTCTGGTGCGCGTGGTCGGCGAGCTGTTCGACCAGCGCCTCAATCCCTATTTCGCTCAGCTTGCGCATTATTTCGAGAGTCCGGGCACGTGGCGCACGGCGCTCGACGAACATCGCGCGGTGCGCGATGCAATCGCGGCGCATGATCCGCAGGCCGCGCGCGATGCCATGCGCAATCATCTGGCGCGCTCCCAGGAACGCTTCGCGCAGAATTTTGGTGCCGAGAACGCGGTGGGATCCTCGTCCGGACCCAGCCGCACGGAGCGAGCCGGGGCAAAACCGTCAAAACCGAAACATGCGCCGAAGAAGCGGGCTGCGAGCAGCAGCGCACGGCGGCGATGAGATTGGGCGGCTCGCTTCCGCTTTGGGGCGGGCGAACAAGAAGCAGACTTGAACGATGGAGGAAAAGTCGATGTTGAAGAAGATGACGATTGCCGCGGCGCTCTCCGCCGCCGCGCTGCTGGCTGCGACCAATGCAGGCATGGCGCAGACCAAGCTCAAATGGGCCCATGTCTACGAGACCTCGGAGCCGTTCCACACCGCATCGGTCTGGGCCGCGCAGGAGATCGGCAAGCGCACCAATGGCCGCTATCAGATCGAGGTCTATCCGGCCTCCCAGCTCGGCAAGGAAGCCGACATCAACCAGGGGCTCGCGCTCGGTTCGGTCGACATCATCATCTCCGGCTCCAGCTTCGCGGCCAAGAGCTTCCCGCCGATCGGCGTGACCTACTATCCCTATACTTTCCGCAACGCCGACCATCTTCTCGCCTATACCAAGAGCGACATCTTCAAGGAGCTCGCCAAGGGCTACGAGGACAAGAGCGGCCACCACATCGTCGCGGTGACCTATTACGGCGTGCGCCAGACCTCGTCGAACAAGCCGATCAGGACCTGCGCCGACATGAAAGGCCTGAAGATGCGCGTGCCCGACGTGCCGGCCTATCTCGCAATGCCGCGCGCCTGCGGCGCCAACACCGCGCCGATCGCGTTCGCAGAAGTCTATCTCGCGCTCCAGAACGGCACCGTCGAGGCGCAGGAGAATCCGCTGACCACAATCGAGGCCAAGAAGTTCTACGAGGTGCAGAAGCACATCGTGCTGACCGGCCACATCGTCGACCACCTCAACACCGTGATTGCGGGCGCGCTGTGGAAGAAGCTCAGCGACGACGACAAGAAGATCTTCACCGATGTCGCGCAGGAAGCGGCCGCCAGGGCCACCGAGGAGATCAAGCAGAACGAGGCCAAGCTGGTCGCCTTCTTCAAGGAGAAAGGCTTGAGCGTGACCGAAGTCGACAAGAACGAGTTCCGCGACACCGTGCTGAAGAACGTTGCGTTCGAGACTTTTGGTTACCGCAAGGCCGACTGGGAAAAGATCCAGCAAGTCAAATAGCAGTGGCTGTCATTCCGGGGCTCGCGAAGCGAGAACCCGGAATCTCGAGGTTCCGGGTTCGACGCTGACGCGTCGCCCCGGAACGACGTTGAGGTCCATTGAGGAGCAACCCATGTCGACCGCCGAAATCCACCGGCAGATCACCGCGGACGAGATCGCCCATACCTTCGAGGAAGAGGCGACGCCGAAGGTCGATCTCGGCATCTACGCGCTCGAGGACTGGCTGGCGCTCGCGATCTTCTGGGTGATGGCGCTTGCCGTCTTCCTCCAGTTCTTCACCCGTTACGTGCTCAACGACAGCTACGCCTGGACCGAAGAGATCGCGACCTACTGCCTGATCGGCGTGGTCTTCATCGGCTCCTCGATGTGCGTGCGGCTGTCGCGCCACATCCAGGTCGATCTCGTCTACCGCTATCTGCCGCAACCCGTGGCGCGCGCGCTGTCGACGGTGATCGACCTGATCCGGATCGTCTTCTTCGGCTACGCCATCAAGCTGGTCTGGGTCTATATCCAGATCATCGGCGACGAGCAGATGACCACGATCAATCTTCCCAAGGACTACGTATATTATGCCGTGCTGCTCGGCTTCGTGCTGATGTTCGCACGCTCGGTGCAGGTGGCAATGCAGAACTGGCGGCAAGGCTACTCGGTCCTCGAACGTCCCGGTGCCTACGACGGATCGGAAGGATAGGACCATGCTGCTGTTGCTCGGAGGCTTTCTCATCCTGATGCTGCTCGGCGTTCCCGTGGCGATTGCCATGGCCGCGTCGTCGCTGCTCTACATCCTGGTCAGCGGCGTGACGCCCGACGTCACGCTGGCGCAGCGCATGATCGCCGGCGTCGAGAGCTTTCCGCTGCTCGCCGTGCCGTTCTTCATTCTGGCCGGCAACCTCATGAACATCGCCGGCGTTACGGGGCGCATCTACAAATTCGCCGTTGCGCTCGTTGGCTGGATGCGCGGCGGCCTCGGCCACGTCAACATCATCGGCTCGGTGATCTTCTCCGGGATGTCAGGCACCGCGATAGCCGATGCCGCCGGTCTCGGCACCATCGAGATCAAGGCGATGAAGGACCACGGCTACTCCACCGAGTTTTCGGTCGGCGTCACCGCGGCCTCGGCGACGCTCGGACCCATCATCCCGCCGTCGCTGCCCTTCGTGATCTACGGCATGATGGCGAACGTCTCGATCGGCGCGCTGTTCCTCGGCGGCGTCATTCCCGGCGTCGTCCTGACCCTGTTCATGATGGCCACCGTCACCTACTTCGCGCACAAGAACAAATGGGGCAGCGATACGCCGTTCTCCTGGCCGCAGCTCGGCTCGGCCGGGCTTGAGATCGTCATCGTGCTGTCGTTCCCGCTTGCGATCTGGCTGATGACGCTCGCCGGCATGTCGACCAACATGGCGGTAGTGATCGGTCTCGGCACGCTGCTGGTGATCGACTGGTATTTCGACTTCTCCGCGGTGATGGCGCTGATGGCGCCGGTGATCCTGATCGGCGGCATGACCCTCGGCTGGTTCACGCCCACGGAAGCCGCCGTCGCCGCGGTGATCTGGTCGCTGTTCCTCGGCCTCGTGCGCTATCGCACGATGACGTTCCAGACCGTCGCCAAGGCGACCTTCGACACTATCGAGACCACGGCCTCGGTGCTGTTCATCGTCACGGCAGCCTCGATCTTCGCCTGGCTGCTGACGGTGTCGCAGGCGGCGCAGATGTTGTCGGACTGGATGCTCAGCATCACCCACAACAAATGGGTGTTCCTGGCGCTCGCCAACGTCCTGATCCTGTTCGTCGGTTGCTTCATCGACACCACGGCGGCGATCACCATTTTGGTGCCGATCCTGCTGCCGATCGTGCTCAAGCTCGGCATCGATCCCATCCATTTCGGCTTGATCATGACGCTGAACCTGATGATCGGACTGCTGCACCCGCCGCTCGGCATGGTGCTGTTCGTGCTCGCCCGCGTGGCAAAACTCTCGGTCGAGCGTACGACGGTGGCGATCCTGCCGTGGCTGGTGCCGCTGATGCTCGCGCTGATCGCGATCACCTACATTCCCGAACTGACCCTCTGGCTGCCAAAATACATGGGACTTTCCAAATGACTTCCACTGCTCTTGCCGCAACCCTATTCGGGCCCGAAGACCTGCGCATGATCGAGCATCCGCTCGACAAGCTCAGCGACGGCATGGTGCGCGTCCGGTTCGGCGCCGGCGGCATCTGCGGCTCGGACATGCACTATTTCCGCCACGCACGCACCGGCGATTTCGTCGTGAAGTCGCCGCTGGTGCTCGGTCACGAGATCTCCGGCGAGGTCGTGGAGATCGCCGGCGCCGCGGCGAACCTGAAGATCGGCGACCGCATCGCCGTCAACCCGTCGCGCTGGTGCGGCCATTGCGTCGCCTGCCGCGAGGGGCGGCCGAATCTCTGCGAGAACATCTACTTCATGGGCTCGGCCTCGAAGACGCCGCACATGCAGGGCGGCTTCGCCAATTATTTCGACGCGATTCCCGCGCAGTGCGTGAAGATACCGGACCACGTCTCCTATCAGGCCGCGGCGCTGGCCGAACCGCTCGCGGTCTGCCTGCACGCGGTCGCGCGCGCTGGCAACATCGAGGGCAAGCGCGGCATCATCTTCGGCGCCGGCCCGATCGGGCTGCTGACCATGCTGGCCGCGCGTCGCGCCGGTATGACTGATGTCACGGTGGCCGACATTGCGCCGGCGCCGCTGGCCTTCGCGACCCGGCTCGGCGCCTCGCATGTCGAGAACGTTTCGGGCGGCGAAGAGGGTCTGAAGGCGCACGCCGCATCGCGTCCCTATGATGTCGCCTTCGAGGTCTCGGGCACGGCCGCCGGCCTTTCCAGCGCGATCGGCATCGTCAGGCGCGGCGGTGTCGTGGTGCAGATCGGTAATCTGCCGGGCGGGCAGATCCTGACGCCGTCGAACGCAGTGATGGCGAAGGAGATCGACCTGCGCGGCTCGTTCCGCTTTGGCTTGGAGTTCATGACGGCGGTGGAACTGATCGCGGACGGCAGCGTCGACGTGCTGTCGCTGGTCACCGCGGAGCGGCCGCTGTCGACCGCGCCCGATGCGCTCAGGCTGGCGCTCGACCGCTCGCAGAGCGTCAAGGTCGTGCTGACCGCGAATTGATCGGAGACAACGCATGATGCTGGAAGGATGGCGCTGGTACGGGCCGGACGATCCAGTCTCGCTCGACGATGTCAGGCAGGCCGGCGCGACGGACATTGTCTCGGCGCTGCATCAGGTGCCGATCGGCGAGGCCTGGACGCGCAAGGCGGTCGAGGAGCGCAAGAATTTCGTTGAGAACGGGCAGCCCGGCCGCTCGCAACTGACCTGGTCGGTGGTGGAATCAATTCCGATCCCCGACGACGTCAAGCGACTCGGGGCTAAGGCGACGAAGTCGATCGAGGCGTGGATCGCGAGTCTCGAAGCGGTGGCCGCTTCGGGCATCAAGATCATCTGCTACAATTTCATGCCTGTCGTCGACTGGTGCCGCACCGATCTGGAATGGGAGCTGCCGAACGGCGCCCGCGCCATGCGCTTCGACCAGGACCGCTTTGCCGCCTTCGAGCTGCATATCCTCAAGCGTCCTGCTGCGCTTCAGGAGTATTCGCCGGAGCAGCAGGCCCGCGCGAAACAGCTGTTGGACAAGATGAGCCAGGCCGACATCGACTATCTCGTGATGGTCATTGCCAGCGCGCTGCCGGGCTCGACCACCGAGCCGATGACCATCCCGCAATTCCGCGATCGGCTCGAGACGTATCGCGACATCACGCCGAAGATCCTGCGGCGGCATCTTGCCGAATTCCTGGGCCGTGTCGCGCCGGTCGCCGAGCAACTCGGTGTATCGCTGACGCTGCATCCGGATGATCCGCCGCGCCCGCTGTTCGGCCTGCCGCGCGTTGCCTCGACGGCCGAGGACTACCAGGCGCTGTTCGACGCCGTGCCGTCCAAGGCCAACGGCATCTGCCTGTGCACTGGATCGCTCGGCGTGCGCGCCGAGAACGATCTGCCTGCGATGGCGGAGCGCTTTGGCCCTCGCATCGCCTTTGCCCATCTGCGCGCAACAAAGCGCGAGGCTGATGGTCTCTCCTTCTACGAATCCGATCACCTCGACGGCGACGTCGACATGATCGCAGTGCTCAAGGCGCTGCTCAAGGAGAATGCGCGGCGCTCGCCGGACAAGAGGATTGTTTTCCGTCCCGACCATGGCCACCGCATGCTCGACGATCTCGCCGCCACCAAGCGCACCAATCCCGGCTACACCGCCATCGGCCGCCTGCGCGGCCTCGCCGAGCTCCGGGGCGCGATCAGGGCGATCCAGCATCGGTAGAGGCTCGCTTCTCATCCGTTAGCGAGGCGTTTATCCACACCGTCATTGCGAGCCAACGGGTCCGCGCGAAGCGCGGCCCGATGGCTCGCAATGACGTGGAGAGAGGGGCTTCACCCCAGCACCGCCTGCCTGGTGGCGTGCTGCCGTCGCCGGGACTTGATACAGATTCACCCGATCGCGAAGTCGGCGGCCGTCTCGGCGTGAATGGCGGTCGTGTCGAACGTCTCGACCGAGGTATCGTCAGGGCCGACCAGCATCGTGATCTCGGTGCAGCCGAGGATGATGCACTCCGCGCCGCGCTCGACGAGCGCCGCCATTGCCCCTTGATAGCAACGGCGCGAGGGTGCAGCGACAGTCCCGAGGCACAGCTCGTCGTAGATGATGCGGTTCACCTCGGCGCGCTCGTCCGCGGGAGGAATCATGGCATCGAGATCGTGCGCGCGCAATCGGTCGATGTAGAAGTCTTCCTCCATCGTGAACCTGGTGCCGAGCAGTCCGACCCGCCGGTATCCCTTCGCCCGGATCCGCTCCGCCGTCGCATCGCCGATGTGAATGAACGGCACGGTGACGCTCGCCATGATCTCGGGCGCCAGTTTGTGCATCGTGTTCGTGCACAGCACGATCGCCCGGGCGCCGGCGCTTTCGAGGCGCCGCGCGATCTCGGACAGGCTCGTCGCCGCCTCCCGCCAGCGGCCGGCATACTGCATCTCCTTGATCTCCTGAAAATCGTAGGAATACAGCAGCAGCGGCGCCGAATGCAGCTTGCCCACGCGGTCGCGGACCCGCTCGTTGATGAGCCTGTAATAGAACGCAGTGCTCTCCCAGCTCATGCCCCCGATCAGGCCGATGGTTTGCATTCCGGTGCTCCAGGCGAGTCAATTTGACCGGATCGTAGTGGAAGACCTCTAAGCTCGCCATCACGACGATCGCGAAGCCCTTGATCATCTGCGGGTCCACTCCAGGGGTGGCCGTCGCACGGGGCTGAAGTGCAAACGGCAGGGACCGGCATGACGGCTGCGCAGGCGGCGAGAAGCCTTTCGATCTTGCGCGCTTTCGCGGCCTGTCCTACCCCAGTTCCCGAATAGAGTGCATCGCCGAAGCCTTGAGGGAGCCGTCATGACCATTCGCAACACCCGCACCGGGGGCCAGATCCTGATCGATCAGCTCGTCGCCCAGGGCGTCGAGCGCGTCACCTGCGTGCCGGGTGAGAGCTATCTGGCGGCCCTCGATGCGCTGCACGACAGCCCGATCGATGTCGTGATCTGCCGCGCCGAAGGCGGCGCTGCGATGATGGCGGAGGCCTACGGTAAGCTCACCGGCCGCCCCGGAATCTGCTTCGTCACGCGCGGGCCCGGCGCGACCAATGCCAGCCACGGCGTCCACATCGCGATGCAGGATTCGACGCCGATGATCCTGTTCGTCGGCCAGGTCGATACCGGCATGCGCGAGCGCGAGGCGTTCCAGGAGCTGGACTACAAGGCCGTGTTCGGCACCATAGCGAAATGGGCCGTCGAGATCGATCGCCCCGACCGCATTCCGGAGCTGGTCGCGCGCGCCTTCCGTGTCGCCATGCAGGGCCGCCCTGGTCCCGTCGTGATCGCGCTCCCGGAGAACATGCTGACCGAGACCGCGGCGGTTGCCGACGCCATGCGCATCGAGCCGGCGGTGAGCTGGCCGGCCCCTGCCGATATCGAGAAGCTCGGCGACATGCTCGCCGGCGCCAAGGCGCCGATGGTCATTCTCGGCGGCTCGCGCTGGACGGATGAGGCGACCAAGAGCGTCGCCCGCTTTGCCGAGCGCTTCGACCTGCCGGTGGCGACCTCGTTCCGCCGGGCTTCGCTGATCGATGCCGACCATTCGCATTACGCCGGCGATCTCGGCATCGGGCCGAGCCCGGGCCTGAAGGCGCGCATCGAGGGCGCCGACGTCATTCTGCTCATCGGCGGCCGCATGTCGGAGATGCCGTCCTCGTCCTACACGCTGCTCGGCATTCCGACCCCGCAGCAGAAGCTGATCCACGTGCATCCGGGCTCCGAAGAGCTCGGCCGCGTCTATCAGCCGGCGCTGGCGATCCAGGCGACACCCGCTGCGTTCGCGGCGGCCGTCGAGACGCTGAAGCCCGCCGGGACGTTGGCCTGGAAGGGCGAAGCGGCGAAGGCGCATGCCGATTATCTCGCCTGGACCGAGGAGGCGCGCGAGCTGCCGGGCACGTTCCAGTACGGCCAGATCATGACCTGGCTGCGCGACCGCCTGCCCAAGGACGCGATCATCTGCAACGGCGCCGGCAATTATGCCGGCTGGATTCATCGCCATCACCGCTTCCACAGCTTTGCCGCGCAGCTCGCGCCGACCTCGGGCTCGATGGGCTATGGTGTGCCGGCGGGCGTGCTGGCAAAACGGCAATATCCCGACCGCGTCGTCGTCGCCTTTGCCGGCGACGGCTGCTTCCTGATGAACGGCCAGGAGTTCGCCACCGCCGTGCAGTATGACGCACCGCTGATCGTCATCATCGTCGACAATTCGCAATACGGCACCATCCGCATGCACCAGGAGCGGGATTATCCCGGCCGCGTCGTCGGCACCCAGCTCAAGAACCCTGATTTCGCGATGTACGCGAAAGCGTTCGGCGGCCATGGCGAGCGCGTCGAGCGCACGGAGCAGTTCGCACCGGCGTTCGAGCGCGCGCTCGCCTCGGGCAAGCCGTCGATCCTCCACTGCATCATCGATCCGCGCGCGATCTCGGTCGGCAAGGACTTTGTGCCGGCGGCGAAGGCTTAGGCGATGGCGACCGGCCGCCACGTCGCCATCATCGGTGCCGGCGCGATCGGCGTGATCAGCGCCATCGAGGCGCTGCGCGAGGGCCATCGCGTCACGCTGATCGATCCGGGCCAGCCCGGTGGCGAGCAGGCGGCAAGCTATGGCAATGCCGGCTGGCTGTCCTCGCATTCGGTGATCCCGCCGGCCGAGCCGGGCGTCTGGAAGAAGGTACCGGGTTATCTGATGGATCCGCTCGGCCCGCTCGCGATCCGCTGGTCTTATCTGCCGAAAGCGCTGCCCTGGCTGATCAAGTATCTGCTCTCGGGCTGGACCGAGACGCGGGTCGAGAAGACCGCCTTTGCGCTGCGCGACCTGCTGAAGGACGCACCGCTGCTGCACAAAAAGCTCGCGGAGGAGGCGGGCGTGCCTGAACTGATCGAGCGCAACGGCGTGATGCACGTGTTCCCGTCGCGCGGCAACTTCGATAGCGATCTCGGCTGGCGCCTGCGCAAGCGCGTCGGTGTCGAATGGCTCGAGCTTAACGCGGACGAGATGCGCCAGCGCGAGCCGGACCTGCATCCGCGCTATACCTTTGGCGTGGTGGTGGAGGAGGCCGGCCGCTGCCGCAATCCCGGCGCCTATGTCGCAGCGCTCGCCAATCACGCGCTCGCCAGCGGTGCGAAGCACGTGCGCGCCAAGGCGACAGGGCTAAAACTCTCCGGCGACAAGCTCGTCGCCGTCGTCACCGAGACCGGCGAGATCGCGTGCGATGCCGCAGTGGTGGCGGCGGGCGCCCGCTCGAAGCAACTTACTGCGTCCCTCGGCGATCCGCTGCCGCTCGAGACCGAACGCGGCTATCACGTCATGATCGAGAACCCGGAATCGGGGCCGCGCAGCTCGATGATGGCGTCCGATGCCAAGATGGTGGTGAACTGGACCGACAGGGGCCTGCGCGCTGCCGGCACGGTCGAGATCGCCGGCCTCGAAGCCGCGCCAAACTGGAAGCGAGCCGAAATCCTGCGCAACCACCTCATCAGCATGTTCCCCAAGCTGCCGAAGGACATGCCAGCCTCGCGCATCAAGACCTGGCTCGGTCATCGTCCGAGCATGCCGGATGGACGGCCCTGCATCGGCCATGCGCGGGCCTCACGCGATATCGTCTATGCCTTCGGCCATGGCCACATCGGCCTGGTCGGCTCGGCGCGTACCGGCCGTCTGGTCGCGCAGCTCCTCAGCGGCAAGCAGCCTGAGATTCCGCTGGCGCCGTTCGCACCCGATCGTTTCCTCTGAGATCGCACCATGACTCCTCCAGCCAATTCGTCCTCCCGCATTGCCCGTGGCGGCAAGGCCATCTATGGCGCGCCGCTCGGTATTTTGATGCTGGAAGCGCGCTTTCCGCGCATCCCCGGCGACATGGGCAACGGCACGACCTGGCCGTTCCCCGTGCTTTATCGCGTGGTGAGTGGCGCTTCGCCGGAGAAGGTGGTGCTGAAGGGCGCAGCCGGCCTGCTGCCCGATTTCATCGATGCCGCGAAAGACCTGGTGCGGCTCGGGGCCGAAGCCATCACCACCAATTGCGGCTTCCTCTCGTTGTTCCAGAAGGAAATCGCGGCCGCCGTCGGCGTGCCGGTTGCGACCTCGTCGCTGATGCAGGTGCCGTGGGTGCAGGCGACCTTGCCGCCCGGCAAGCGCGTCGGCCTCGTCACGGTGTCGGGCTCGACGCTCTCGCCCGCCCATCTCGAAGGTGCCGGCGTGCCGCTCGATACGCCGCTGGTCGGCACCGAAAACGGCAAGGAGTTTTTTCGCGTCCTGATCAAGGCCGAGAAGGACGACATGGACGTGGCGCAAGCCGAGCGCGACGTGGTCGAAGCTGGCAAGCAGCTCATCGCGGAGAATCCGGACGTCGGCGCCATCGTGCTCGAATGCACCAACATGCCGCCTTACGCCGCAGCGCTCCAGGCCGAGGTCGGGTTGCCGGTCTATGACATCTATTCCATGATCACCTGGTTTCATGCCGGACTGCGCCCGCGCATCTTTGCGTGAACGCGTCCGTGAGATCGTCACAAGTCCTGGAGTGAACCCATGAAGCTATCCGGCAAGGTCGCCGCCATCACCGGCGCGGCGCGCGGCATCGGCAAGGCTTGCGCGAAGAGATTCCTGGACGACGGCGTCAAGGTCGTCATCTCGGATGTCGATGCCGAGGCCTTGGCCGCCACGGCGGCCGAGCTCGGACGGCCGGATGCCTTGCGCACCGTGGCCGCCAATGTCGCCGCGCGCGCGGACGTGAATCATCTTGTCGCAATTGCTGCCAAGGAATTCGGCCGGCTCGACATCATGGTCAACAATGCCGGCGTGGCCCGCAATCAGGACATTCTCGATATCTCCGAGCAGGATTTCGACGACGTCATCGCCATCAATCTGAAAGGCGCGTTCTTCGGCGTGCAGGCGGCGGCGAAGCAGATGATCGCGCAGGGCGGCGGCGGGGTCATCATCAACATGTCCTCGGTGAACGCGCTGCTGGCGATTCCGACGCTCGCGACCTACGCCATCTCCAAGGGCGGCATGAAGCAGCTGACCTCGGTCGCCGCCGTCGCGCTCGCCCCGCACAACATCCGCGTCGTCGCGGTCGGGCCCGGCACGATCCTGACCGACATGGTGGCTTCGGCGATTTATACGTCCGAGGATGCGCGCAAGACCGTGCTATCGCGCACGCCGGCCGGGCGCGGCGGCGAGCCGAGCGAGGTCGCCTCGGTCGTGGCGTTCCTGGCCAGTGACGATGCCTCCTACATCACCGGGCAGACGATCTATCCGGATGGCGGCCGGCTGATCCTGAATTACACGGTGCCGGTGAAGGAGAAGTAGGGCTGGAAAGGTCGTCCCACACGCGCTGTATCGCTGGGCTTGCCGTCTTCGCTGACGCTTCGCCGGCCCAATACTGAGGTGCCCGGCGAAGCCCTTGGCGGAGACGGGGCCGGGCGATCCAGTACTCCGTGACTCCTGCGATTGAACCGAGAGGCCGCAGCGTACTGGATGCCTCTTCGGTTCGCGGGGCATGACAGCAGTTGTCAGGCGGCGGTTTGCCTCTTACTCCGCCGCAACCGTCATCCCGTAACCCAGCCGCTTCGAGATGGCGCCGGCGCAGTCGCGCAGCGCATGCGCGATCGGGCTGTCCCAGCGCGCGTCGAACGTGCCTTCCGGGCCCATCGCGGTGATGACGAGCGCGACATGGCCGGAATGATCGAAGACCGGTGCTGCGAACGCATTGACGCCGGGCAGAGGATCGCCGAGCGCGCGGGCGAGGCCATGCTTGCGGACCTCCGTGAGCATCTCGGCGATCTTCGCGCCTTTCACCGCGCGCTTGGGATTGTAGCCGACGCCGTGGCGATCGAGGCCGCTCTCCAGCGCGGCACTGATCGTCTTCTCCGGCAGGAATGCCGCGAAGGCCCGGCCGGTCGCGGTCTCCAGCAACGCCATCACCGAGCCGGCCCGCATCACGATGTGGACGGGCTGGGCCGGCTCTTCCAGTTGCACCACGGTGGGACCGTGCGTGCCCCAGACCGCGAGCGAGACCGCGTGGCCGATCTGGCTTGCGAGGCTAGCGATCCTGGGACGTGCGATGCGCACACCGGAGAGGCGGCGCAGGCTGATCAGGCCGAGCTCCAGCGCCAGCGCGCCGATCTCGTAGCGGCCGGTGGTCTCGTCCTGCTCGATCAATCCGATGCGTGAGAAGCTGGCGAGATAGGGATGCGCCTTGGCCGGCGTCATGCCGGCTTCGCGGGCGAGATCGCGCAGCATCATCGGCTCGCCGCTCCTTGCGAGCGCGCGGAGCAGTTCTCCGCCGACCTCGATCGACTGGATGCCGCGGCTTGCTCTCTTCATGCGCCTCCTGACGTGCGTCCGCTTACGCCGCCTCGCACTTGGCGGCGCTGTCGGCAAGGTGTCGTCCGGCAATGTAGCCGAAGGTCAGCGCCGGCCCAAGCGTGATGCCGGCGCCGGGATAGTTGCCGCCCATGATGCTCGCCATGTCGTTGCCGGCGGCATAGAGCCCCGGAATCACCCGGCCTTCGGCGTCGAGCGCGCGCGCGTTCTCGTCGGTGACGACGCCGGCATAAGTGCCGAGATCGCCGATCACCATCTTGATGGCGTAAAACGGGCCGTTCTCGATCGGCGCGACGCAGGGATTCGGGCCGTGCAGCGCATCGCCCTGGTAGCGATTATAGGCCTTCGAGCCCTTGCCGAAGGCGGCATCCTGGCCCTGTGGTGCGGTCGCATTGAATTGCTTGACGGTCTCGGTGAACGCCTTGGCATCGATCCCGGCCTTCGCCGCGAGCGCTTCCAGCGTGTCGCCACGCATGAGGTAGCCGGTCTTGAGGTGATGCCCGAGCGGCATCGGGAAGGGCGGCACGCAGCCGAGACCGTATTTGCGCAGCGTCTTGTGATCGCAGACCAGAAACGCCGCGATCTCTTCTCCGGGCTTGGCCGCCTTCACCATGGCCTGGACGAAGTCGTGATAGGAATTGCCCTCATTGGTAAAGCGCTTGCCGTCGCGCATCACCGCGATCACGCCGGGCTTGGCGCGGTCGATGAAATGCGGCATCACGCCCTTCGAGCCGTCCTTGCGCGTGGTCAGCGACACCGGCACCCAGGCGGCAGCGTTCGGCAGGCGATCCTCGACATGGCCGCCGGCACTTTCCGCAAGGCGCAGGCCGTCACCAATGTTGCCGGTCGGGCCCGGCGAATAGTGCTCCTTGCCCGTCGGCGCATGTGGAAACATCTTTCTGCGCCGCTCGACATCGTGCGGAAAGCCACCGCAGGCAAGCACGACGCCCTGGCGCGCGCGGACGCGCACATCGCGTCCCTCGCGCGCAACGATTGCGCCGGTCACGGTACCGTTCTCGACCGAGAGCTCGCGCACCGGCGAGGACAGCCACATCGGAATCTTCAGGTCGAGCGCGGATTTCGCCAGCCGTCCTGCGAGCGCATTGCCGTTGGTGAGCGTCATGCCGCGGCCGTAGCGCAGCACGTCCATGAGATGACGTGACAGGCGCTTGGCGACATAGGCCGCGGAGGTCAGCGACTTCGTCACGCGCATGAAGTGGATGATCTCTTTGCCGGAGCCGAGCATCATCCCGAACACGGTCAGTTCGGGCAGGGGCATGCCGAGGGTCTTGATGAGGTCGCCGAGCTCGCGGCCGTCGAATGGGCGCGTGACCATGGAGCGGCCGCCCTGCACACCGCCGGGCGCCTCGGCATGGTAGTCGGGAAACACTAGCGGCATGTCGAAGCGCAGCGCGGTCTTGGTAGTGAAGAAATCGACCGCTTCGGGGCCGGCGCTGAGGAATGCATCGACCCGCGCGGCGTCGTAATTGTTGCCGGCTTCGTGGCGGAGATAGGTGCGGGCCTGCTCCGGCGTCTCCTCGATGCCGTAAGCCCTGGCAAGCGAGGTGCCGGGAATCCAGAGCCAGCCGCCGGAGCGGGCGGTGGTGCCGCCGAAGCGCGGCTCCTTCTCGACAATGAGTACGTCGAGGCCGCGATAACGCGCGGTGATTGCCGCCGACATGCCGGAGGCGCCCGATCCGGCCACGAGCACATCGCACTCGTAAGTCTCAATTGTGCTTTGGTCGCTGCCGGTCATCTGGATCTCACTTCTTCAAGAGCGGACATTTGGACTCGGAGACCGGGCGGAAGGCGTCCTCGCCCTTCACGGTCTTGACGATGTCCAGATAGTCCCACGGCTCCTTGGACTGCTCGGGCGACTTCACCTTGGCGAGATACATGTCGCGGATGACGCGACCGTCCTCGCGCAAGCGTCCGCCATGGACGAATGTATCCTCGACCGGCAGCTCGCGCATCTTGGCCATGACCTTGGCCGAATCGTCGGTTCCGGCGGCCTTGATGGCCTTGAGATAATGCAGCACCGAGCCGTAGACGCCGGTCTGGATCATGGTCGGCATCACCTTGGTGCGCTCGTAGAACTTCTTCGACCAGGCCCGGGTCGCCTCGTCCATGGCCCAGTATGAGGCCGTGGTCATATAGGTGCCCTGCGCGGCCTTGAGGCCGATCGCGTGCACGTCGGTGTCGAACATCAACAGGCCGACCAGCTTCTGGCCGCCCTGCACCAGGCCGAATTCGCCCGACTGCTTGATGGCGTTATCGGTGTCCTGGCCGGCATTGGCGAACGCGACCACGTCGGACTTCGAGCTCTGCGCCTGGAGCGCGAAGGAGGAGAAATCGGCGGTATTGGTCGGGTGCTTGACGCCGCCGAGCACCTTGCCGCCCATCTCGTTGATGAAGCGGGTTGCGTCCTTCTCGAGCTGCTGGCCGAAGGCGTAGTCGGCGGTGATGAAATACCAGGACTTGCCGCCTTCCTTGATCACGGCGGAGGCCGTCACCTTCGACAGCGCGTAGGTGTCGTAGGTGAAATGCACGGTGTTGGGGCTGCACAGCTCGTCGGTCAGCGAGCTCGCGCCGGGGCCGGAGAGCAGAGCGATCTTGTTGCGTTCGCGCACCATGTTGTGAACGGCGATGGCGATGCCGGAATTGGGGATGTCGACGACAGCGTCGACCTTGCCGTTGTCGAACCAGCCGCGCACGATCTGCACGCCGACGTCGGTCTTCATCTGGTGGTCGGCGCTGATGATCTCGATCGGCTTGCCGAGCACGGTCGGCCCGAATTCCTCCACCGCCATCTTGGCGGCTTCGACCGAGCCAGGCCCGCTGTTGTCGCGGCCCCAGCTCGACAGGTCCGTCAGCACGCCGATCCGGACCGCGTCGTCCGAGACTTGTGCAGTAGCAGCAGACGTCATGGCCGCGAGCATGGCGCAGGCCAAAAGCCCTCTCATCGTCGTTCCCTCGCTTATTGGCCGCTTGGCACGGCTGGTCGTTGTGGCTGCAGGTTAGATAATAGCAAATGAGTTTGTCAATGGCGAATGAGAGGTCGGATTCGGCAGTCAGGGTCCGTGCAGGACATGAGTTTGGAGCATCGGTGCTCATTCCAGCGCGATTTGGCCATGATGCGCACCGGAATCGACGGCAGGGCACGGCAGCGACAGGGTCTCTGCGCCAGCGGAGAACTCGACGACCGCGCATGTTGGCACGCTCGCGGCGTTCTCGAGCTATGCGGTCGGCTTCACGGCGCGGCTGATCGGCGGCGCGATCATCGGGCACTATGGCGGCCGGCTCGGCCGCCTCATCGTCGCGGCAAGCAGGCGGGATTTGCCGCGTTCGGAAACACCAGGAAGGTGATGGTCGCGGGCGCGAGCCGGATTGCTCCTGCCGGTGCTGCGTGCGCGTCAAGCCGGGGCAATCTGCCATCGGCAGTCAGCGCGAGCGTCTTGTCGTTCAGCTGCACAACCGTGCCTTGCAAACGCGCCGCATGCAGTGCGTACCGCTCGGCTGAGTCCGAGAGCGTCAGCGGGCGCGAGGCGCGGCGCGACGTGTTGATCGCGAGCAGCGACACCGCACCTGCCATGGTCGGATGGCAATGGGCGTAGAGATGAAGATCTGGCGAAGCGGCCCTGTCTGCATCGAGCACGGTCGGTCCCATCAGCCTCCGCCAGAGCAGCGCAGCCCAGTAACTCGGCCGCGGCCGGAACGTGGCTTCGTCGAGCAGACCGTAGTCGCTGGCAGCGAGGGTGTTGTGCATCACTACCTGGACGCCGGCCTTCGCCAGGCGTCCGAGCTGGTCGAGATAGCGGAACGTGTCGAGAAACGTCCCGTCCCATCGGTTGCCGCCGCAGGCCGCATCAGCCGTCTCAGTCAGCCAGATCGGCTTACCCGGCTCGAATGTGTCGCGCAGCGCCTGGTAGGTCGCGCGTGTCGCATCCGTGCGTGCCAGCCATCCTTCCGAGAGCGCCTGCGCCGGATCATCGTGCCCGCCGCAGCGCGGCGAGATCGTGTTGTAGTGGTGATAGGAGAAGCGGTCGACCCCCGAACCGGATGCAGCGAGCAGATCGCGCGTGGTGATGCCCGCCCCGGATGGCGATGGCGCGTCGCCAACGGAGCCTGGACCGAGGATCAAGGTCTCAGGCGCCTCGCGCCGCACCCAGTCGCGGAAGATCTTGAAGTCGCGGCCATAGGCGGTCGCGTCATAGCCGGCGGGTGCGCCGTTGGTCGCTGCGAGCGTCGGCTCGTTCATGAATTCGGCGGCGGCGATGCGGCCGCCCAGCGCGCGCGTGGTGTCGATGAGCTGCTGCGCCTGATCCGGTTTCCACACGCCATCGGCATCGCGGCTGCCAGGACTGATCGCAAACGAGGTGACGATCTCGGCATCGACCGCGCGCGCGAACTCGACGACGCCGCGCCACTGGTCGTGGCTGAGGACGGAGTTGAACCCCGGCGGCGGCTTTCCCGGCGGGTCGGCCAAGAACGTCGCATTGGCCCAGGTGCCGCTCACGCGCAGATAGGCCGGCGACAAGGCGGCGGCGAGCAGGCGCAGGCGTGCATTGGTCAGATCGATCGGCGGTCTTGCGCTGTAACGATCCCGCTGGTCGAAGGTCCGTGCCGTTCGCGGATAGGGCTTCCAGAACCGTCCGCCGGTCACCTCCACCATTTCGATGTTGTAGGACTGAAAGCGCGTATCGACCGTTCCGATCGCCTTCAATTCCGCCGCCACGACGGGCCCGTCGCCGGCGCGCGCCGCGCACATCGTTGCGGCTGCGAGCAGCGCAATCGTCAGCGCGCATGCCGCTGCGCGACCGGTTGGGTGCGTTCCGTATCCCCCGCTGTCGTATGCGGCCCGGTGCTTCGTCATGCGTTGCCGGTCCGGATGCATAAGAGGCAACCCTGGTCTTTGCCAAGCTCGCCAATTTATCTCTATTTTACCCCGCGATCGATCCCGGGGGCTTCCGGGCCACCCGCCGCCGGTGGTCGCGGGCAGGGAGGGGGCGGGCCGTCAGCCGAGCATCAACCAGGGTGGGGCACAAAAAATTTGTGGCAGCCCCCTTGAAACTGATATCGCTTTTTCTAAGTCGTTTTTCGCCGCGAGAGCGGTGTGCCGGATGCCAGAATCGGGTCCGGCACGGGCGCCGGGCTGGTCTTTTCGGACCCGTCTGAAATCCCCGCCTTGCGCTCCTTCGTATCCATCTTGCTCTTTGGAGGACTTGGTTATGAGGACCAGTTTCGACTTCGCGCCCCTGTGGCGCTCCACCATCGGCTTCGACCACCTGGCCGACCTCGTCGACAGCACGCTGCGCCAGGCGACCGAGGACAATTATCCCCCCTACAACATCGAGCGTTCCGGCGAAGATCATTACCGGATCAGCCTTGCCGTGGCGGGCTTCGGCGCCAACGACATCACGGTGACGGCCGAACAGAACGCGCTCACGATCGAAGGCAGAAAGCCCGAGGGCGCCCCGCGCGAGTACCTCTATCAGGGCATCGCCGCGCGTCCTTTCCGGCGCGTGTTCAACCTCGCCGATTATGTCCAGGTGAAGCAGGCCTCCTTCCAGGACGGGCTCCTGATCATCGACCTCGTCCGCGAGGTTCCGGAAGCCATGAAGCCGCGCCGGATCGCGATCAACGGCGGCACACCTGCGGCATCGCAGATCGAGCAGAAGAAAGCAGCCTAAGCATTCGATCGGGCGAACGGCGGAACGCGGCGCTAGGATGCGCGCCGCGTTCCCCGATGCATGGAGGAGAGAACCATGGCTTTTCGTGATCTCATTCCCTGGTCGAGGAACCAGGAGCTCGCGCCTGCGCGCGATAACTTCGATCCGTTCCTGACGCTTCATCGCGAGATGAACCGTCTGTTCGACGATGTCTTCCGCGGCTTCGGCGGGACCAGCCTGTCGCCGCTGATGGAGGGCCGTTTCGGCTGGCCAAAGGTCGAGCTCAGCGAGACCGACAAGACGCTGACCGTTTCGGCCGAACTTCCCGGACTGGAGGAGAAGGACGTCCAGGTCGAGATCGCCAATGGCGTCCTGACGCTCCGCGGCGAGAAAAAAGCCGAGCGCAACGGCGAAGGCAGGTACTTTACCGAGCGCTATTATGGTGCTTTCGAGCGGCAGATCCCGCTGGAGGGCGTCGAGGAGGACAAGGCCGAGGCGTCGTTCAAGAATGGCGTCCTGACCGTGTCGCTGCCGAAGTCGGAAAAAGCACGCGAAGGCGTCAAGCGCATCGCGATCAACACTCATTAGCATCAATCGCGGACGGCGGCGGTCGGCGCCGCCGTCCATCGTCAACAAACCCGTCCCTTGGAAAGGAGCATGAGGGGAGGACCGATGACCAACGTGAACACCAATGCCGGCACTCTCAGCCCGCTGTTTCATCCCGCTGCCCATTACGACTCGCCTGCCGACGTCCTGAATGCAGAGGAGCTCTCCACGCCGGAGAAGCGGATCATCCTGTCATCCTGGGCCTCGGACATGTACGCGGTCGAATCCTGTCCCGCGCTGCGCGAGATACCAGGCATGAGCCACACCGTGCGGCTCGCCGATATTCTGACGGCGTTGCGCCGGCTCGACGGCGACAATGACAATGACGACCCGCCGCGCGGGGGCGGCGTCCCGATGCGGTTGCGGCGGCCCTGGGCCGCCGCCGAGAGGCGAGCCGCATGATGCTCACGCACACTGTTCTGACGCTCGTGCTGATCGGTCAGGCCTCGGCGGCCTTCGCCGTTCCTTATCTGGCCATGCACGGTCTCACCGCCGCGCCGCGTGACTGAGGCCACAAAGTTCTTCCATTCTGGGCTAGGCGGCAGGTGACGAAGATGAATGCTGTGCGTTTGCTTTCGCTGGCGTTGCTGTTGCTGACGCTCACGGCATCGCAGCCCGCCGCTGGCCAAATTCCGGACCTGAAGACGGGCGGCTCTGTGCCGACCCTGGCGCCGCTGGTGCGTCAGGTGACGCCGGCCGTGGTCAACATCTCCGTGCATGGCCGTGTGCGCGAGGACAATCCGCTCTATCGCGACCCGCTCTTCCGCGAGTTCTTCGACGTCCCCCGGCAGATCGAGAAGGAGGTCAACGCGACCGGCTCGGGGGTCATCGTCGATGCACAGCGCGGCTACGTACTCACCAACAATCACGTGGTCGATGGCACCTCCGCCGTTCAGATCACCACCAAGGACGGCCGGCAGTTCTCGGCGAAGGTCATCGGCCGCGATCCGCCGACGGACGTTGCGGTGCTCCAGATCCAGAGCCCGGCCGGGCTCAAGGCGCTTTCCTTCGGCGACAGCGACGCGCTCGAAGTCGGCGATTTCGTGCTTGCGATCGGCAACCCATTCGGCCTCGGCCAGACCGTGACGTCCGGCCTCGTCAGCGCGCTGGGCCGGACCGGACTCGGCAAGCAGGGTTATGAGGACTTCATCCAGACCGATGCTGCGATCAATCCCGGCAATTCCGGCGGGGCGCTGGTCAGCTTGCGCGGAGAACTGGTGGGCATCAACTCGGCCATCATCTCGCCTGCCGGCGGCAATGTCGGCATCGGATTTGCAATTCCCGTCAACATGGCGCGGAAGGTGATGGAGCAGATCGTCGCCAAGGGCCGCGTCGAGCGCGGCCGGATCGGCATTTCGCTGAAGGACTTGCATCCATCAGTCAACAAGGGATTCAACGAAGGTGCCGTCATCGCGGACATTGCGGCGGATTCGCCGGCGCAACAGGCAGGCCTGCGCAAGGGCGATATCATCATCAGGGCCGACGACCGCCCGATCCGCACCGCCGCCCAGCTCCGCAACACGATCGGCCTTGCGCGCATCGGCGAGGAAGTCAAACTCGTCCTGCTGCGCAATGGCGCCCCGCTAACGGCGGTCGTGAGAGTCGCTCCCGCGCCCGAACCAAGCAGTGCCGCCGCTGGCAACCGTTTCGTCCGTTAGCGGGTTCGCACCGCGCGGTATCCAGCAAGCCGCGCCGATCCATGTTGCTGGCACACCAAATATCGACTATCAGCCGGATCGGCGCGCATGACGCTGCCCAAGCAAAGGCAAAGGGAGCATCCGAGATGACCTCACCCACGCGACGTGATTTGCTCGCAACCGCTGCGGCGGCTACCGCCGTTTCGATGACCGGGGTCGCACCGGCCGCCGCGCAGGCCGGACCCAAGCCGATCTTTCCGGTGCCGATGGTGACGATCCCGATCGTCGGTGAGACCCAGGTGTTTCAGGTGCGCCGCATCTACTGCATCGGGCGCAATTACGCGGCGCACGCGATCGAGCGCGGCTCGGATCCGAACCGCGAGCCGCCGTTCTTCTTCCAGAAGCCGACCGACGCGATTCAGAACGTCGCGATCGGCGAGGTCGCCGATCATCCCTATCCGTCGCTGACCAAGAACTATCATCACGAGGTCGAGCTGGTTGCGGCGCTGAAATCGGGCGGCACCAACATTCCGGTCGAGAAGGCGCTCGACCATGTCTATGGCTATGCGCTCGGGCTCGACATGACCCGGCGCGATCTTCAGAACGGCATGGCCGCGGAGAAGAAGCCCTGGGAGATCGGCAAGAGCTTTGATCATGCGGCCGTGCTCGGTCCGATTCACCCGGCAAGCAAGACCGGCCATTTCGAGAAGGGTGCGATTTCGCTGGCAGTCAACGGCGCCGTCCGGCAGAACTCCGATCTCAGCAAGATGATCTGGAGCGTCGCCGAGCAGATCGCAAAGCTGTCGGAAGCGTTCGAGCTGAAGGCGGGCGACATCATCTATTCCGGCACGCCGGAGAATGTCGGCCCGGTGGTGAAGGGCGACGTGCTGTTGTGCAAGCTCGAGGGCCTGCCGGACGTGTCGATCAGGATCGTCTAGCAGTTGCTCTGAGTGGCCCGCGTGGAGCCCCGGTTGAGGGCGCAAGAGCTGCGAACGCCGAGTTCCATCGATTGCCCTTGGTTGGCCGGCAAGCGAACTTGGTACGGCCATATTTGAGCAGGAGTGATCTGCCGCGAGGGAGGCGCTCCGATGAACAAGGCTGTGATCACCGCTATTGCAATGCTGGCTTGTGTGCCGGCGAGCGCAGTTGCGCAGGAGCGCGCGGGCGATGCAGCGCTCGGCGCCTTATCCGGTGCGGTCGTACTTGGCCCGGTCGGAGCCGTCGCCGGAGCGTTGGTTGGTTACACCGCCGGACCTTCGATCGCCCGGTCCTGGGGCCTGAGTGGTTCGCAGTCGGCAAGACACCCGCAGCCGCCACGTCGCGCTGCCGCGACCCGCGTCCCACCGCGCACGCGCGAGGCGATGGCTGCCAATGGCCAGACGAGCGCTGCCGGCAACCCGACCCCGCCGGTTCAAGCCGAGCCTGCCGTGCCGGCGCAGACCTCGGCTCCGCCCGTTCAGGGGTTCGACTGACGGCGCGGCTTCAACCGACACACCTTCGGCAGGTTGAAGGTCGCCCGCGCGGTCAGCCGAAGTGACGGCGATCTAGGGTTGGCCCAGGATCTTCTTCGCGGCGCGAAGATGCGGCTTGTCGATCATCTGGCCGTCGAGCCGCAGCGTGCCGGCATTCGGATTGCTCGCGAATGCCGCGATTACCTTCTCCGCCCATGTGCGTTCGGCCTCCGTCGGCTCGAAGGCCGCGTTGACGACATCGACATGCTTGGGATGGATCAGCGCCTTGGCTGCAAAACCGTCGCGCCGTGCCGCGCGCGTCTCGGCGTCGAGGCCGGCGAGATTGTCAATGTCGGTATAGACGGTGTCGATCGGCGCAACCTCGGCCGCGGCCGCCGCCATCAGGCAGAGATCGCGCGCGAGCCGATAGGGGCTGTGGAACACGCCGCCCGAGGCTTTCTCGGTGGCGCCGAGCGAAGCCGAGAGATCTTCGGCACCCCACATCAGTCCAGCGAGGCGAGGGGAGCAGCCTTTGTAGCTGCCAAGCCCGAAGATGGAGCCGGCGGTCTCCGTCGCGACGCAGACGATGCGCGTCGCGCCGACCGCGATGCCGGCCGCCGCCTCGAACGCTTCGAGCCAGGTCGCCACCTGCCGCACATCGTCGCCGCCTTGCGATTTCGGCAGCACGATGCCGTCGGGCTTGCCCGGCATCACCGTGGCGAGATCGACAAGCGTCATGCCGGTGTCGAGCGCGTTGACACGGACATAGAGCTGGTGCGGGCCGCGAGAGCCCTTCAGCATCGCCAGCGTCAACCCGCGCGCCTGCTCCTTCTTCTCGGCGACGACGGAATCCTCGAGGTCTATGATCAGCGCGTCGGCCTTGCCTTCGCTCGCTTTCTCGAATTTGCGCGGGGAATCACCCGGCACGAACAGCATCGAACGCATCAGACCGGCCTCTTGTGCATCATCGCCATGCGCCGGCATTTGCCGACGATCTCGTCGTTCTGGTTGAGGGCGTGGTGCTCGAACTCGACGATGCCTGCCCTCGGGCGCGATTTCGATTCCCGCAACGAAAGCACCTTCGTCGTCGCCCGCAACGTGTCGCCGTGGAAGACCGGCTTTGGAAAAGTGACGTCGGTCATGCCGAGATTGGCAACAGTGGTCCCGAGGGTCGTATCATAGACCGTCATGCCGATCATGATACCGAGGGTGTAAAGACTGTTGAAAATGCGCTGGCCGAACTCGGTCTTCTCGGCGAAATGCGCATCGATGTGCAGCGGCTGCGGATTGAGCGTCAGCAGGCTGAACATGGTGTTGTCCATCTCCGTGACGGTCCGGGTCAGCGGATGCCTGAACTCCTGGCCTACGGAGAAGTCCTCGAAATAAAGTCCGGCCATCGCGGTTTCCCTCCTTGCGAAATAACGACGCGCTCGCACCGTCGCGCCGCATGACCCTATGCATGGTACACGCACTTGGCAGGCAAATTCACGTATCTGTACTGAGTTTTTCGAGCTAAAGAACGCAAGCGAGGGAAGGTCCGGCGCGGCAATCTTCCATCGCCGGTTGGGTGGGCTCAAAGATCGGGCACGTGAGTCGCCGCGGCTCCTAGCACGGAGATCAAGAACATGGATTTCGCGCTCACCGATCAGCAGGAAGCCATTCGCGACGCCATCGCCAAGATCTGCGAAGGCTTTCCCGATGCCTATTGGCTGAAGAAGGATCACGACGGCGGCTTCCCGCACGACTTTCACAAGGCGCTGGCAGATGCCGGCTGGCTCGGCATCTGCGTGCCGGAGGAGTATGGCGGCTCCGGGCTAGGCATTACCGAAGCCGCGATCATGATGCGCACCATCGCGGAATCAGGTGCCGGCATGTCCGGCGCGTCCGCGGTGCATATCAACGTGTTCGGACTCAACCCCGTCGTCGTGTTCGGCACCGAGGAGCAGCGCAAGCGCATGCTGCCGCCGATGGTCGAGGGTCGCGAGAAAGCCTGTTTCGCGGTTACCGAGCCCAACACCGGTCTCAACACCACCCAGCTCAAGACCCGCGCGGTCGCCAAGAACGATCGCTACATCGTCAACGGCCAGAAGGTGTGGATATCGACCGCGCAGGTCGCGCACAAGATCCTGCTGCTGGCGCGCACCACCCCGCTGGAACAGGTGCGCTCGCCGACCCACGGCCTCAGCCTGTTCTACACCGATTTCGACCGCAACAAGATTAAGGTCCACGAGATCGAGAAGATGGGCCGCAAGATCGTCGATTCCAACGAGCTGTTCTTCGAGGATTTTGAAATCCCGATGGAGGATCGGATCGGCGAGGAAGGCAAAGGCTTCGAGTACATCCTCGAAGGCATGAACCCGGAGCGTATCCTGATCGCGGCGGAAGCGGTCGGTCTCGGCAAGCTCGCGCTATCGCGTGCGACCGAATACGCCAAGACGCGTGTGGTGTTCAACCGGCCCATCGGCAAGAATCAGGGCATCCAGCATCCGCTGGCGGTGAACTGGGTCGAGCTCGAGGCGGCCTGGCTGATGGTGATGTCGGCGGCCTGGCAATACGACAAGCGCATGCCCTGCGGCGCCGCCGCCAATGCGGCAAAGTATCTCGCTGGCGAGGCAGGCTTCTCGGCTTGCGAGCAGGCGGTGATGACCCATGGCGGCTTCGGCTATGCCAAGGAATTCCATGTCGAGCGCTATTTGCGCGAGATCCTGATTCCGCGCATCGCGCCGGTCAGTCCGCAGCTCGCGCTCAGCTTCATCGCGGAAAAGGTGCTTGGCCTCGCCAAGTCTTACTGAGCGACCTTCGGGCGCAAGCTCAAAAGGCTGTTCCTATTCAGCGGCGATCCGGTCCATGGCCATGGCACGAAGCCGGGCGCGCTGAATCTTGACGCCATTGGCGCTGTCGGTGACGGGGAAGGCATCCACGACATAGACCCGCGCCGGCACCTTGTAGCCGGCGAGCCGCTCGCGCACATGGGCGATTAGCGCTTCCTGTCGTGGTGGCTCTCCAGCTGGAATTACGAAGGCGACGCAGCGGGCCTGTCCCTTCAGGTCGATCGCGACCACCTGGGCGTCGGCGACACCCGCGCACGATTTGAGCTCGTCTTCGATCTCGCCGGGCGCGACCAGGAAGCCGCCGAGCCGCATCGCATCGCCGGCACGGGTCTCGTAGACGAACGAACCATCCCCGCGCAGCCGGCCGATGTCGCCGGTGCGGAAGAAGCCATCGGCGGTGATCGCTTCCCGCGTCGCCTCGGGATTGTTGAAGTAGCCGAGGAAGCATGACGGCGCGCTGATCTCGATCTCGCCGGAGCCGCCCCGGGCCGCAAGCTCGCCGGTCTCGACATCGCGGATGCGGATTTTCGCGTCCGGCGACATCGGCCAGCCGCCGCCTTCGATGCGATCGGCGAAGGCATCGCTGCCGCGGCCGATCGAGAACAGCGCCTGCACCTCGCTCGAACCGTACAAGCCGAACAGCGGCATACCGCGCACTTCGGCCTCCGCGGCCAACTCGCGCCAGCCGGGCTGGAATGCGGCGAAGCCGCAGATTTCGAGATGCGGAAACGGTCGTGGTGCATCGGTGAGCGCGAGGATGCGGCGGAACATCTCGTCCGAGCCGAACGAATGCGTGATCCTGCACTCGCCGAGGATCCTCACGGCCGGCGCCGCCTCGAAAGCATCGAGTACATGGATGGTCGCGCCCGCTGCGATGAAACCGAGCATGCTTGTCATGCCAAAAGTGCCGCATAACGGCAGCATCGCCAGCAGCGAATGGCGCTGCGGATCAAGCTGCAGCGCCTTGGCGACGGACGCGGCATGCGTCGCCAGCGTCCGCTGCGAATGGGCGACGAGCTTCGGGCCCTTCGTCGTGCCCGATGTCGTGTACAGCAGGACGGGCAGATCGACGTCCTCCTGAGCCGGCGGGGCAGGCGGATAAGACCTGTCGAAGGCATCGAACCGCACACTCGGCCATTGCGCGGGGATCGCGGTCTTGCCCACCACGGCAAGCTGTTGCAGCGCGGGCACCTCGTCCTTGGCGACACCGGCGAGAATGGCGGCAAAATCGATCGAGCGGAACGCGGCCTCGACCACCATCAGCTTGGCACCGGACAGGCGGAGCAGATGCGCGACCTCCGCACTGCGATAGCGCGTATTGACGGCGGCGACGACCGCGCCCAGGCGGCCGGCGGCGAACAGCAGTGCGAGCCATTCGATCCGGTTGACCAGCCAGACGGCGACGACGTCGCCCCTCCCGATGCCCTGCGCGGCCAGCCAGGCGGCGGTCTGCTCGATCCTTCCTGAGAGCTCCGCACGCGAGATCGGCGTGCCATCGAACATGAGGACGCGACTGGCGGTCTCGGTCGGGAGCAGCGATTGCAGCGAACATCTGTCGATCAGCATGCAATCGGAGTAACCCGATCGTGCAAAGCTGTCTACTTGGTGCCGAACATCCGATCGCCGGCATCGCCCAGGCCCGGCACGATATAGCCGTGGTCGTTGAGCCGCTCGTCGATGGCGGCGGTCCAGACCGGCACGTCGGGATGCTCGCTCTGGAACTGCGCGATGCCCTCGGGCGCGGCCAAGAGGCAGACGAAGCGGATGTCGCGGGCACCGCGCGCCTTGAGCAGGGACGCGCCGGCGCAGGCCGAATTGCCGGTGGCCAGCATCGGATCCATCAGGATCACGGTGCGATCGGACAGGTCCTGCGGTGCCTTGAAGTAATATTCCACGGCTTGCAACGTCTCGGGGTCGCGGTAGAGCCCGATATGAGCGATGCGCGCCGAGGGCATCAGCGCCAGCATGCCGTCGAGGAAGCCGACGCCCGCGCGCAGGATCGGCGCCAGGGTGAGCTTCTTGCCGGCGATCTTCGGCGCCTGCATCGGGGCGATCGGCGTCTCGATGTCCACCAGCTCCAGCGGCAGGTCGCGCGTCACCTCGTAGCCGAGCAGCATCCCGATCTCGTTCAGGATCTCGCGAAAGCTCTTGGTCGAGCGGTCCTTCTCGCGCATCAAGGAGAGCTTGTGCTGGACCAGGGGGTGGGCGACCACGTTGACGCTGCTTGTGCTCATAAAACCGCTCTACACGGTTCCGTGAAATTGCGCCAGATCGGCCGAGTCTTTTCCGCGGGATATGCCGCCTCAACTGGGCATCGCGTACTGCGCTGCGTGCCCGGTTGCTCGCCTCATAGGCAGACGTGGTCTATTCGCGGTCGATCGCCATGCGCATGGCCCGTGAGCAGCTAGGCGCCGAGCCTGCGTGCCAGAAGCGTGATCACGAGCGTCAGGATCGCGCCCCAGATCAGGCTCAACGCTTTGGTCAGGACGGTCGTGGTGATCACGTGCTCCAGGTGTCCCTTGAAGGGATGCATGCTACTTGTCCGGGGCGGGCGCCGCGCCGATGCGCATGCCGAGCAGCAGTGCAGCCATCAATGCCAGGATGATGATCTTGAGTCCGATCATGCGTTATCTCGCGAGGCACAGAATTGCTGTCCTCAGCGCGATCAGCGCTGTGAGCACGCTGCCCATCGAGAGGACGGCGAGCCCATGCCGGACGATACGTTTGAGCCGGGCTCTGCGCAGCGTCGACATTTCTGGTGTCCTTCCATTAGGAGCGTCTAGCCGAAATTGTCGCACGTGATCGGCTGGTAGAGTGGCTCTCGCAGCGGACGGACAGAAGAAACGCTCGGTCGCGGTGTCTCCGCACGCTCGGTCCGGACTTCAGCGAAGGCCGACAACAGGGCAAGCGAAAGGTCGACATGGCGCGCCTCGACCGCGGTGTCGAGCCAGTCCGGCAACTCGCGTTCGCGCGACAGCGCGCAATGCCACTCGCCCTCGTCATAGGCGATACGGCGGACCTGCCACCTCGGCAGCTCGAGCTCCACCAGCGCCAGCGCCGCATCGGCCCAGGCCTCGACGTCGATCAGGCGCACGATCCGTGTGGTGCGTTCGCTTTGCCCGAGCGAGGGAACGCGCCGGCAGGCGTGCTCGATGATGTCGAGCATCAGCGCCCGTGTCATCGCCGGTGCCGCGCGAAGCCGCTCGCTCAGGGAAGGCGGGTCAAGGCGTCGGAGTGAGGCGGTCATATCAGGCCTCCTGGAATTTGCGTCGGTCAGTCGGCCGGCATTGCCAAGATGGCCGGGAGGGTATTTGAAAGCGAGATGAGGATCGGGCGAGAGATATATGGATTTCATAAGTGCATGGAGTCTTCCGGGTAGGAGCGACAGATGCGACTGTCGGCTGCGCCGCAGGTGGAGACTTATAGAAGCAGGGCTTTTTGGAAACCCCGGAGTCCGCCTGACGTAACGATCGGCAGCGCAAGCGATGATCGGATTGCATCGCCGCGTGCCTGTCCGGAACGATCGCCCGGAATGATATGTCGGTGTGGCGGCTACGGCCTTTATGAGATTCCTATAACGTCGCCATGGGCCTCATCTCGAAAACCTATGCCCGTGGTGTCACTTCAGCGCGGTCAAAAGTCCCGGCCGGAGCCCCGCGGAAATGCGCCTGCGTTTCCTTCGAGCTCGTCGGATCCCCGAGAAGCGGTTGCGCCTGACATCAGGGCGCAACGAGGAGTATCTCCATGATGGACATTGTGATGCTGGCCCTGGCCTTCGGCCTGTTCGCGCTCGCGATCGGCTACACCTATACCTGCGAACGGCTGTGACGGAGCGGATCATGATCTTCGATTATGCCCTCGCCGGTGCCGTTTCGTTCGGCCTCCTGGCCTATCTCACCTACGCGCTGCTGCGGCCCGAGCGGTTCTGAGCCGTGCTGCTGATTCTCGAATTGTTGCTGGCGGACGCCATGCTCGTCGCCGGCCTGCTGACGGTGCTTCTGCCTCTGCTACGCCGGAACCATGCCTGAAGGGTTGATTCCATGACTATGATCGGTTGGCTCCAGATCATTCTGTTTTGCGCCATTATCGTTGCGCTCGCAAAACCGCTCGGCGGGTACATGACGCGCGTGTTCAACGGCGAGCGCACCTTCCTCTCGCCGGTACTGCGTCCGATCGAGGCCGGCATTTACAGGATTTCCGGCGTCGACGAGAAGCGCGAGCAGCATTGGCTGACCTACACGGTCGCCATGTTGCTGTTCCATGTCGGCGGCTTCCTCATCATCTACGGCGTGATGCGCCTTCAGGCCGTGCTGCCGTTCAATCCGGCCGGGCAGGGCGCGGTCGCCGAGGATCTCTCCTTCAACACCGCGGTCTCCTTTATCACCAACACCAACTGGCAGAACTACGGCGGCGAGAGCACGCTGTCCTATCTCGTGCAGATGCTCGGCCTGACGCACCAGAACTTCCTGTCGGCCGCGACCGGCATCGCGCTGGCGATGGCCTGGATCCGCGGCTTCTCGCGCGCCTCGATGCGCACGGTCGGCAATTTCTGGATCGACGTCACCCGGTGTACGCTCTACGTGCTGCTGCCGATCTGCGTCGTCTATGCGCTGTTCCTGGTCTGGCAGGGCATGCCGCAGACGCTCGGGCCGTATATCGAGGCGACGACGCTCGAAGGCGCCAAGCAAACCATCGCGGTCGGGCCGGTCGCTTCCCAGGTCGCGATCAAGATGCTCGGCACCAACGGTGGCGGCTTCTTCAACGCCAACGCCGCTCATCCCTTCGAGAACCCGACCGCGCTGTCGAATTTCGTGCAGATGCTCTCGATCTTTGCACTCGGCGCCGCACTCACCAACGTATTCGGCCGCATGGTCGGCAACCAGCGCCAGGGCTGGGCAATCCTCTCCGTGATGGGCGTGCTGTTCCTGGCTGGCGTCGCCATCACCTGTTGGGCGGAAGCAAACGGCACCGCGACGCTCCATGCGCTGGGCCTGACCGGCGGCAACATGGAAGGCAAGGAGGTCCGGTTCGGCATCATCGCATCCTCGCTGTTTGCCGTCGTCACCACCGCCGCCTCGTGCGGCGCTGTCAACGCGATGCATGACAGTTTTACCGCACTCGGCGGCATGATCCCGCTGATCAACATGGAGCTCGGCGAAATCATCGTCGGCGGCGTTGGCGCCGGCATGTACGGCATGCTGCTGTTCGTCATCCTCGCGATCTTCGTCGCGGGCCTTATGGTTGGCCGCACCCCGGAATATGTCGGCAAGAAAATCGAGGCGCGTGAGGTCAAGATGGCTATGCTGGCGATCCTGGTGCTGCCGCTGATGATCCTCGGCTGGACCGCCGTCGGCGTGGTCTATCCGACGGCAGTCGCCTCCATGGCGAATGCCGGCCCGCACGGCTTCACCGAAGTGCTCTACGCCTTCACATCGGCGGCCGGCAACAACGGCTCGGCCTTCGCCGGGCTCACCGGCAACACCTTCTTCTACAACCTGACGCTGGCAAGCGCGATGTTCGTCGGCCGCTTCTTCATGATCGTCCCGGCCATGGCGATCGCGGGCTCGCTTGCGGAGAAGAAATCGATCCCGGCGTCCGTGGGCACGTTCCCGACCACCGGAGGCCTGTTCGTCGGCCTCGTGGTCGGCGTCATCCTGATTATGGGCGGCCTGACCTTCTTCCCGGCGCTCGCGCTCGGCCCGATCGTCGAACATCTGGCGATGAACGCCGGCAACCTGTTCTGATTGTTGGAGTGACCTCCATGGATACGATGAAACTGCAAAAACGTGCGCCGATGTCGGCAATGCTCGATCCCAGAATCGTGATGCCCGCGATCCGCGCCTCCTTCGCCAAGCTCGATCCGCGTCTGATGGTGAAGAATCCCGTCATGTTCGTTGTCGAGGTCGTTGCAGTGCTCACGACTGTGATCTCCCTGCGCGACCTCGTCATTGGCGGCGCGAACCTCGGCTTCACCTTCCAGATCATCGTCTGGCTCTGGTTCACGGTGCTGTTCGCCAATTTCGCCGAAGCCGTGGCCGAAGGCCGCGGCAAGGCGCAGGCCGAATCGCTGCGCAAGACCCGCACGGAAAGCCAGGCCAAGCTCCTCACTGGTGCTGGCGAGAATTTCAAGCTCGTGCCGGGCACGAGCCTGAAAGTAGGCGACATCGTGCTGGTCGAGGCCGGCGACACCATCCCTTCCGACGGCGAGGTGATCGAGGGCGTCGCCTCCGTCAACGAGGCCGCCATCACCGGCGAGTCCGCGCCCGTGATCCGCGAATCCGGCGGTGACCGCTCTGCGGTCACGGGTGGCACGCAGGTGCTGTCGGACTGGATCCGCGTCCGTATCACGGCAGCCCAGGGCTCGACCTTCATCGATCGCATGATCAAGCTGGTCGAGGGCGCCGAGCGGCAGAAGACCCCGAACGAGATCGCGCTCAACATCTTGCTCGCCGGTCTCACTGTCATCTTCGTGTTCGCCACCGTCACCATCCCCAGCTATGCGGCCTATGCCGGCGGCTCGATCTCGGTGATCGTGCTGGTCGCGCTGTTCGTGACGCTGATCCCGACCACCATCGGCGCGCTGTTGTCGGCGATCGGCATCGCCGGCATGGACCGTCTGGTACGCTTCAACGTGCTGGCGATGTCCGGCCGCGCGGTCGAGGCGGCCGGCGACGTCGACACACTGCTGCTGGACAAGACCGGCACCATCACGCTCGGCAACCGGCAGGCGACCGCCTTCCGTCCCGTGCGCGGAGTGACCGAGCAGGAGCTGGCGGATGCAGCTCAGTTGGCCTCGCTCGCGGACGAGACTCCGGAAGGCCGTTCCATCGTGGTGCTGGCGAAGGAGAAATACGGCATTCGCGGCCGGGACATGGCCGAGCTTGGCGCGACCTTCATCCCATTCACGGCGCAGACCCGCATGAGCGGCGTTGATGCCGGTGGCGCGTCGGTGCGCAAGGGCGCTGTCGACGCCATGCTGAACTATGTTGACGGCGGCGCGCCGCTGGCGATTGCCTCCGGCAACGTGCCGCGGGCGACCCAGCCGGCCGCCCTGTCGGATCTCGGTCGCGAGATCCAGACTATTGCCGATGATATCTCGAAGGCCGGCGGCACGCCGCTCGCGGTCGCCAGGGACGGCAAGCTGCTCGGCGTCATCCAGCTCAAGGACATCGTCAAGGGCGGCATCCGCGAACGCTTCGCCGAGCTGCGCCGCATGGGTATCCGCACCATCATGATTACAGGCGACAACCCGATGACGGCGGCCGCGATCGCGGCGGAAGCGGGCGTCGACGACTTCCTGGCGCAGGCCACCCCCGAGGACAAGCTCCGGCTGATTCGCGATGAGCAGGCCAAGGGCAAGCTGGTCGCCATGTGCGGCGACGGTACCAACGATGCGCCGGCGCTCGCGCAGGCCGATGTCGGTGTCGCCATGAACACCGGCACCCAGGCCGCCCGTGAGGCCGGCAACATGGTCGATCTCGACTCCAACCCGACCAAGCTGATCGAGGTGGTCGAGATCGGCAAGCAGCTCTTGATGACGCGCGGTGCGCTGACCACGTTCTCCATCGCCAACGATGTCGCCAAGTATTTTGCGATCATCCCGGCGATGTTCCTGGCGTTTTACCCCCAACTCAACGTGCTCAACGTCATGAGCCTGTCGAGCCCGCAGAGCGCCATCCTGTCGGCGATCATCTTCAATGCCCTCATCATCGTGGCGTTGATTCCACTGGCGCTGAAGGGCGTCGCCTACCGCGCTGTCGGTGCCGGCGCGCTGCTCCGCCGCAACCTCTTGATCTACGGCCTCGGCGGCATCGTTATTCCCTTCATCGGCATCAAGGCGATCGACCTCGTCGTCACCGCCTTGCATTTGGCTTAGTCCCCTCATTGCGAGGAGCGAAGCGACGATGCAATCCTGGCTGCCGCCGCGGAGAAACTCTGGATTGCTTCGCTTCGCTTGTAATGATGAAATAACTGGAGACCCATCATGCTCAGAGAAATTCGCCCCGGCATCGTGCTCTTGCTGGTGCTCACCGCCATTACGGGCCTTGCCTATCCGCTCGCAATGACTGCCATCGCCGGCACGTTGTTTCCGGTGCAGGCGCAGGGCAGCCTAATCGAAAGGGACGGCAGGGTGGTCGGATCCGCTCTGATCGGGCAGGAGTTCAAGGACGACAAATATTTCCGCGGTCGTCCCTCGGCGACGCTGGCGCCCGATCCCAATGATTCGACCAAAACTGTGCCGGCGCCCTACAACGCTGCCAATTCGGGCGGCTCCAATCTCGGCCCCACCAGCAAGGCGCTGGCCGACCGGCTGAAGGAAGATGTGGACAAGCTGAAGGTAGAAAATCCATCCGCGCCGATACCGGTCGATCTGGTGACGACGTCAGCTAGCGGTCTTGATCCCGACATCTCGCCGGAAGCGGCGCAATTCCAGGTGCCGCGCGTGGCGAAGGCACGGAATGTGCCGGAGGACCAGGTCAGGCAGCTCGTGACTGCCAATACCGAAGGCCGTTTGCTGGGCCTGATCGGCGAGCCCCGCGTCAACGTGCTGGCGCTGAATCTCGCGCTCGACCGCGCCGCGAAGTAGTCTAGGCTCAGCACGCCGGGATGATTATATTGGCCTGATGGTTCAACCGCGCCGCGATCCCGAACAACGTCCGTCGCCCGATGCGTTGCTGGAAACCGCGCGTCGGGCAGAAAGCGCGAGCGGCAAGCTGAAGATCTTCGTGGGCGCCGCCCCGGGCGTCGGCAAGACCTACGAGATGCTGCAAAGCGCCCACGCCAAGCGCAAAGCCGGCATCGACGTCGTGGTCGGCTTCGTCGAGACCCACGGCCGGGCTGAGACCGAGGCGCTGGTGCGCGGGCTCGAAATGGTCCCCCGCAAGAGGATCGACTACCGCGGCCAGATCGTCGAGGAGATGGACCTCGATGCCGTGATCGCGCGGCGGCCGCAAATTGCGCTGGTCGACGAACTCGCCCACACCAACGCGGTCGGCAGCCGCCACCCCAAGCGCTATCTCGATGTCGAGGAACTGCTCTCCCGCGGCATCGACGTCTATACCGCCGTCAACATCCAGCACATCGAGAGCCTGAACGACGTCGTCGCCCAGATTACCCATGTGCGGGTGCGCGAGACGGTGCCGGATTCGGTGTTCGATCGCGCCGATGCGATCGAGCTGATCGACCTCACGCCCGACGACCTGATTCAGCGGCTGAAGGAGGGCAAGGTCTATGTGCCGAGGCAAGCCGAGCGGGCGCTGGAGCATTATTTCTCGCCGGGCAATCTGACCGCGTTGCGCGAGCTCGCCTTGCGGCGCACGGCCGAGCGGGTCGACGAGCAGCTCCTCACCCACATGCAGGCGAACGCCATCGCCGGTCCCTGGGCTGCGGGCGAACGTATCCTCGTCTGCGTCAGCGAGGATCCGCGCGCGGCCGGGCTGGTGCGCTATACCAAGCGGCTGGCCGATCGGCTGCATGCCCCGTTCACCGCGCTCTCGATCGAGACGCGCCGCTCGCTCCAGCTTTCCGACGAGGAGCGCGACCGGCTGGCCGATACGCTGCGGCTTGCCGAATCGCTCGGCGGCGAGGCGCTGACGATTCCCGCTGTGGGCCGCCGCATCGCCGACGACGTCGTGAACTTCGCACAAGGCAACAACGTCACCCAGATCGTGATCGGCAAGTCGACCCGCTCGCGCTGGTTCGAGATAGCGCGCGGCTCAGTCGTGCATGACCTGGTGCGCCGCGCCGGCAACATCACCGTCCACGTCATCGCCGGTGACGAGCTGCCCGGCGAGGCCGTGCCCAAGACCGCGGTACAGACCGCTGCGCGCGCGGAGCCGTTCAACCCGCTGCCCTATCTGAAGGCGCTCGGGATCGTGCTGATCGGGCTCGGCGCCGCGGAGCTGGTCCAGCCCCGGTTCGGCATCGAGAACGTCGACCTCGTGCTGCTGACGGCGGTGGTCGCGGTTGCGGTCCGCTACGGCCTGTGGCCGTCGCTGCTCGCGACCGTCGCGGCCTCGCTGTGCTACAATTTCTTCTTCCTGCCGCCGATCTATACCTTCACGATCACCGACCCGACCAACGTTGCCGCCTTCGTGCTGTTCGTGGTGGTGGCGATGATCGTCTCCAATGTCGCGGCACGTGTGCGCATCCAGGCCGACACCGCGATCGGCCGGATCCGGATGACCGAGCAGCTCCATGCCTTCAGCCGCAAGCTCGCCGGCACCGGCACGCTCGACGATGTGTTGTGGGCAACCGCCTATCAGATCGCGCTGATGCTGAAGGTCCGCGTCGTGTTGCTGCTGCCGGAAGAGGGCCTGCTCACGGTGAAATCCGGCTATCCGCCGGAGGATGAGCTCGATCAGGCCGACCTCGCCGCCGCCAATTGGGCCTGGAGCAACGACCGCACCGCAGGCCGCGGCTCGGACACCCTGCCGGGTGCGAAACGGCTGTTCCTGCCGATGCGCACCGGCCGTGGTCCGATCGGCGTCATCGGCATCGACAACGACCGCACCGGCCCGCTATTGACCCCGGACCAGCGCCGGCTGCTCGATGCGCTGGTCGACCAGGGCGCGCTCGCAATCGAACGCGTGCTGCTGGTCGAGGACATGGATCGCGTCAAGCGCACTGTCGAATCCGAACGGCTGCGTTCGGCGCTCCTGACCTCGATCTCGCACGATTTGAAGACGCCGCTCGCCTCGGTCCTTGGGGCGGCCTCCACCATGCGCGACCTCGACGGCGCGCTCTCTGACACCGAGAAGCGCGACCTGCTCGCGACCGTGATCGACGAGTCCGAACGGCTCAACCGCTTCATTGCCAATCTGCTCGACATGACCAAGCTCGAATCCGGCGCCATCGTGCCCAATACGGCGCTGCACGATCTCGGCGAGATCGTCGGTAGCGCGCTGCGGCGAGCGGCCAAGATCCTCGCTGCTCACAAGGTCGAGCTTGCGCTGGCGGCCGATGTGCCGATGCTCGAGCTCGATGCCGTGCTGTTCGAGCAAGTGCTGTTCAACCTGCTCGACAACGCCGCGAAATACTCGGCGCCCGACACCACGATCGCGATCCGCAGTCAGCGCGAGCGGGATGAGATCGTTCTCCAGATCGCCGATGAGGGCGGCGGCATCCCACCCGACGAGCTCGAGAGCGTGTTCGACAAGTTCTATCGCGTGCAGAAGGGTGATCATATCCGGCCCGGTACCGGCCTCGGCCTCGCTATCTCCCGTGGTTTCGTCGAGGCGATGCGGGGCACGATCTCGGCCGCCAACCGCAGCGACCGGAGCGGCGCGATCCTCACCATCCGTCTGCCCGTCCCAGTGCAGACCCACGCATTGGATACCGCCGCGTGAGTGCTGCCCCGATCAAGGTCCTGGTCATCGATGACGAGCCGCCGATCCGTAAACTGCTGCGGATGGGGCTGACGACGCAGGGCTATGAGATTCTGGAGGCGTCGAACGGCAAGACCGCGCTGGACAGGCTTGCCGAGGAGCCGGCGCTGATCATCCTCGATCTCGGCCTGCCCGACGTGCAGGGACACGAGCTGCTGCGCACCATCCGCGCCCGCAACGAGGAGGTGCCGATCGTGGTGCTGTCGAGCCGCGGCGACGAGGCCGGCAAAGTGCAGGCGCTCGATCTCGGCGCCGACGATTACCTGACCAAGCCGTTCGGCATGGAAGAGCTTCTGGCCCGCTTGCGTGCCGCGCTGCGCCACCAGCTTCAAGTCAAAGGCGAGCGCCCTGTGTTTCGCACCGGCGATCTCTCCGTCGATCTCGTCCGCCGCATCGTCAAGGTCGGCGAGCGCGAGGTGAAGCTGTCACCGAAGGAATACGATCTCCTTCGCGTCCTGGTGCAGCACGCCGGCAAGGTGCTCACCCATCGCTTCCTGCTCAAGGAGCTCTGGGACGAGCTGACCGACGCGCAATATCTGCGCGTCTATGTCCGCCAGCTCCGCCAGAAGATCGAAGCCGACCCGGAACGGCCGCACTATGTGCTGACCGAGACGGGAATCGGATACAGGCTGAAGGCGGGTGATTAGACCAGCCGTCATTCCGGGGGCGATGCCTTGCGTCGCGCCGGAATGACAGTCAGCCTGCCTTGCGATGCCTTGCCGTCGACCGGTGCGCCTTCTTCGCGCTGCGATGCCGCCCGGTCGACCGGCGCGCGTGGGGCTTCGCCGATGTCTTCCCGCCTCCGCGCCCCTTCAGGCTCTGCTTCAGCGCGTCCATGAGGCTGACGACGTTGCTCGGCCGCTCCTCGGGCTGCGGCAGCTCGATCTTCTTGCCGCTGGCCTTGCGCTTCACCAGCGCCTTCAGCGCGTTCTCGTACTCGTCCTTGAATTCGCTAGGGTCGAAATGCGCGGCCTTGCTGTGCAGGATGTGACCGGCGAGCTCGACCATGTCCTTGGTGATCTTCGGGCTCTTGATGTCATCGAAGAACTGGTCCTCGTCGCGCAGCTCGTACGGATAGCGCAGCGTGGTGCCGAGCAGGCCCTTGCCGAGAGGCTCGATCGCCATCACGTGCTCGCGATTGGTGAGCACGATTTTCGCGAGGGCCACGCGGTCCTGATCCTTCATCGCATCGCGGATCACGGCAAAGGCGTCGGCCGCGGCCTTGCCGTCGGGCGCGATGTAATAGGGGTGGTTAAGGTAACGCTTGTCGATCTCCTCGCGCGGCACGAAGCTCTCGATGTCGATGGTGTGGTTGCTCTCGATCTGCACCGCTTCGAGCTCCTCCGGCTCGATCTCGACATACTTGCCCTTGCGCAGCTCGTAGCCGCGGCCCTTCTGGTCGCTCTCGACGACGTCGCCGGTCTCGGAATCGATCATCTGCTGCTTGAGCCGGTTCCCGGTCTCGCGGTTGATGAGATGAAACCGCGTCTTCTCGGCGGCGGTTGCAGCGGGGTAGAGCACGACGAGGCAGCTGACCAGCGAGAGCTTCAACGTTCCCTTCCAATAGGCACGCGGGGCCATTCCATTCTCCAGCGTTTTCAAGGCGTTTTGGAACCCCAACCCGGCCATGGGGTTTTGGTTCCGGGTGGGACTTTGGCCGTGATAGGCTTGAATGCCGAAAGAGAGCGGGACCGGTCGTGCTGCAAAAACTCTCCACTTACCGACAGAAGCGTGATTTCGAGAAAACGCCCGAGCCATCGGGCAAGACCGCCGTGGCGCCGTCGAAGCAGCGGCGCTTCGTGATCCAGAAGCACGATGCGAGCCGGCTGCACTACGACCTCCGACTCGAGTTCGACGGTGTCTTCAAATCCTGGGCCGTGACGAAGGGGCCCTCGCTCGATCCGCATGACAAGCGGCTGGCGGTCGAGGTCGAGGACCATCCGCTCGACTATGGTGATTTCGAAGGCACGATCCCCGAAGGCCAGTATGGTGGCGGCACCGTGATGCTGTGGGATCGAGGCTATTGGGAATCGGAAGATCCGGAAGCCGGCTTCAAGAAGGGCGATCTCAAGTTCACCCTCCATGGCGAGAAGCTACAGGGAAGCTGGGTGCTGGTGCGCATGCGCAACGACCGCACCGGCGGTAAGCGGACAAACTGGCTGCTCATCAAGCATCGTGACGAATATGCGCGCGAGGGCAACGACAACGACATCCTCGAGCAAGACAAGTCCGTTGCTTCTGGTCGCGCGATGGAGCAAATCGCTGAAGGAAAGGGCCGCGCGCCCAAGCCCTTCATGCTGGCCAAGGGGCCGAAGGGCAAGGCCGACGCAGTCTGGCAATCCAACCGCGCCGAGGAGACGAAAGGGCGCACAGTGACTCCCGCGCCGCGCACGGCGTTGAAGGCTAGACCGACGGCGAAGAAGACAGCCACGACAGCAGCGAGCGCCAAGAAGGTCTCGGAGATGCCGGACTTCGTGGCGCCGCAGCTCTGCACGCTGGTCGAGCGGCCGCCGGCCGATGGTGGCTGGTGCCATGAGATCAAGTTCGACGGCTATCGCGTCCAGCTCCGGGTCGAGGACGGCGAGGCGACGCTCAAGACGCGGAAGGGTCTCGACTGGACCGGCAAATTCGTCTCCATTGCCAAGGAAGCGGGGGCGCTGCCGGATGTGCTGATCGACGGCGAGATCGTCGCGCTCGACCACAACGGCGCGCCGAACTTCTCCTCGCTTCAGGCTGCGTTGTCGGACGGCAAGACCGACGAGCTCATCTTCTTTGCCTTCGACCTCCTCTTCGCCGAGGGCGAGGATTACCGTCGGCTGCCGCTTGGCGAGCGCAAGGCGCGGCTGAAGGAGCTTCTGGAATCACGCAAGCGGAAAACGAGCCAGATCCGGTATGTCGAGCATTTCGAGAGCGGGGGCGATGCCGTGCTGCAATCGGCCTGCAAGCTCGAGCTCGAGGGTGTGGTGTCGAAGAAGCTGGATGCGCCGTATCGCTCCGGCCGCACCGAGAGCTGGGTCAAGTCGAAATGTCGCGCCGGCCATGAGGTGGTGATCGGCGGCTACAAGACCACGAACGGCAAGTTCCGCTCGCTGATGGCGGGCGTGCAGCGCGGCGATCATCTCGCCTTCGTCGGCATGGTCGGCACAGGCTTTGGCGCCGACAAGGTCAAGCGCCTCATGCCTTCACTGAAGGCCATGGAGGCCAAGCAAAGCCCCTTCGGCGGCAAGAACGCGCCGAAGAAGACCCGCGAGGTGCACTGGCTGAAGCCGGAGCTCGTCGCCGAGATCGAGTTCGCCGGCTTCACCGCCGACGGCAATATCCGTCAGGCCGCGTTCAAGGGACTGCGGCAGGACAAGCCGGCCAAGGAGGTTGAGGCGGAGACGCCGGTCGATACCGAGCTCGCCGAACCCTCGGCCAAAGGAGCGAAGCGCGCAAAAGCGCGGCCAGGTGCGCAGTCGGCCCTGGGCGGCAGCAACGCCGAGGTCATGGGCGTCGTCATCTCCAAGCCGGACAAGGAGCTGTGGCCCGATGACGGACATGGCGATGCCGTGACCAAGTTGGACCTCGCGCGCTATCTCGAAGCCGTCGGCGAATGGATGATCGTGCACCTCAAGGGCCGGCCGTGCTCGCTGATCCGCGCCCCTGACGGCATCAAGGGCGAGTGCTTCTTCCAGCGCCATGCCATGCAGGGGACGTCGAACCTCCTGGAGCTCGCAAGAGTCTCCGGCGACCGCAAGCCGTATTTGCAGATCGATCGGATCGAAGGGCTCGCGGCGGTGGCGCAGATCGGCGGCGTCGAGCTGCATCCCTGGAATTGCGCGCCCTATGCCTATGACACGCCGGGCCGGCTGGTATTCGATCTCGATCCGGCGCCCGACGTCGAATTCGCCGACGTCGTCGAGGCGGCCAAGGAGATGCGGCAGCGGCTGAGCGATATCGGCATGGACAGCTTCTGCAAGACCACAGGCGGCAAGGGCCTCCACGTGGTGGTGCCGCTGCTCCACGGCGCGCGCGACAAGGTGAGCTGGAAGGAGGCCAAGGCGTTTGCGCAAGGCGTCTGCCAGTGGATGGCCGATGACGATCCCGAACGCTATCTGCTCAACATGTCGAAGAAGCTGCGCAAGGGAAAGATCTTCCTGGACTATTTGCGCAACGACCGCATGTCGACCGCGGTTGCCCCACTGTCGCCGCGCGCGCGCACCGGTGCCACGGTGTCGATGCCCGTGACTTGGGCGCAGGTGAAGAGCGACCTCGATCCGAAGCGATATACGATGCGCACGGTGCCGGGCCTGCTGGCGCGATCGAAAGCGTGGGAGGGCTATGAGGATGCCGCCGCATCGATCAAGGCGGCGATCAAGAAGCTGGCGGGAAAGGTGAAGTAGGTTTGTGCTACCGCGCGTCGCGCGTAGGGTGGGCAAAGCGGCGCGTGCCCACCATTTTCTTTCTCGTCGCGGAACGGTGGTGGGCACGCTTTCGCCTTGCCCACCCTACGCGATCCGCCTCGGCTATATGCGTCCCATCAGGAGCAGGATCAGCAGGATGACGATGACGAGACCGAGGCCGCCGCCGCCGTAATAACCGGTGCCGTAGAACGGCCCGCCGCCGATGCCGCTGAAGCCGCCGAGCAGGGCGATGACCAAGATGATCAGAATGATCGTGCCGATAGACATGCGAGTCTCCTCCAGCCCTTTCTTGAAAGGGTCGTCTGACCTGTCCCGTTATCCGGGGGCAACTTGCCGCAGGTTTTAAAGTTCCGGCTTCGCAATGCGGGTTCCTGCTTCAGCAGTTTGGAACTTTTGCCTTTCCATGCGGCATGATGAGGTGAGGATCAGCAGCAGGGTCACGGCCATGGCAGAACCGCTCGTCGTCTCAATTCCGCATCGTCTCGGCCGCGACGAGGCGGTACGCCGGCTCAAGACGGGGCTTGGCCGCGCCGCAGCAAGCATTCCCGTGATGCAGGTCGAAGAGGAGCGTTGGAGCGGCGACTGCATGAATTTTCGCATCCGCGCGCTCGGGCAGATCGCGACCGGCAAGGTCGACGTTGCCGAAGATCACGTCCGGGTCGAGGTGGTGCTGCCCCGGCTGTTGCAACGCTTTGCCGAGATGGCCCAGGGCGCGATCAGGAAGCGCGGACAGTTGCTGCTGACCAAGGACGGAAAGTAGCCTCAGGCGCGCACGCGCTGCCGCATCGGCTTTGCTGCACTGGCGGTGCGCGCCTCGATGACGGTCCCGGGAAGATCGCGCAGGGCCCGCGCGAGCGGCAGTTCATCGCCTGCAAAGCCTGCCGCGGTGTAGCCGGTGATATCGACGGTTGCATCGAAGCCTTCCAGCGCCGGCCATTCCCGACCTCCTTGCGTGAACGGCGCAAAGTGACGCCCGACCGCGACGATCGCGGCCGCCCGGCCATGGCGGCGGGCGAACGCGATGACGTGCTCAGCATGCCCGCCGTGAACCTCGAGTGGCTGATAGTCACCCTGGACGAAGATGTCGGGGAGCCGATTGCGGAGCTTAAGGAGGTGACGCGTCCAGGCCAGCTTGAGCCGGCCGTCCGGCCAGGCCTTGATCAGGTCGCTCCAGTCCGGAGCTTCCAAGGACGTCAGCGCCCTGCGGCGCGCGGCAAAGTCCACCGGCCGCCGGTTGTCGGGGTCGACCAGCGAGAGGTCCCAGAATTCGGTGCCTTGGTAGAAGTCTGGCACGCCTGGCAGCGTCGCCTTGAGCGTGAGCTGGCTCAGCGAGTTCAACATGCCGAGCAGTGCGACGCGGCGGGCCAGGGTCTGCAGAGCCTCCAGGAATTCTGCGGACTGGGCGGGGTCGAGGATCTTGTCGATGAAGCTCTTGACCCCGTTTTCATACGCTTCATGCGGATTGAGCCAGCTCGTCTCCTCCTTGCCTTCACGCGCGGCCTTGAGGGCATAGGCCTGGATGCGCTCGACAAAATCAGGACCGACCGGCCCCTGGAGCGGCCAGGCTCCGAGCAGGGTCTGGTAGAGCATGTACTCGAATGTCGCCGACGGCGCGCGGAAACTATCTCGGTGGGTGAGATGTGGCGCGTTCAACACCTTCCAGCGCGCCACCGCGCTGGTCCATTCGCCGGGAATCTCGCTGAGCGCCGCGATCCGCGCGCGGGCGTCCTCGCCGCGCTTGGTGTCGTGGGTGGCCGTGGCGGTCATGCCGTGCGGCCATTCCCTGGCACGGGCCTGCATGGCCTGATGGAAAGCGGGAATAGTGAGGCCGATGCTCGCGGGATCACCGCCGACCTCGTTCAGCGCGAGCAGCCGGTGGAACTGGTAGAACGCGGTGTCCTCCAGCGACTTCGCCATCATCGGTCCGGTGAATTGCTGCACCTTCAGCGCGAAGCGGCGTACGCGCGGCGCGCTGTGTGGGGGACGCCCAGGTTTGAGCAGGTCCATGGTCAGAGCGTCGCGGAGGAAGTCGAAAATGCCATCATCCGCGGCGAACCATTCTCCGCGGGCGCGTTCGATGGTCTCATCGATCAGCTTGCGATCGTGTGCGGTCGGCGCGCTCGTCGTGAGGTAAGTGCGGTAGACCGGGAAATGCAGCACATAGAGCTCGAGGGCCTGGCGCAAGCTGTCGGCCGAGAAGTCGCGCGTCGAGTAATGCCCGTTGGCGATGCGCGCCAAAAGGCGCGTCAGCACGGTGAACTCGCTGGTGAGCAGCGTCTCCAGCACCCGCCGCTTGGCGTCCTTGACGTAAGGCGCAAGCCGGGGCGGCCGGTTGCTGATCTGCCGCCAGGTCTCGTCCAACGCCGTCAGCCCCTTGGCGTCGACCAGCACCTGGGTGATGACGTTCATCCATTCATAGCCGGTGGTGCCCTGGACCCCGGCGAAATGCGGCAGGCGCTCGTGCTCGCACAGGATCTTCTCGACCACTGTATAGAATGGCTTTGTGTTGCCTTGGGCGTCGCGGACCAGCCGGCGCAGCCGCTGGCAATATTGTGCGGGATCGCGCAGGCCGTCGATGTGATCGAGACGGATGCCTTGCAGTCTGCCGTCGGCGATGAGCTGCTTGACCAGCCGGTGCGTGGCGGCAAACGTGCCGGGATCCTCGACGCGCAAGCCGGCGAGGCCGTTGACGTCGAAGAAGCGGCGATAGTTGATGTCGCTGGAGGCGAGGCGCCAATGCCCGAGCTTGTAGTGCTGGCGCTCGAGCAGATGATGCAGCGCCAGCGTCTGGGCGGGACGGTCCTTGGCAGCGCGATAGGCGGCAAGTCCGCGCGCGATGATGTCGGCAGCGCCCGCAATGTCCTTGAGTTCTGCCTTGAACGCGGGAGCTTCCTTGCGGTTGGGACGGCGCAGTCCGGTGTAGCGCGCCGCGAGCGCAAGCAGGCGCTTGCCGGGCTCCGTTTCCCCCGCATCCGCCTCCTTGACGATCATCCGCAGCACTTCGCCATAGCGCTCCGGCGCGACGGGTAAGCGGTGCTCGAAATACCAGGCGGAAAGACTGCCCTGGTCCGGATCATAACGCAGCTCGATCTCGCCGCGCTCGAGCGCATCGCCATAGGGCGCGCCGAGAATCGGCAGCAGCACGCCGCCGCGGGCGCGGAAGGCCAGTTGATCCCAGTCGATGTCGAATGAGACCGCATGCGGTGAAGCCTGGCCCCACTCCAGCACGTCGAGCCACCAGGGATTGTCGGCAAAATGCACGCCGACGTGATTGGGCACGAAGTCGATGATGAGTCCGAGGTCGTGATGGATCAATGTTTCGCTCAGCCGCGCGAAACCGGTCTCGCCGCCGAGTTCGGGGCTGAGCTGGCTGTGATCGACCGTGTCATAGCCGTGGGTCGAGCCCTTGCGAGCCTTCATCACCGGGGAGGCGTAGAGATGCGTGATCCCGAGCGCCTTCAGATAGGGCACAACCGCGGCGGCCTTGTCGAAGCCGAAATCCGCGGTGAGCTGGAGCCGGTAAGTCGCGAGCGGAATGGCCGGAGGCATGCTAGCCTCCGAGACGCCAGACCACCGACCAGGGCGGAAGCCGCTCGCCGGCCTCGCCGCCCCAGATCGGCGTGCCCGAATTGAGGTTGGAATACGCGATATCCTTGTCCGAGAGATTGGCGGCCAAGCGCAGAGTCGTGCCGTCGCCCATTCGCCAATGCGCGGTGAGCAAGCCCGTATCCGCTGCCTCGGCATCGCCGAAACTCGCTCCTTTCAGGCGGGGCATGACCTCCTGGCGGCGGACGGCGAGCAGCTCGCGCACCAGCGCGAGTCGTGCCTTCTGTTCGGAGGTGCGGCCGGTCCAGTCGAGCACGGCCGATTGCAGCGTGGCCGGATCGAGCGGATCCGGTACCTCGTCGCCATATTTCTCGTAAGCCCAGGCATATTCCTGCTTGCGCCCCTTGCGGACGGCATCGGCAAGGCCGCCCTGAAAATCGCAGAAGAACGGGAAGGGCGCTGTCGAGCCCCATTCCTCGCCCATGAACAGCATCGGGATCATCGGTGCGAGAAGCGTCACCGCGAGCGCGGCTTCGATCTGCTTTGATCCTGCCAGGCTCTCGAGCCGGTCGCCGAGTGGGCGGTTGCCGATCTGGTCGTGGTTCTGGAGAAAATTGACGAAGGTCGCCGGCGGCAGCTCGCCGCTCGGCTCGCCGCGCGGCTTCTTGCCCCAGAATTCCGAGATCTCGCCCTGGTAGACGAAGCCCGATGCGAGCGCGCGCGCAAGATCCATGCGCGGGGTCTGGTAGTCGGCATAGTAACCGGCGAGCTCGCCGGTCAGCATCACGTGCCAGACGTGGTGATAGTCGTCGTTCCACTGACCGCGATATTTGCCGTTCGGCGGCTCCTGGGCGGCATCGAGCAGGCTCGCACGGTTGTCGCCGTTCTCCAACACGAGATGGATGTGCCGTCCCGTGGCCTTGGCGAGCTCGCCGGCGGCGACGCTGAGGTCTTGCAGCATCGACTGCTCGCCGGGCACTGCCATGATGTGGTTGGCGGCATCCAGCCGCAGGCCATCGAAGCGGTAGTCGCTGAGCCAGGACAGCGCGTTCTCGACCGCGAATGCGCGCACCTGGGGCACGCGATAATCGATCGCGCTGCCCCAGGGCGTGTGTGCCTCGGTAAAGAAGGTCGGCGCATAGCGGCCCAGGTAATTCCCCTCGGGACCGAAATGATTGTAGACGACGTCGAGGAACACCATGAGCCCGCGCAGATGTGCCTCGTCGATCAGCGTCTTCAGGTCTTCGGGCCGGCCATAGGTGCTGTCGGGCGCATACCACAGCACCCCGTCATAGCCCCAGCCGCGGCGGCCGGCGAAATCGGCCAGCGGCATTAATTCCAGTGCAGTGATGCCGGTCGTTGTGAGATGATCGAGCTTGTCGATCATGGCGCGGTACGTGCCCTCCGGCGTGAAGGTGCCGACATGGGTCTCGATCAGCACCGTCTCTTCCCAAGGGCAGCCGCGCCAATCGCGCGCGCGCCAGGCGAAGACGTCGTGATCGATCACCTCGCTCGGGCCAAACACATCCGCCGGCTGGAATGCCGAGGCCGGATCGGGCACCTCGATCTCGTCGTCGATCCGGAATTTGTAATCGCTACCGGCGCGCAGCCCGGCAATATCGGCCACGTACCAGCCATCCTGCCGGCGCTGCATCGCGTGCCTTCTGTCGAGCAGGAGGTCGACACGGCGCGCGCCGGGCGCCCACAGCCGGAACGACACGCCGTCCTTGGTCGGCCTCGCCCCGAAGGATGGCCTCATAGCGCCCCCGCGAAGGCGAGCACGGATCGCGGCGGCGCTTTGCTGTCGCTTCCGGGCAGGAAGTCGATCGAGTTCAGCCTGGCCTCGGTCGTGTTGAGGATCTGCTGCCAGCTCTTGTATTCGGTCATTTTGGGCAATTTGAATGCGATCTCTTCAGGAGCGGCGTTCAGAACGATAAAGATCGCGGCGCTGCCCGGTTCCATCGGTCCCATCACATAGGAGAGAAACCGCCCTTCCGGGAATTTCCAATCGTTCTCCGTCATCTCGTCGCCGGCCGGCGTCAGCCACAGCGCACCGTAGGAGATGCCGTCTTTCGGGCGGCCATCGAGCCAGCGATGGCTGCGCAGTTGCGAGAACCGGCGGCGGATGTCGGCGAGATGGGCGACGAAATCGACCATGTCGTCGTCCTCTTTGCCGAGATTGTCCCAATTGATCCAGCCGACCTCGTTGTCCTGGCAATAGGCATTGTTGTTGCCGGTTTGCGAATTGCCGACCTCGTCGCCGGCGAGGATCAGCGGAACGCCTTGCGCCAGCATCAGGCAGGCCAGCACGTTCTTGCGAAGCTGCCGGCGCAGACCGAGGATCTGGAGGTCGTCAGTCGGGCCCTCGACGCCGCAATTGTTGCTGTGGTTGTCATTGGAGCCGTCGCGATTGTCCTCGCCGTTAGCCTCGTTGTGCTTCTCGTTGTAGCTGAAGAGGTCGGCGAGCGTGAAGCCGTCATGCACGGTGATGTGGTTGATGCTGGCGCGCGGCCGTCTTCCGTCATGGTTGAAGAGGTCGGATGACGCCGTCATACGGCTGGAGATGTCGCCAATCAGGCTGCCTTCGCCGCTCCAGTAGCGGCGCATGGCGCTGCGGTAGCGATCGTTCCATTCCGACCATTGCGAGGGGAAGGCGCCGACCTGGTAGCCGCCGAGCCCGAGATCCCACGGTTCGGCGACGAGCTTGACGGTCGCCAGCACGGGATCCTGCCGGACCGCGGTCAGGAACGAGCTACCGCGATCAAAACCGTTCGGGCCGCGCGCCAACGTGGTGGCGAGGTCGAAACGGAAGCCGTCGACATGGCAGACCTCGACCCAGTAGCGAAGCGAATCCATCACCATCTGGAGCACGCGCGGATGGGTGAGGTTCACCGACGAGCCGCAGCCGGTGAAGTCGTCGTAATAGCGCGGGTTCTCGCGGTTCAGCCAGTAATAGGAGGCGTTGTCGATGCCGCGGTAGCACAGTGTCGGCCCGAGGTGATTGCCCTCGGCGGTGTGGTTGTAGACGACGTCCAGCATAACCTCGATGCCGGCGTCGTGCAGCCGCGCGACCGTTGTGCGGAAGGAATCGAGCGCGTTGTCCTGCGCGTAGCGCGGCTCGGGCGCGAAGAAGGACAGCGTATTGTAGCCCCAGTAATTGGCAAGCTTCTTCTCCACCAGGATGCGGTCGTCGACGAAGCTGTGCACCGGCAGGAGCTCGATCGTGGTGACGCCGAGCCTCTTCAGATGCTCGATCATCGCCGGCGATGACAGACCGCCATAGGTGCCGCGCAGGTTCGGCGGCACGTCATCGCGCTTCTGCGTCAGGCCCTTGACGTGGGCCTCGTAGATGATGGTGTCTTCCCAGGGGATGTTGGGCCTGATCTCACGCCGGCCCCAGTTGAAGGTCTCGTCGACGACGACGGCCTTTGGCATGCCGCGCGCATTGTCGCGCCGGTCGAACGACAGGTCCTCGCGTGGTGACCCGGTGCGGTAGGCGAAATGCGCATCGCTCCAGACCAACCGTCCTGCAAGCCGCTTGGCATAGGGGTCGAGCAGCAGCTTGTTGGCGTTGAAGCGGTGGCCGTGCTCGGGCTCGTAGGGGCCGTGCACGCGGTAACCGTAGAGCTGGCCGGGCGAGACGTCGTTGAGATAGCAGTGCCAGACGTCTTCGGTCCTCTCAGGCAATTCGATGCGTTCGAGCTCGCGGCGGCCCTGTGTGTCGAACAGGCAGAGCTCGACCTTCTGCGCGTTGGCGGAGAACAGCGCGAAATTGGTGCCGCGTCCGTCCCAGCTTGCGCCGAGGCGTGCGGGCGATCCAGCAGTCAGGCGCATGTGTCAGCTTTCCGGAACGAGGAAGATTGCGGCAAGCGGCGGAATCGTGAGGCGGAGCTCGCCGCCCTCGGCGTGAACTTCGCCGATGTTGCCGACATTGCTGCCGCCATAATGGGCGGAATCCGAGTTGAGCACTTCCTTCCACTTGCCGCCAAAGGGCACGCGTACGCGGTAATTCTGATAGACGTTCGGCGAGAAGTTGACGATCACCAGGCATCGCGCCTGCTCGTCGAAACCCTTGCGCAGCCAGGCGAAGACGTTGCGGTTGGCATCGTCGGTGATCAACCATTCGAAGCCGGCCTGGTCGCAATCCATCTGATGCAGCGCCGGCACCGCGCGATAGAGCCGGTTGAGATCGCGGATCAGCGCCTGGATGCCGGAATGGTACTTGTATTCGAGCAGGTGCCAGTCGAGCGACTGGTCGTGGTTCCATTCGCGGCTCTGCGCGATCTCCGCGCCCATGAACAACAGCTTCTTGCCGGGATGGCCGAACATGAAGCTGTAATAGGCGCGCAAGTTCGCAAAGCGCTGCCACTCGTCGCCTGGCATGCGGCCGAGAATCGAGCGTTTGCCGTGCACGACCTCGTCATGAGACAGCGGCAGGATGAAGTTTTCCGAGAACGCATAATGAAGGCCGAACAGGATCTCGCCGTGATGGTGCTTGCGGTAGATCGGATCCTTGCTGATGTAGCTCAGCGTGTCGTGCATCCAGCCCATGTTCCATTTGTAGCCGAAGCCGAGCCCGCCGAATTCGACCGGGCGCGAGACCTGAGGCCAGGCGGTGGACTCCTCAGCCGCCGTGGTCGCCTGCGCGAAGCGGGCGAAGACTTCCGTGTTGAAGCGGCGCAAGAAGTTGATCGCCTCGATGTTCTCCCGCCCGCCGTACTGGTTCGGAATCCACGCTCCGGGCGGCCGGCTGTAATCGAGATAGAGCATGGATGCCACCGCATCGACGCGCAGCCCGTCGATCGCGTAGCGCTCCAGCCAGAACAGAGCGTTCGACACCAGGAAGTTCGTCACTTCGGTGCGGCCGTAATTGTAGATCAGCGTGCCCCAATCCAGATGGCGACCCTGGAGCGGGTTGGCGTGCTCGTAGAGCGCGGTGCCGTCGAAGCTGCCGAGGCCATGCGGATCGTCCGGGAAATGGCCGGGCACCCAGTCGAGCAGCACGCCGACGCCCTCGCGATGGCAGGCATCGACCAGCGCGGCAAAATCCTCCGGCGTGCCGAAGCGGCTGGTCGGCGCATAAAGGCCGGTCGGTTGGTAGCCCCACGAGCCGTCGAAGGGATGCTCGCTGACAGGCAGGAATTCGAGATGGGTGAAACCCATGTCGCGCGCGTAGGCCGGTAGCTGCTCGGCCAACTCGCGATAGGTGAGCCATTCATTGCCGTTCTTGCGCCGCCACGAGCCGAGATGGACCTCGTAGATCGACATCGGCGCCGACAGCGCGTTGATGCCGTCGGGCGCCGGCCGTGGCCGCGGCAGATGCGCCTCGTCGAACACGATGGAGGCGGTCTTCGGCCGCACCTCGCTCGCGAACGCCAGCGGATCGGACTTCAGCGGAAGCAGATGGCCGTGCGGGCCGATGATTTCGAACTTGTAGTGATCACCAACCTTCGCATGCGGGATGAATAGTTCCCAATAGCCGCTACCGCGTACGCGCATGGGATGGCGCCGGCCATCCCAGAAATTGAAATCGCCGACCACGGAGACGCGCCGCGCATTCGGCGCCAGCACCACGAAGCCGATGCCATCGACACCTTCGTGCCGCATCGGATGGGCGCCGAGCTTGTCGTAAAGGCGCTGGTGAGTGCCTTCGCCGAGCAGATAAAGGTCGAAATCGGTCAGGATCGGCGGAAAGCGGTAGGCATCCTCGAACTCGACGACGTTGCCTCCGAATTTTGCGCGCAGCTGATAACGTTTCGAGGCGTTAGGCAGCGCCCCGATGAACAGGCCGGAATCGTGCACGCGGTCGAGCGGGGCGACTTCGCCATGCTCGCCGACCACCTCGACATTGGAGGCTTCGGGCAGAAAGGCGCGCACCACGCTTCTACCGCCCTCGGGGTGCAGCCCGAGATAGTGGAACGGATCGGAGTGGCGGCCCTCGATGATCGCGTAGGCCTCGGCAGGCAGTTTAGGCATGGGCTTCGCCCTCGGCACTGGACAGAATGCGAAGCAGTCCGGTCAGCGGCGCATGGAGCCCCTCAGGCCGGTGGGACAGCTCGTACTCTACTTCGTCGAACGCTTGATCAAGCAGGAAGAACCTTAACAGGCCTTGCGCGGATTGCGGATTGTCCGGCCACAGCCGCCGATCGGTCATGGCTTCGCGATAGGCGGACAGGAAGGTTGCGGTGGCGCGCTCGCGCCATTCGTCGAGCGCGGCCGTGAGCCGGCCCTGCTCGTCGGAGGCGCCTGTGAGCGCGCGACCGAGAGCCGTGTTAACCGAAACATCAATCGAGTGGATCAGGCCCGCGACGTCGCGCGCGGCCGGCGCCTTGCGCCGCTTGTCGGCCAATGGAACACGCGGATCGCCGTCGAAGTCGATGATGAAGATATCGTCCTTCACGATCAGAGTTTGCCCGAGGCGGAAGTCGCCATGATGACGGATGTTCAACCCGCCGATCCCGGAAGGCAATAGCGCATTCAGTCGGTCGGGCAGGGTCGCGCGCGCCTCCGTGAGCTGATCGATCAGCGGCCGGTCCGCCTCCCGCAGGCCGTCGCGGCTCTCGGCCAGCCGTTCGAAAACCTGCTCGGCGCGCGCCTTGAGGTCGGATACGAGGTGCTTGACGTACGCGGAGCCGATCGGCTCCGGAGCGAGATCGTCCGGCGTTGCCGCGGCCAGAGCGACGTGCAGTTCGCCGAGCCGCCGGCCGATCTGCGCCACGAAGTGCAGATAAGGTGCCTGCTCCTGGGTCTCGCGCAGCGTTTCGCCCGCTGGCAATACGCGCTGCTCGTCGATATAGCGATCGAGATAGCCCGTTGTCATCGTCCAGCCGTCGCCCTGGTTCTCGACATAGGCATGCAGCACGCCGAGCGTGCTGCGCTGCTCGCCCTCGACCAGCTCGACGCTGCCCAGCAGCGGCGGCGTATTGGCAAAGCGTGCGACCTCCGTGAGGTAATGGCCGATCTCGATCTCGGGACTGACGCCGCTTTCGAGCCGCCGATAGATCTTGGCGACGTATTGGTTGTCGACCAGCGCCGTGCTGTTCGACTGTTCGATCGCGCGGATGCGTTCGGGCTCCTTGATGATGTAATCGGCAAACCGGCTGGTTGCCTTGAACTCCAGCCGCAGATTGTTCTCCTCCACCACTAGGTTCTGCGACAAATTGCGCAGGAACAGGCCGATGAAGATCTGGTCGGTCGCGACATCGAGCAGCGTGCCTTCGCGCGCGCCCTGTCGCACGGCGGCGAGCGCCTTCGGATTGAAGCGCTCGCGGTCGAAACGCACCCACTCGATCTGCAACGGCAGCACGTAGCGTGTCGCCACGTCTCCTTGGTTGGTCTCGAAGAACGCGATCCAGGGCCGGTTGTCGCCGATGTCGCAGAACGGCACCGCCGATGTCAACGCGGTCTTGATGTGCTTGGCATTGTGCTCGGGATACCACCGCGTCCGCGAGAGGAACCCCGGCAGCACATCGCGCTCGAACACGCCACGCTCGCGGGCGAGCGACACCCAATTCGAGTTCACCGGCACCACCAAGGTCTCGAACTCCGGCACCGCGCGCGGCGTCACCGGCTCGGACTTGTCGCGCTCCTGAAGCTGGAACCAGTAGAAGCCGTAGGGCCCCAGCGTGATCATGTAGGGCAGTTCACCGATCGGAGGAAAGCGCGTGCGGCCGAGCATTTCCTGTGGGATGCGGTCCTTCCAGGGCGACAGATCGAGCTCGGTTGCCTGCGCGGCGCGCGACAAATTGGCGACGCAGAGGATCACCTCGTCGCGATATTGCCGGACATAGGCCAGCACGGCGCGGTTGGCGGGGCGGATGAAGGTCATGGTGCCGCGGCCGAAGGCGAGCGTCGACTTGCGCACCGAGATCAGCCGCTTGGTGGCGCTGAGCAGTGAAGACAGGCTGCGCGACTGCGCCTCCACATTCACCGCCTCATAGCCGTAGACCGGGTCCATGATCAGCGGCGCATAGAGGCGGGCCGGATCGCAGCGCGAGAAGCCGCCGTTCCGGTCCGGGCTCCACTGCATCGGCGTGCGGACGCCGTTGCGGTCGCCGAGATAGATGTTGTCGCCCATCCCGATTTCGTCGCCGTAATAGATGATCGGCGTGCCGGGGAAGGACAGCAGCAGCGAGTTCATCAGCTCGATCTTGCGGCGGTCATTGTCCATCAGCGGCGCAAGACGTCGGCGAATGCCGACATTGATCCGCGCGCGTGGGTCGTTGGCGTAGGTGGTCCAGAGATAGTCGCGCTCGACGTCGGTGACCATCTCCAGCGTAAGTTCGTCATGATTGCGCAGGAACAGCGCCCATTGGCAGCTCGCCGGGATGTCCGGAGTCTGGCGCAGGATGTCTGTGATCGGGAAACGGTCCTCCTGCGCGATCGCCATGTAGATGCGCGGCATCAGCGGGAAGTGGTAGGCCATGTGGCACTCGTCGCCACGGCCGAAATATTCCTGCACGTCCTCCGGCCATTGATTGGCCTCGGCCAGCAGCAGCTTGCCCTTGGAGTAGGCGTCGAGCTCCTGGCGCAGGCGCTTGATGATCGCATGCGTCTCGGGCAGGTTCTCGTTCGAGGTGCCCTCGCGCTCGCACAGATAGGGAATGGCGTCCAATCGGAAGCCGTCGACACCGGCATCCAACCAGCGCTTCATCACCTGGATGATGGCGCTCACCACGCGCGGATTGTCGAAATTGAGGTCCGGCTGGTGCGAGAAGAAGCGGTGCCAGTAGAAGGCGCCAGCCTCGGGATCCCACGTCCAGTTCGACTTCTCCGTGTCGGTGAAGATGATGCGCGTGCCCTGGTATTTCTGATCGGTGTCGCTCCAGACGTACCAGTTGCGTGCGCTCGAGCCCGGATGGCTGCGGCGCGCGCGCTTGAACCATTTGTGCTGGTCCGAGGTGTGGTTGACGACGAGCTCGGTGATGACGCGCAGGCCCCGCTTCTGCGCCTCCTGGATGAAGCGCTTGAAATCCTTCATCGTCCCGAAATCGGGGTTGACCGCGCCGTAATCGGCGATGTCATAGCCGTCGTCGCGGCCGGGCGAGGGGTAGAACGGCAGCAGCCACAGCGCGGTGACGCCGAGCTCCTGGAGATAGGGCAGCTTCTCGGTCAGCCCGGCGAAGTCGCCGATACCGTCATTGTTGCTGTCGGCAAAGGCCTTGACGTGGAGCTGGTAGATGATGGCGTCCTTGTACCAGAGCTCATCCACGATCTCGGCAGCCTCGGCTTTCCTGGTGTCGACGGAAGACAGAACATTCATGGCGTGAACCCTTACGCCAGGCCGCGGAACAGGAGCGCCGGATCGCGATCGGGATCGATACGCAACCTGACCCCGCCCCATTCGATGCAGGACCGTTCGCCGGTGAGGAGGTTTTCGAGTGCCGCAACATGATGTCGCTGCCCGCTGGCGTCAACAGTGACGTCACCGAGCGGCAGCCAGAATTCGCGCGCATGGCGCGACAGCGCGATTACGACGACGACGGTGTGGGCAGGCTCGGCGGCCTCCTTCACGAAGGCAATGGTTTCGCCGTCCTCGATACCGAGGAAGCGCAAATTGGCCGTTTGCTGGAGCGCCGCATTCTCGTTGCGGACGCGATTGAGCGCGGTGATGTAGGGCTTGATGTTGCCGGGCGTGTCCCAGTCGCGCTGCTTGATCTGGTATTTCTCGGAATCCAGATATTCTTCACGGCCGGGGATCGCCGTGTGCTCAAGCAGCTCGAAGCCACTGTAGATGCCGTAACTGCCCGACAGCGTCGCGGCCAGCGCAAGGCGCGACTTGAATGTCCAGGCTTCGCCGCTCTGGAGGTGAAAGGGCAGCAGGTCGGCTGTGTTGACGAACAGGTTCGGGCGATAGAAGTCGCGTTCGGGATAACGGGTCAGTTCGCCGAGATATTGCTCCAGCTCCCACCGCGAGGTGCGCCAGGGGAAATAGGTGAAGGACTGCGCGAAGCCGAGCTTGGCGAGCCCCTTCATCAGCTTCGGTCGGGCGAAGGTCTTGGAGAACAGGATCACTTCGGGATGTCGGCGGCGGATGTCGCGGATCAGCCACTCCCAGAACGGAAATGGCGCGGTGTCGTGATTGTCGATGGCGAAAATGGTCACACCATGATCGATCCAGAACAGCATGGCATCGCGAAACGCGTTCCACAGCCCAGCCCTGTCGACGGAGTTGAAATCGGGGATGACGATATCCGAATAGGCGCCATCCACCGTCCGCACGGAGCGATCCGGCCGCCACCTGAACCATTCCGGATGCTGCGTCAGCCAGGGATGGTCCGGGGAGCATTGCACGGCGAAGTCGAGCGCGAGCTCGAGACCGTACTCCAGGCAGGTCGCAACCAGTGCGCGGAAATCCTCGATCGTGCCGAGCTCGGGATGCAGCGCATCGTGTCCGCCTTCCGTGGTGCCGATCGCATAGGGCGAGCCGGGATCGCCTTCACCCGCCACCGGCGCATTGTTGCGGCCCTTGCGGCGGGTGTGGCCGATCGGGTGGATCGGCGTGAAGTAGAGCACGTCGAACCCCATCGCGGCGATGTCGGGCACGCGGGCGATGCAGTCTCTCAGCGTGCCATGCCGGCCGGGGATCCGGCTCTGGCTGCGCGGCATCATCTGGTACCAGGCGCCAAAGCGTGCCCTATCGCGGTCGATGATCAGCGGAAAAGAAGCTGAGCGGGTGAGGTCGGGCCGCGACTGGCTCTCGGCCATGGCTTCGCCGAGCTCGGTTGCGAGCAGCGGGCCGACGTCGCCGCTCTGAAGAAAATCCTCGCACTGCCTGAGGATAACCAGTGCTGCGTCTTGTTGCGCGCCATGCGCCTTGGTCAACAGGCCGGCGCCCTCGATGGCGTCGAGGGTGACGTCCGCACCGGAGCGTTGCTTGCGCGCGATGCCGTGGGACCAGGTGGCGAACTCGTCGGTCCAGGCTTCGATAGCGTAGATGTATTGCCCGGCCTCGGTCGGGACGAAGGCGCCCGACCAGCGGTCATTACCGTGATGGGTCATCGGCTCACGCTGCCATTCGCGGTCCTGCTCACGGCGCCATAGCAGCGCGGCGCCGATCACGGCATCACCGTCACGATAGATGTCGGCCCAGACATCGACCCGGTCGCCCGCGATCCGCTTCACTGCAAAGCGGCCGCCCTCAATCGAGGGATAGACGTCTTCGATGAGGAAAGCGCTGCCGGCTGCGGCACTTTCGACAGTTTGAATTGTCTTGTTCACGGTGATGCCATTGACAAGAAAGCAGGGGCCCGTTTCCCTTGTCGGGAACCTACGCTTGAGACCTATATAGAAAGCCGCTTGTGTGTCATTAGTTCCCCCTGGGAACGGCAGGCGCAGTTTGTGAGTTAAGCCCGACTAACGTCTTCCGCTGCCTCGTTAAAATCGATGCCCCCGGCGAGTGGGTGGCTTGCAAGCTGCGTGCCGAATGGATCTTTTAGCTCAAGCCCGGATCAAGGGCGTTCAATCTGAATTCGTTGATGCCTTGGGAAAGCTGCGGGTCACCGACCCCGTGGCCCTCAAATCGATCCTCGACGCCCTGCCGGAAAAGCGGGTTTACCGCTTTGTCGGCGGGCCGGTCGTGGTGCGCGCCTTAGGGCATCCGCGAACGGAATTGGCGGCCATCGGTGCGCCACCCCTGCAATGGAAGTTGACGGCAAACGGCAAAATGATCGCGCAAGGCGAGACGCGCGAGCCCGTGATCGCCTGGCCTGCCGGCCTGCCGCTCGGCTATCATCGTTTGACTCTGACCGACGCGGAAGGCGTGACGGAAGAGGTGCCGATGATCGTGGCGCCCGAGCGCGCGTTCGGCGGCGATTTCGACCGCGGCTGGCTGCTTGCCGTGCAGCTCTATAGCGTCCGCTCCAGCCGCAATTGGGGCATCGGCGATTTTACCGACCTGGCCGATCTCGTCCGGCTCGCCAAGCAATTGGGAGCCGACGGTGTCGGGCTCAATCCGCTGCATGTGCTGTTCGACGACCACCCGGCCGATTGCAGTCCCTATTCGCCGAACAGCCGCCTGTTTCTCAATCCGCTCTATATCGACGTCGAGGCGATCCCGGAATTCTCGGCCGACCTCGTGCCGGATGCCGCCGCGACTGCAGCGCGGCTGCGCGAAGGCGACCGTGTGCCCTATACGGACATGGCGGCGTTGAAATGGCTGGGCCTGCGCGCTGCCTACAACAGTTTCGTGACGAGCGCGAGCGAAGCGCGCCGCAAGGAGTTCGACGCTTTCCGCGCCGCCCGCGCGCCGCTGTTGTCCCGCTTTGCCTGCTTCGAGGTGCTGCGTCATCGCTTCACCGCGCCATGGTGGGAATGGCCGGTGGAATGGCAAAAGCCTGACGATGCGCAATGCGCCGAGCTGCGCAATGGGGCCGACAAGCGCGACGTCGAGTTCGTCGAATTCGTGCAATGGACGGCTGACAGCCAGTTGCACGCGGCCAAGGAGCTGGCGAGCCAGCTCGGCATGCGCGTCGGACTCTATCTCGACGTTGCCGTCGGCGTGCAATCCAACGGCTTCGATGCCTGGAACGAGCAGATGGCGATTTCCCGCCATCTCGCCGTCGGTGCGCCGCCCGACGTGCTCAATACCGTCGGCCAGGACTGGGGTCTTGCCGGCTTCAACGCAGGCGGCCTGGAAGCTCAATCCTTCGTGCCGTTCGCCGACATGCTCGCCGCTTCGATGCGCCATGCTGGGGCCATCAGGCTCGATCACGTGCTCGGCTTGAAGCGGCTTTATCTGGTGCCGCGCGGCTTCAAGCCCGACAACGGCGCCTATGTGCAGATGCCGTTCGAGGCGCTGCTGGCGGCGGTGGCGTGCGAGAGCGCGGCCCATAAATGCATCGTGATCGGCGAGGACCTCGGCACCGTGCCGGAAGGCTTCCGCGAGATGATGCAGGATTTCGGCATCTGGTCCTACCTCGTCATGATGTTCGAGCGCGACGATACCGGCCATTTCCGCAACGTCGACCACTACCGGCCCAACGCACTGGTCACGCTGAACACCCATGACCTGTCGACCTATGCCGGTTGGCGCTCGTTCGGCGATCTCAGGATGAAGCGCTCGCTCGGTATCGATCCCGGCGAGAACGATCAGGCGCGCTGGGATGCGCTCGGCAGGCTCGACGAGATTTTGCGCCAGAACGGCATCAATGCGAACGACCTCTATTCGGTGCTCGCCTTCCTGTCGCGCACGCCGTCGCGGCTGCTCGCGGTGTCGCTGGAGGATCTGCTCGGCGTGATCGACCAGCCCAACATTCCCGGCACGATCGACGAGCATCCGAACTGGCGCCAGCGGCTCCCTGTTACGCTCGACAAGATCGCGTCCAAGATCGATCTCGCGGCTTTGAAGGCCGCGACGCGGGAACGTTCATTGAATGGCGGAAGCTGAAATCTAGGCTCGACGACTTTGTCTCAGAAGATCGAGGACTATGCGCTGATTGGCGATTGCGAGACGGCCGCGCTTGTCGGGCGCAACGGCTCGATCGACTGGCTGTGCTGGCCGGCCTTCGATTCCGACGCCTGCTTTGTCGCGATCCTCGGCACCCACAGGAACGGCCGCTGGCTGATTGCACCCAGCGAGGATGTCACGGCTACGTCGCGCCGTTATCTTGGCGATTCACTCATCCTCGAAACCCGCTTCGAAACGGACAGTGGCACGGTCGCGCTGATCGACTTCATGCCGCCGCGCGGCAAGGCGTCTGATATCGTGCGGCTGGTCCGCGGCATCAAGGGTGCGGTGAAGATGCGGATGGAGCTCGTGATCCGCTTCGGCTTCGGGGCCGACATTCCGTGGGTGCGACGGATCGACCATTCCCTGATGGCAATTGCCGGCCAGGACATGACTGTGCTGCGCACGCCTGTTGAGACCCGCGGGGAGAATCTGACCACGGTTTCCGACTTCAAGGTGACGGCCGGCGAGACCGTACCGTTCGTGCTGACCTACGGCCCCTCGCATCTGCCGCCGGCCGAGTCGATCGATCCAGAGATCGCGCTCGAGGAGACCGAAAGGTTCTGGCAGGACTGGTGCAGCCACTGCACCCGCGATGGCAACTATCACGATCTCATCATGCGCTCGCTGATCACGCTGAAGGCGCTGACCTTCGCCCCGACCGGCGGCATCGTCGCGGCACCGACCACGTCATTGCCGGAGAAGCTCGGGGGCAGCAGGAACTGGGACTACCGCTTCTGCTGGCTGCGCGATGCCACCTTCACGCTGCTGGCGCTGATGAACTCGGGCTACACCGAGGAGGCCTTGGCGTGGCACAATTGGCTCCTGCGCGCCGCCGCCGGCTCGCCGTCGAACATGCAGATCATGTACGGCATCTGGGGCCAGCGCCGGCTGTTGGAATGGGAGGCGGGCTGGCTCGACGGCTATGAGGGCGCCAAGCCGGTGCGCATCGGCAATGCCGCGCATGCGCAGCTTCAGCTCGACGTCTATGGCGAGTTGATTGACGCTTTCCACCAGTCGCGCATGGCCAAGCTCAAGCTCGACGAGGAGACCTGGGCGCTGGAATGCGCGGTGCTCAATCATCTCGCCGAGGTCTGGGACCGGCCCGATCACGGCATCTGGGAGCGCCGCGGGCAGCCCAAGCACTACGTCTTCTCCAAGGTCATGACCTGGGTCGCCTTCGATCGCGGCATCAAGAGTGCCGAGACCTTCGGCTTCAAGGCGCCGCTGTTGCACTGGCAGGCCTTGCGCGAGGCCATTCATCGTGACGTCTGCAACCACGGCTTCGATGCGGGCGAAAACACGTTCGTCGAGTCCTACGGCTCGAAGCTGCTCGATGCCAGCGTGCTGCTGTTGCCTGCCGTCGGGTTCCTGTCGCCATTGGATCCACGGATCCGCGGCACCATCGCCGCTGTCGAGAAATGGCTGATGCGCGACGGCTTCGTGCTGCGGCATGACCCGCGCGAGCTGCCGGCGGGGCAGCCGCCGCTCGAAGGCGCGTTCCTGGCTTGCACGCTGTGGCTGGCCGATGCTCATGTGCTGTCGGGCGATCTCGACAAAGCACAAGTGTTGTTCGATCGCGTGGTGGGCATTGCGAACGATGTCGGGCTGCTGGCGGAGGAATATGATTCCGTGGCACGGCGCCAGACCGGCAACTTCCCGCAGGCGCTGACCCACATCGCGCTGATCAACACTGCGCATAATCTGTCGGCGGCCAGGCAGGAGAGCGAGAAGCCGGCCGTGCAGCGCTCGCAGTAGTAGTGACGCAGCGGGCGCCTGCCGAGAGTAGGTTAATTGCTTCCGCTACGGAGGTGCGCTCCCTCTCCCGCTTGCGGGGGGTGTCTCCGCTGGGCGAAAACAGTTAAGAGGAGAGAACCCTCACCCGCCGCTACGCGGCGACCTCTCCCGCAAGCGGAGAGGTTGAAACCAGCTGGCGGCAAACTCAGCCCACCCCATTCCGCTTCAAGATCATCTCTATCGCCTCCGCAAAACCGTCCTGCTCGTTGGTCGCGGTGACGTGAGTGGCGTGGTCCTTGACGTTGTCAGCGGCATTACCCATGGCAATCGAGACGCCGCTGACGCGGAACATCGCGAGGTCGTTTTGCATATCGCCGATGGTGGCGACCGCGTCGGTGGAAATGCCGAGGCGATTGGCCATCGCCTGCACGAAGGTGCCCTTGTTGAAGCCGGGCGGGGTGATGTCGAGATAGTAGGTTTGCGAACGTACTGCTGTGGCCTCGTTGCCGAGCGCCTCCTGCATCGCCTTCTCGCACCGCTCGAGGCCGGCGGCATCGGCACTGGCGCCGACGATCTTGCAGGCGCTCGCAAGGTACGGCGAAAAATCCGTCACGATGGTCGGATCGGCGCGGATCGTGCGCTGCTCATGCGCGACGTAGCTGCCCTCGGGATTGTCGATCAGCCATTTGTCGGTGGTGAAGAGCCAGACGTCGGCGCCGTATTCGCGGAGGATCCGCAGCGATCTCTCGGCCGCGCCCGCCGGGATAAGGTGCTGCTCGACCGGTCTCATCTCGGGATCGACGATCGAGGAGCCGTTGAACGGCCCGACCGGAAGCCAGAGCGCCAGCGGCTCGATCAGGAAGCGCATGCCGATCGCGGGGCGGCTGGAGGTGATGGTGAAGCCGATGCCTGCCTGGTGCAGCCGCTGCACGACAGACCTCGCGCGCTCCGTCAGCGTCTTGTCCTTGGTCAGCAGCGTGCCGTCGACGTCGGAGACGACCAGTGAGATCTTCGTCATGGCAGGACCTTAATTCAGGTTTTCTTATTCAGATATCTTGGCCTTAGCGCTTCGCCCCGCCCAACCTCAATTGCCGCACCACGCCGTCCACGATCGCCTCGACGGATTCGTCGATCGAGACGGTGATGACGTGCTCGCCCGCCTCCGGCGGCTCCAGCGTGTTGAACTGGCTGGTCAACAGCTCGGGCGGCATAAAATGACCCTTGCGGTGGGCGAGCCGCTCGGCAATCAGCTCCTTCGTGCCTTTCAGGAAGACGAAGCGGACGTCGTCGCGTCCGCGCAGCAGCACGTCACGATAGGCGTGTTTGAGCGCCGAGCAGGCGATGATGACGTGCTCGCCGCGTCCGCAGACCCGCGCGATCTCGTCGGCGATGGCATTGAGCCAAGGCCAGCGGTCTTCGTCGGTGAGCGGATGGCCCGCCTTCATTTTCTCGACATTGCTGGCGGGATGAAAGCTGTCGCCGTCCTTGAAGCGCCAGCCGAGGCGCTCGCCGAGCGCCGCCGCAATCGTGCTCTTGCCCGAGCCAGACACGCCCATCACGATCAATGCACAAGGTGCTTCAACGCCCGCCACGAATTCCCTCCGGAAGCGCGGCCTGGTCCACCAGCCAAACGGTCTCACCATTCGAACGCGCGCGCAACGCCGGCAGAGTCTCGCCATTGAGGAGGCGCGTCAAGATCGGCCGCTTGTCGTGCCCGGCGATCCCGAACAGCATTTCGCGGCAGGATGCCAGAACGGGCAGGGTGAGCGAGACCCGCGGGACGAACGGCGCGACACTGGCCTTGGGCACCCCGACGACCCAGCGTTCGGTCTCCTCAACTTCGGAATAGCCGGGAAACAGCGAAGCGGTGTGGCCGTCCGGGCCTACGCCCATCAGGACCATGTCGAACAGCGGCCGTGCCGCATCGAGCCGGTCAGCGCCATAGAAGGCTTGCAGCTCGCGAGCATAGGCCTCGGCGGCGCGATCAGGATTTTCGGCCGTGGTTGGGATCGGATGGATATGGCCTGAGGGCGCACTGCGATCGAGGAAGGTCGCGCGGGCGGCCGCCATGTTGTTGAGGGGATCGCTTTCCGACACGAAACGCTCGTCGCCGATGAACCAGTGCACGCGCTCCCACGGAATTCTTTCGCGCCAGGCATCGCTGCCGAGCAATTGATAGAGCTTCCTCGGGCTGGAGCCGCCGGTGAGGCAGATTGCGATGCGCGAGGGATTGGCGGCGATCCGCGCCATAACCCGTTCGGCCGCGGTAAGCGCCAACGCCTCGGCGTCGGCCGCGACGATCAGCTTCGGCTGCTCGGCTGCTTCCATCACGAGTACTTCCGCCAGCTTCGTCCGTCGCGCCGGAGCAGCTCGTCCGCGCAGGCCGGGCCGTCGCTGCCGGCTTTGTAGGTCTCGATGCCGTTGGTGCCCGCGCTTTGCCAGGCGTCCAGGAACGGCTGCACCGCATCCCACCCGGCCTCGATGCCGTCGGCGCGCTGGAACAGGATGTTATCGCCGATCATGCAATCGTAGATCAGTGTCTCGTAGCCGGTCGAGGGATCGGCGTGGAAATAATCGCCATAGCGGAACTTCATCTCGACGCCGTCGACGGTGACGCTCGGTCCCGGGATCTTGGCGTTGAACTGGAGCTCGATGGTCTCGGTCGGTGCAATGCCAATGGTGAGAAAGTTTTGCGACAGGCGGTCGACCGTCGTGCCTGAGAACATCGACAGCGGCGCCTGCTTGAACTTGATCGCGACCTCCGTGCGCTTGTGGCTCAGCGCCTTGCCGGTGCGCAAATAGAAGGGGACGCCGGCCCAGCGCCAATTGTCGATCATCAGTTTGAGCGCGACATAGGTCTCGGTGGTGCTGCCGGGCTTGACGTCCGCCGTCTTGCGATAGTCCGGAATCTCCTCGTCGCCGATGCGGCCGGCGAGATATTGCGCGCGCACCGAGCTCCTCAACGCTTCCTGCTGGCTCGGCCGCTGGATCGCGGTGAGAACCTCGGCCTTCTCCGAGCGGACGGAATGGGCGTCGAAACGACTCGGCGGCTCCATCGCCACCAGCGACATCAACTGGAACAGATGGTTCGGTACCATGTCGCGGAGCGCACCGGTGGCATCGTAGAAGCCGCCGCGATGGCCGACGCCGAGCTTCTCCTCTACCGTGATCTGAACGTGGTCGATATGGTTGCGATTCCAGATCGGCTCGAACATGCCGTTGGCAAAGCGCAGCACCAGAATGTTCTGCACCGTCTCCTTGCCGAGGTAATGATCGATCCGGTAGATCTGGTGCTCATCCATGATCTTCAAAAGTTCGGCGTTCAGCGCGCGCGCCGAGGCGAGGTCGGTGCCGAACGGCTTCTCGATCACGAGGCGCCTCCAGGTGCCGTTCTGCTTCATCAGGCCGGTGCGGCCGAGCTCGCGCGCGGTCGGCGCGAAAGCCGCTGGCGGGGTGGCGAGATAGAACAGCCGGTTGCCGCCGGTGCCTTCTGAGCATTCCAGCGTGTCGAGATGCTCGCCCAAGCGGTCGAACGACGGCGGATCCTTCGCATCCGCCTCGACGAAGGTCACGCATTGCAGCAGCTGTTTTGCGACGACGTCGTCAACCGGGCGCGTTGCAAACTCGCGCAGGCCCTTCATCAGGCTGTCGCGCAGCTCGTCATCCGATTGTGCCTTGCGGCCCACGCCGACGACGCAGAATTTCTCCGGCAAAAGGTCTTCGGCGGCGAGATTGTAGAGCGATGGCATCACCAGCCGATGGGTCAAATCTCCGGTCACGCCAAAGATGACGAAGGCGCAATTTTCCGGCTTGCGCTTTGGCTGCGGGTCTTTTGTCACGAATTGTTGGCCTTCGCTTGAGTACGTTTCACTGCAGCTTCGAACTATTTGGACTTCGGCACGCCGGGCTGCTTCGGCTCCTTGTGGCCGCCGAACCCGGCGCGCATTGCGGAGAGAATTTTCTCGGCGAAGGTGTGTTCCTTGCGGGAGCGGAAACGTGTGTAGAGGGCCGCGGTCAACACTTCGGCAGGCACCGCCTCGTCGATCGCCGCATTCACGGTCCAGCGTCCTTCGCCGGAATCCTCGACGAAGCCGGAATATTCCGCCAATGCCGGGCTGTCGGCGAGCGCCGTCGAGGTGAGGTCGAGCAGCCAGGATGGGATCACGCTGCCGCGCCGCCACACCTCGGCAATGTCGGCGAGATCGAAATCGTAACGGTGGTCCGCCGGCAGCGCCTCGATATTGGCATTCTTGAGGATATCAAAACCTTCGGCATAGGCCTGCATCAGACCGTATTCGATGCCGTTATGGATCATCTTGACGAAATGGCCGGCACCGACAGGGCCGGCATGGATGTAGCCCTGCTCGATGCGGGGATCGCGGCCCTCGCGCCCCGGCGTGCGCGCAATGTCGCCGGCGCCGGGCGCGAGCGCGGCGAAGATCGGATCGAGCCGGTCCACCACCTGCTTCTCGCCGCCGATCATCATGCAATAGCCGCGGTCGAGCCCCCACACTCCCCCGGACGTGCCGACGTCGACATAGTGGATGCCGCGCTCCTTCAGCACCTTGCCGCGGCGGACGTCGTCCTGCCAGAAGGTGTTGCCGCCGTCGATGATGACGTCGCCCGCCTGCATCACGCCCGCGATCGTCTCGATCGTGGTCTCGGTGATACGCCCCGCAGGCAGCATCACCCAGGCGGTGCGCGGCCGCTCGAGTTTCGAGATGAATTCCTCGAGCGTCGCGGAGCCGATCGCGCCATCTGCGGCAAGGCCGGCGACGGCCTTGGCGTCCTTGTCGTAGACCACGGTCGAATGACCGTGACGCATCAGGCGGCGAACGATGTTGCCGCCCATCCGGCCGAGGCCGATCATGCCGAGTTGCATGTGAGAGCTTCCTTTAGTCCAATGCGTCGTTAAGCGCCGTGTTGAGCGCCGCGAGACCTTTCTTGAGCCCGCCCTTCAGGTGGACGCGCAGCGCGCGCCGGCCCCGCTCGGTGAGCACGTCGAAATCGCCGCGCGCCTGCGCCGCTTTGATCACCCCAAAGCTCGCCTTCTGGCCCGGCACCGGCAGATCCTTGGCGTCGTCGGCGGTGATCTGGAGGAACACGCCGCTATCTGGCCCGCCCTTGTAGGCCTGCCCGGTGGAGTGCAGAAAGCGCGGTCCGAATTCGGCGCAGGTCGCGACATGCCGCTTCTCGCGCACTTCGAGCCGCATGGCCTGAAGTGCGTCGATGGTGGTCTTGTCGCGCGCGATGTAGCCGAGCAGGGCGACATAGTCGCCGTGGCCCGAGCGCGACAGATGCGCCTTCAGCCATGAGGTAAGGTCGCCATTGGCGCCGGCGGCGCGCAGCGCCGTGGCGTTGGCTTCATCGGTGTAGAGGTCAGCTTCATCGGTGCTGACCACCGGCTGCTCGGCCGGCAGCGCGCCGGTCTTCTCGAACTCTGAAGTGAGCTCGCGGGTCTTGATCTTGGCCGCTTCCACGTCCGGCTGGTCGAACGGGTTGATACCGAGAATGCTGCCGGCCACGGCCGTCGCCATCTCGAAGCGGAAGAACTCCTGGCCGAGATGGTCGATCGACTTCATGACGATCCGCACCACGGGATGCCCGGCGGCTTCGATCGCGGCAAGCTTGGAATCATGGGCCGCGTCCGCCTCGCCTTCGATGCGGATGTCGATGAAGAAGCGGTCGTCGCCGTAAATCGCGGGTTCGCCCAGCGGCTCGCCCTCGATCGGGATCAGGCCCTTGCCCTCCTTGCCGGTCGATTCCGCGATCAGCTGCTCGGCCCAGGCGCCGAAATCGGCGATCTTCTTCGATGCCAGGATCGTCACCTTGTCGCGGCCTTCAAGGCCGGCGAGGCCCATGGCGAGGCCGAGCTGCACGCCCGGGTTCTCGGATGGCGGCACGTCCGGTCCGCAGGAGCGGGCCATCGCCAGCGCATGCTTGATGAAGGTCTTGACGTCTATGCCTGCGGTTGCCGCCGGCACCAGGCCGAACGGCGAGAGCACCGAATAGCGGCCGCCGATCGTGGGTTCGCCGTGGAAGATGCGGGCGTATTTCAGCTTCTTCGCGGCTTTCTCCAGCGACGAGCCCGGATCGGTCACCGCGATGAAGCGGTGGCCGGTCTTCACCTTCGGCCCAACCGCCTTGGCAACCCGCTCATGGAAATAGTCCTTCATCGCGTTCGGCTCGGTGGTGCCGCCGGACTTGCTGGAGACGATGAAGACGGTGTTGGCGATGTCAATCCTGGCCTCCACTGCCCGCACTTCGGCCGGGTCGGTGGAATCCAGCACATGCAGTTTTGGGAAGCCGGGCTTTTTCCCGAAGGTTTCGGCCAGCACCTCCGGCCCGAGGCTCGAACCGCCCATGCCGAGCACGACGGCGTCGGAGAATTTCTGCCCCTTCACGCGGCCCGCATAGTCCTCGTAGTCGGCGATGTCGGCCCTTGCCGCGCTGTCGAGCCAGCCCAGCCATTTGTCCTCGTCGGTGCCGGTCCAGACCGACTTGTCGCGCGCCCACAGCCTGCGGATCTTGGCAGATGCGCGCCATTCCTCGGTGCTCTTGGCCAGGCTCTTGCCGAGCCCGTCGCCGAGCGAGAGCAGCTGGCCGTCGAGCGCCGGGCCGAGCACCACGGCCCGCTTGTGCGCGACGGTGCCATAGAGCTTGTCGGCGGCATCGGCAAACTGCTTGACCCCGTCCTTGACCAGCTCCTCGGTGATCGCATCGAGCGAAATGCCGGAGCGCTCCAGCTCCTCGAGCACGCGGCGGGCGTCGTCGACATTCTCTTCCAGGCTGTCGCGCGGCTTGCCGTGATCGCGGAACGCGTCCAGCGTCGCCGGCGGCACCGTGTTGATGGTGTCGGGGCCGATCAGTTCCTCGACATAGAGGACATCGCTGTAATCCTTGTTCTTGGTGCCGGTGGACGCCCACAGCATGCGCTGCGGCTTGGCGCCCTTGGTGGCGAGCTTGTCCCAGCGTGGCCCCGAGAACAGGCGCTTGAAATCCTGATAGGCGATCTTGGCATTGGCGATCGCGACCTTGCCCTTGAGCGCGGCGAGCCGTTCCTTTTCGGAGGGATCGTTGGCGCGGGCGATCTTCTCGTCGAGCTGCTTGTCGACCACCGAGTCGATCCGGCTGACGAAGAAGCTCGCGACGCTCGCAACATGCGACGGGTCGCCGCCGCCGGCGACGTATGTCTCCAGACCGGCGAGATAGGCCTCGGCGACCTTCAGGTAGACGTCCCTGGAGAACAGCAGCGTGATGTTGATGCTGATGCCGTCGCCGATGAGCTGTTCGATCGCCGGCAGGCCCTCCGGCGTCGCCGGTACCTTCACCATCAAATTCTTGCGGTTGACGTCCTTCCAGAGCCGCCGCGCCTCGGTGACCGTGCCGGCGGTGTCCATCGCCAGATAGGGCGAGACCTCCAGGCTGACATAGCCGTCGCCTCCCTTGAGGCGGTCGTAGACCGGGCGCAGCACGTCGGCGGCGTTCTGGATGTCCTCGACCGCAACGGCTTCGAACAGGTCGGCCACGGCGCGGTCGCCACGCTTCAGCGCCTTGCCGATCGGCGCATCGTATTCGTCCGAGCTGCCGATTGCCTTCTCGAAGATCGAGGGATTGGAGGTGACCCCTTTGACGCCGTCGGTATCGATCAGTCGCTTCAGGTCGCCCTTGGCGATGAAGCCGCGGGCCAGGAAGTCGAGCCAGACGGCTTGTCCGTGCTTTTCCAGTTCTTTGACGGGATTCATGATGTTTATCTATCTCCAAGCCTGCGGGCGAGGGGTTTCCGCGCCGGTCCTGACGCGCTATGCTCTAGCTTACATGCCCCCGCGAGGGAACCAATCAAGGGGACGGGAGTCATACCCTCAGGTGTAACTGGGCCGCGATCATGGCGATCCAGGCGGCAGCAGCCGGCAGCGACATGGAGTGCCACCGGCGGCCTCCGATCCGTCTGTCGCGCGGCGGCGAAATGGCTGTGCTGAGAAGCATGCAGCACATCCTGACGTTCTCATGCTCGTCGTTGCCAAGCTCCGCAATCCGTTGCGCCGGCCACGAGCATCGAGGCTGCTGCGATCCTGAAGTGACGTAACCCGTGACGCACTGCGGCTGTTGATCGCGGCGCGCAGAAATCTGCGCGTGGCAATCGCATCGTCTTCGATCGGAGAGCCGTTCGACCGATTTGGATACGTCGCTGCACGCTTGTCCCGATTGCTGCCGCCGGTCCACGCACCGCATTGCAGCAGGAAGATGAACGCGGCGCTCAAGGCTTCGCCGTACAAGCGTCATAAGATCGCCGCTGGCAGACCGCTATGCTGCAGCGCCGGATGAGCTTTCTCCCCGGTAATGCCCGGATGTTGCGAGCAAGTGACATTTTCTGGAAATGAGCCAATATGGATGTAGATTCGCTCAAATTACAGGCATGTGCCTGTTCGTAACTCAACGAGTGCCTACGTTGTGCGTTGCGTCGAGCCGGCACCCGGGTGTCCAATGATCGTGATGTGCTCACGCTGATTCGAAACGGCCTGAGGAACGGTCCGGTAACTGCATTCGTTTCAGCTTGTAGCGGAACTCACGCGGAGAGGGATCATGTACAACGATTCTCTATTCAACGCTTTCGCTCGGTCGTTCGAGGCGAGAAGCCAGCACGACTTATCGATGGCGGAATATCTGGAATCGTGTCGAAGCGATCCCATGAAATACGCGAACGCGGCCGAACGCCTGCTAGCTGCCATCGGCGAACCCCAGACGATTGACACGGCCAAGGACCCACGCCTTGGCCGTATTTTTTTGAACCGCACGATCCGCACCTATCCGGCCTTCGCCGGCTTCTACGGAATGGAAGAAACCATCGAGCGCATCGTCGGTTTCTTCCGCCACGCCGCGCAAGGTTTGGAGGAGCGCAAGCAGATCCTTTATTTGCTCGGCCCGGTCGGCGGCGGCAAATCCTCGCTCGCCGAGCGGTTGAAGTCGCTGATGGAAGTGCACCCCATCTACGTGCTGAAGGCCGGCGATGAACTTTCGCCCGTGTTCGAGAGCCCACTCAGCCTGTTCGATCCCGATCAGCTCGGGCCGATGCTGGAAGAGAAGTACGGAATTCCGCGCCGGCGCCTCACCGGACTGATGAGCCCGTGGTGCTACAAGCGGCTGGAAGCCTTCGGCGGCGATATCTCGCAATTCCGCGTCGCCAAGATCCAGCCGTCGCGGCTTCGGCAGATCGCGATCGCCAAGACCGAGCCCGGTGACGAGAACAACCAGGATATCTCCTCGCTGGTCGGCAAGGTCGACATCCGCAAGCTCGAGACCTATGCGCAGAACGATCCGGACGCCTACAGCTATTCCGGCGGCCTCAATCGCGCCAACCAGGGCGTGCTCGAGTTCGTCGAGATGTTCAAGGCGCCGATCAAGATGCTGCATCCGCTGCTGACCGCGACGCAGGAAGGCAACTATATCGGCACCGAGAACATCGGCGCGATCCCCTTCACCGGCATCATCCTCGCACATTCCAACGAAGCCGAGTGGGCGAGCTTCAAGGCCAACAAGAACAACGAGGCCTTCATCGACCGGATCTGCGTCATCAAGGTGCCGTACTGCCTCAGGGTCACCGAAGAGCAGAAGATCTACGAGAAGCTGATCCAGGGTTCCGAGCTCGCATCGGCTCCTTGCGCGCCGTCGACACTGGAGACGCTGGCGCGGTTCTCGGTGATGTCGCGCTTGCGCAAGCACGAGAACTCCACGCTGTTCGGCAAGATGCGGGTGTATGACGGTGAGAGCCTGAAAGAGTCCGATCCGAAGGCGCGCAGCGTCCAGGAATATCGCGACGCCGCCGGTGTCGACGAGGGCATGGACGGTGTCTCCACCCGCTTCGCCTTCAAGGTCCTGGCTGCGACCTTCAATCACGACCCGCAGGAGGTCGCCGCCGACGCCGTGCACCTGATGTACGCGCTGGAGCAGGCGATCCGCCGCGAGCAGCTTCCGGAGGAAACCGAGAAACGTTATCTCGAGTTCATCAAGGCGGAGCTCGCGCCGCGCTATGCCGAGTTCATCGGCAACGAGATCCAGAAGGCCTATCTCGAATCCTACTCCGATTACGGCCAGAACCTGTTCGACCGCTACGTCGATTACGCCGACGCCTGGATCGAGGATCAGGACTTCAAGGATCCCGACACCGGCCAGCTGCTCGATCGCGAGCTTTTGAACCAGGAACTGACCAAAATCGAGAAGCCGGCGGGCATTGCCAACCCGAAGGACTTCCGCAACGAGGTCGTCAAATTCTCGTTACGCTCGCGGGCCCAGAACGGCGGCAAGAACCCGACCTGGACCTCCTACGAGAAGATTCGCGATGTGATCGAAAAGCGGATATTCTCCCAGGTCGAGGATCTGCTTCCGGTCATCTCCTTCGGGTCCAAGAAGGACGGCGAGACGGAGAAGAAGCACGGCGAGTTCGTCGCACGCATGGTGGAGCGCGGCTACACCGAGCGTCAGGTTCGCCGGCTCGTCGAATGGTACATGCGCGTGAAGCAGGCCGGTTGAGGCGGATGGGAAAGTGGCCATTCACATTATTGACAGGCGCCTGAATCCAGGCGGCAAGAGTCTTGAGAACCGGCAGCGGTTCTTGCGTCGGGCCAAATCCCTGGTGCAGGGCGCCGTCAAGAAGACCTCGCAGGAACGCGACATCAAGGACGTCCTGGAGGGTGGTGAGGTCACGATCCCGCTCGACGGAATGCACGAGCCGCGCTTCCGCCGGGAGGGCGGCACGCGCGACATGGTGCTGCCCGGAAACAAGAAGTTCGTCGAGGGCGACTATCTCCAGCGCTCGGGCCAGGGCAGCGCCAAGGATTCCGGTCCGGGCGAGGGCGACAGCGAGGATGCCTTCCGGTTCGTGCTGAGCCGCGACGAGTTCGTCGACCTTTTCCTCGACGACCTCGAACTGCCCGATCTTGCCAAGCGCAAGATCGCGCAGACCGAGAGCGAGGGCATCCAGCGCGCCGGCTACACCACCTCGGGCTCGCCGGCCAACATCTCAGTGAGCCGGACGGTTCAGCTCGCACTCGCCCGCCGCATCGCGCTCCGGCGTCCCCGCAAGAGCGAGATCGAGGAGCTGGAGGCCGAGATCGCCGCCTGCACCGACGAGGAGGTTCGCGTCGAGTTGCTCGACAAGCTCGCAAAACTCAAGGCGAAATCCAAGCGCATCCCTTTCATCGACCCGCTCGACATCCGTTACCGCCGCTTCGAGACGGTGCCGCGGCCGGTGGCGCAGGCGGTGATGTTCTGCCTGATGGACGTCTCGGGCTCGATGTCCGAGCACATGAAGGATCTCGCCAAGCGCTTCTACATGCTGCTCTACGTATTTCTGAAGCGCCGCTACAAGCATGTCGAGATCGTCTTCATCCGGCACACTGACCGCGCCGAGGAGGTCGACGAGCAGACCTTTTTCTACGGCCCGGCCTCGGGCGGCACGCTGGTCTCCAGCGCGCTCCAGGCGATGCACGAGATCGTGCGCGAGCGCTTCAATCCGGCGGACTGGAACATCTATGCCGCGCAAGCCTCCGACGGCGACAATTCCTATTCCGACGGCGAGCTCACGGGCCTGCTGCTGACCGATAAGATCCTGCCGGTCTGTCAGTTTTTTGCCTATCTCGAGGTCGGCGAGTCCGGCGGTAGTGCCTTCGATCTCTCCGACTCCTCGCTCTGGACCCTTTACGAGCGCCTGCGCAGCAGCGGCGCACCGCTCTCGATGCGCAAGGTCTCGGAGCGCAGCGAGATCTTTCCGGTGTTCCACGACCTGTTCCAACGCCGCGAAACCAGCCAGGAGAAGGCCGCTCCATGACGGAACGCTTGTTCGAAGGCGCGGATTGGGATTTCCACACCTTGCAGCGTATCACCGATGCCTGCGAGGAGGTGGCGTTGCAGGATCTCGGGCTCGACGTCTATCCGAACCAGATCGAGGTCATCACCGCCGAGCAGATGCTGGACGCGTACTCGTCGGTCGGCATGCCCCTGTTCTACAAGCACTGGTCGTTCGGCAAGCATTTTGCGTTCCATGAGGCCTCCTATCGCAAGGGCCTGATGGGACTCGCCTACGAGATCGTGATCAACTCCTCGCCCTGCATCTCCTACCTGATGGAGGAGAACACGGCGACGATGCAGACGCTGGTGATCGCGCACGCGGCCTTCGGCCACAACCACTTCTTCAAGAACAATTATCTGTTCAAGCAGTGGACCGACGCCGACGGCATCCTGGATTATCTCGACTTCGCCAAGAATTATGTCGCGAGCTGCGAGGAGCGCTACGGCCGCATCGAGGTCGAGCGCACGCTCGACGCTGCGCACGCGCTGATGTCGCACGGTATCGACCGCTATCCCGGCAAGAAGAAGCTCGATTTGCGCGCTGAAGAGAAGCGGGCAGGGCGCCGCCGTCAGCATGAGGAGGAGGTCTTCAACGATCTCTGGCGCACGGTCCCGAAGGGGGTTGCCAAGAGCCGGTCCGCACTCAGCGTCGAACGCCGCCGCAAGCTGCTCGGCTTGCCGCAGGAGAATTTGCTGTACTTCCTGGAGAAGAGCGCACCGCGGCTGGCCCCGTGGCAGCGCGAATTGCTGCGCATCGTCCGCCACATCGCGCAGTATTTCTATCCACAGAGCCAGACCAAGGTCATGAACGAGGGGACGGCGACCTACGTCCACTACCGCATCATGACCAAGCTGCACGAGCAGGGCCGCATCACCGACGGCAACTTCCTCGAGTTCCTGGGGTCGCACACCAACGTGGTGTTCCAGCCAGAATTCGACGATCCGCGCTTCTCCGGCTTCAATCCCTATGCGCTCGGCTTCGCCATGATGCAGGACATCGAGCGCATCGTCACCAGGCCGGAAGATGAGGACCGCGAATGGTTCCCCGATATCGCCGGCAAGAACGACGTGATGGGCGTGCTGCGCGACGTCTGGGCCAATTACCGCGACGAGAGCTTCGTCGGCCAGTTCCTGAGCCCGAAGCTGATGCGGCACTTCCGCATGTTCCACCTGCATGACGATCCCGAGGAGCGCGCGGGGATCCGGGTCGACGCCATCCACGATGAGCGCGGCTTCCGCCGCGTCCGCCGCGAGCTGGCACGGCAGCACGATGTCGGCTACATCGACGCCAATATCGAGGTCGTCGACGTCGATCTCTCCGGCGACCGCCGGCTGATCCTGCATCACCACGTCATCAAAGGCTCGCAGCTCAACGAGACCGACGCCAAGCGCGTGCTCCAGCACCTGGCCGATCTCTGGACGTATGACGTCGCACTGATCGAGGTCGACGCGAACGACAAGGTCCTGCGCGAATATGTCGTGAGCCCGCGCCCGATCACCGCGGCGGCCTGAGGCGGTTTGGTACGCGCGACGCCTGATTGGCTGAGACTCAGCTAGACGCCGGCGAAGGTGCGCTTGCTCCCCGCTTGCGGGGGAGGATTGGGGAGAGGGTGTCTCCGCAGTGGGACTCCCCCAGACGAGAGAGCCCTCACCCGGCGCTACGCGCCAACCTCTCCCGCAAGCGGAAGAGGTTGAAGCGAGCCCGCGGCTGCTCAAGTGACCAACATGGCCGTTGTATTCTAAGCCGGCCGCTTCACCGGTCTCTTCTTCACCTTGCTCGCATTCAGCTCTACCGCCGCGCGGATCAGTGCCTTCAACGCTTTCTCGTTGAGCTTCTCGCCCTCGCGAATATCGATCGCGCGCCGCACGTTTCCGTCGAGGCTGGAATTGAACAGGCCCGCCGGATCCTCCAGCGCCGCGCCCCTGGCGAACGTCATCTTGACCACAGCCTTGTAGGTCTCGCCGGTGCAGATGATGCCGTCGTGCTCCCACACGGGAACGCCGCGCCACTTCCACTCCTCGACGACATCAGGATCGGCCTCCTTGATCAGCTCGCGAATTCGCCCCAGCATCTCGCCGCGCCAGTCGCCAAGCTCCTTGATCCTGCCATCGATCAGCTTGGAGGGTGAAGCTTCAGTCGAGTCTGTCGTGCTGTGCTTCTTCGCGCTGCCAACGTTTTTCATCATCTCGCCTCGTTCACGCGTTGCTGCGGCTGACATAGGGCAGCGCGAACAAATATAGCCCGGTCGCAAGCAACGGAATGAGCGGGACGAGCGCCAGGAAGCCGATCCAGAGCGCCTGGACCTGCATGGCCATGGCGACGATGTTCGCGATGACGGCGAGCGTGAAAGCCATCGACAGCCAGCGATGAATCTGTCGAATCCAGATATGCGTGCTCATTGGGACCTCCTTTTGAAATGGATCGGATGGACGCCGACGGAGCTAGCCTGCCCGCGCCAGCAGCTCGTCCAGCTTGGCAAAGAACTGCTTCCAGCCGGCATGCGCGCCGCCATAAGCCTGCTTCTGCGTCGGGCTGAAGCCCGCCTGCTCGACACGCAAATGAGTGCCTGCGCCCGTCGGTGTCAGCGTGAAGGTCACGACGCTTTTCAGGTCGAACGCCGCATCCTGATGCGAGAAATTCCAGGTATAGGCGAGCGTCTTTTCCGGCTCGATAGTGAGCACCTCGCAATCCAGCACGCCGCCCCATTCGCCGCGAAGATTGAAGCGGTGGCCGACGACGGGCTTGAAGTCGTTCTTCATCAGCCATTCCTCGATCAGATGCGGCTGCGTCAGCGCGCGCCAGATTCGCTCCGCCGGGGCGGCAAATTCGCGCTCGATCACCACGGAGCGCGTTTCGCTTGAGGCTTCGTTCATTGGTCCATCCTCTTCAGGAGATCGTCGAGGGCGTCGAGCCGCCTCTGCCAGAAGCCGGCCATCTGGCTGGTCCAGTCGATCAGCGGATTGAGCGCGCCGGGCTGCGCGCTGTAATGGGTCTGGCGTCCCTCGTGGCGGTCGCGCACCAGCCCGGCCTGTTTCAAGACGCCGAGATGTTTCGAGACCGCCGGCTGTGACACGCCGGATCGCGCGGTCAGTGCTCCGACCGTCTGCTCGCCCTCGCGGCACAGCCGCTCGAAGATCGCCCGCCGCGTCGGATCGGCGAGCGTCCTGAATAGGAGGTCGTGAGCGGCGGACATGGAGGATCCATAACTCATAAGTTATGATGAACTCATAACCATAGAGTTATGGATGCGTCAAGTGCGATGCGAATGAGTGAGAAGTCGGCACCGGGGGCTCCCTCTAACCTCTCCCGCTTGCTTGCAGGAGAGGTCGACGCGAAGCGTCGGGTGAGGTCCTCAACCTGCTGCCCGCGCTGGCTTCGGTGGCGGCTTGTGCAGGCGAGGGCTCAAGCGCCGCGCCCAGCGCCGAGACGGCGCTCCACAAGAGGTTGCGGCGGTTCACGGCGATCTCGCTCGACTGACCGAATTCGCCGGAGACATATCAGTCGTGACGCAATGCGGCGAGTTCCTTGCGGTCGGTCACGAGAGAGGCGCACTCGCTCGTGTCGGTACGGTCGAGGCGGAAAATCCTGTCGTCCGCGCCGGCCACCAGCGATTGTTCGGCCTCGTGGTCCGGCTTGTTGTTCTGCTAGACCCGCACCCGTTCGAGCCGCACGATTGCCGACTTGTCGTCCTTCGATAGCGCAACACCGATGCCGCCGCCCTCGCAGTCGACGCACCTCGTTGCCGCTCTTGGTGAACACGGCGTGGCTACACGAACCGCTGGAATCGAAATCGCCGGGGCGGTGACGGTACCTGAAGCCGAGGCGGAAGGAGTTGTGGAGCTCCTGGTCCTCCTCGATCTCTGCGGAGATCAGCAGCTTCATCGCGGCGACCTTCTGCTTCGGGTGCCGCGCCAGGTGCTCGGTATCGTAGCGCCGCACGAAGCAGGCATAGGCCTTGTTGCCGGGCGCGCCGGCATACATGCGCGCATTGAAGGTTTCGGCTTCGGCCTTGCTGGCCTCACGGATATTCGTCGGCCTTGTCGGCACGGGCGACGCTGCTCAGCGCAGCCAAAGTCAGGGCAGCAACGATCGAGAGCTTCATGATGCCCTCGAGCGCGTGACAACTCGACCGCACCCGGACAGAACTGCTGTCTGTTAGACGCAGGCGAGGCGCACCGCGTTCAAGCTGAGCAAGTCGCTCGTGCGACCATCGGCGGCGCGGCCTCGGCCCTGTGCTTTCGCGCCGGGCCTTAGTCATCGGCGGGATCAAGAAGGTTCAAGCGGTGTTGCGCTTCGATCCTTCGGAACTCGATGCTGGCGATTGCTGCGACATTGTCTCGGTTCGTCAATGTGGTAGCCTTCACAGAACGACGGCCTTGGCTGTCGTAAGCTGGGGCTGCCTTGTAAGTTTGTGGAGTCCCCCCGCAATGGGCGAAATTCGCAACTTCAGATCCGGAAATCAGGATGGGCCGCCCCCGCACGGCCCCATGCCTCGTCGTCTCGCGGCGATCATCGTCGGCGACATCGCCTCCTACAGCCGCATGATGCAGGCTGACGAGGAGGGAACGCATGCCCGGGTCAAGCGGATCGAGCGGGATATCATCCAGCCCAGCATCGTCGAGCACCACGGAAGTCTGGTGAAGACGACGGGCGATGGTTTCATCGCCATTTTCGACAGTCCTGTTGAGGCCGTTCGATGCAGCATTGTCATTCAACAAAATCTCCTCGGCCGCAACGCCTCGCTTCCGAAGCATTCGCGGCTCGAATACCGAATTGGCGTCAATCTCGGCGACGTGATCGTAGAGCCGGACGATGTCTACGGCGATGGCGTCAACATTGCCACACGCATTGAGGGCATTGCCGAGCCCGGTCAGGTCTATATTTCGGGCGCGATCTACGAGCAGATCAAGCACAAGGTGGTGTGCGGCTATGAGTCGCTTGGGGACCGCAAGGTCAAGAACATCACCGATCCGGTGCGCGTCTATCGCGTGCTGCCGGACGCAGATGCTGTCGGCAGGACGCGAGGCCGGCGCGAGAATGTCCTGATCTTCCTCCTGAGCATTACCGTCATGGTGATCGCCACAGGCGTGCTCTGGTATTTCTTGGCGCAGCCCGGCAGGATCGACGAGCACGCCGCCACGCCAACCGCTTCTCCGGCCGCATCACCGATCCCCCAGCCGCTGCCGCGCGAGGCGGCGACCCAGACGCCGCAACCATCTCCGTCATTGGCTGCGTCGCCGTCACCGGCACCCAGCCCATCGGCGGCGCCGCCCCGCGAACCCGGGATGATCGCCATTCGCGGCGGCAGCTTCGCGATGGGAAGCAATGACGATCCGACCGAACGGCCTGTCCACCAGGTCACGGTCAAGCCGTTCTCGATCGGCAAATATCCGGTGACGGTGCAGGAGTGGAACGAATGCGCCGCCGCCAAGGCGTGCGGATTCACGGCCACCGGCAAGGACGATGCCCCGGTCAGCAATGTGAGCTGGACCGATGCGCAGCAATATGTCACGTGGCTTGCGCAGGCGACGAAGAAGCCCTACCGGCTTCCGAGCGAAGCCGAATGGGAATATGCGGCGCGCGGCGGAACGCAGACGAAATATTGGTGGGGCGACAAGCTTCAGCCGGGCATGGCCGGGTGCAAGGATTGCGGTGATCTTGCGACCGAGCAGCCGGCCAAGGTCGGCAGCTTCAAGCCGAATCCATTCGGGCTCTATGACATGGGCGGCGGCATCGATCAGTGGGTCGAGGACTGCTGGCACAGGACCTATCAGGGCGCGCCGAGCGACGGCTCGGCGTGGAGCAGCGGAGATTGCAGCTCTCATGTCCTGAGGTCGGGCTCTTGGAAGAACGACTCAAGATATGTGCGGCCGTCAAACCGCGATGGTTACGACACCAATGTCCGTTACCCCACGCATGGATTCCGTGTCGCACTCAGTCCGTAAGTGCAGGAGTCAATTTGATGAAGATCATTTCTTGTGTCGCACTGGCGGCGGCCATCGCATTGCTCCCGGGCGCAGCCTGTGCGCAGGGCAAGACCGCGCCGAAGGATGCAAAGCTGTACTTCATCACGCCGCGCGACGGACAAAAGATTCGCGGTGCATTCTGGGTCCGGTTCGGCTTGCGCAACATGGGCGTGACGCATGCCGGCGACGACTACCAGAACGCCGGTCATCACCATCTGCTGGTCGACGTCAACGATCCCATCGATCCCAAGGAGCCGATCCCGCAGGATAAGTCGCACTTGCATTTCGGTGCAGGGCAGACCGAAACCATGCTCGACCTTCCACCGGGGACTCACACGCTCCAATTGGTGCTCGGCGACGCCAAGCACTATCCGTTCGAGCCCCCCGTCGCGTCGGAGAAGATCACGATACGCATCCGGCCGACGGTCTCGGCGCGGAGCAAATGATCACCGCAGGCTGGCATTGATCTTGTCCAGCACTGCCGAGCCTGGGCAGAGCGTATCCGCCTCCAGCGAGTTGAGCGGCGTCTCGACGGTGTTGAGGTGCTCGTGCAGATCGTCCGCGTCGGGGTCGACATAGAGCAGGCCGGTGACGATCTGGCCCTTGGCGGCGTGCTTCTGCAGGAATGTCATCGCGCCGAGACGGTCGTGCGGGTCGTAATCGGCATCGATCTTGCGCAGGGCGATCTTGTTGCCGTCATGCTGCTCGACCAGCTGCACCGTGCCCGGCGCATAGTCCACCGCGATCGGATCGCGGCCGACCAGCACGTCGAGCCGGTTCACCGCGTCGTTGTGCTCCCGGACATAGTCGAAGCTCTTGGTCGAGCCGGCGTGATTGTTGAAGGCGATGCAGGGGCTGATGACGTCGATGAAGGACGCGCCCTTGTGCCGGATTGCGGCCGCGATCAGCGGCACGAGCTGGCTCTTGTCGCCGGAGAACGAGCGCGCGACGAAGGTGGCTCCGAGTTGCAGCGCGATCGCGACGAGGTCGATGGCGTTGTCGGTGTTGGTGACGCCCTTCTTGGATTTCGAGCCACGGTCTGCCGTCGCCGAGAACTGGCCCTTGGTCAGGCCATAGACGCCGTTGTTCTCGACGATATAGGTCATGTTGACGCCGCGCCGGATCGAATGCGCGAACTGGCCGAAGCCGATCGAGGCGGAATCGCCGTCGCCGGAGACGCCGAGATAGATCAAATCGCGGTTGGCGAGGTTGGCGCCGGTCAGCACGCTGGGCATGCGGCCGTGCACGGAGTTGAAGCCGTGTGAGTTGCCGAGGAAATAGTCCGGCGTCTTCGATGAGCAGCCGATGCCGGAGATTTTTGCGACCCGGTGCGGCTCGATCGAGAGCTCATAGCAGGCCTCGATGATCGAGGCGGTGATCGAATCGTGGCCGCAGCCGGCGCACAGTGTCGAAATCTTGCCTTCGTAATCGCGGCGGGTGTAGCCGAGCTCGTTCTGCTTCAGTCCGGGATGATGGAATTTCGGCTTAGCAATGTAGGTCATGACACGGCCTTGCGGAGCGGGGTCACCTTGAGGTGATCCTGATGGTCGCCAATGGCTTTTGCGATGAAGCGGGCGGTGATCGGGGTGCCGTCGTAATGCACGATCGGCACGAGCCGGACCGGGTCGATGCCGTTCTCGTTGACGATGAGCTGGCGCAGCTGGCTGTCGCGGTTCTGCTCGACCACGTAGACGAAGTCGTGCTCGGCGAGGAAGCTGGCGACGCTGGAGTGGAACGGGAAGGCGCGGATGCGCAGGCGGTCGAGCTGATGCCCGCGCGCTTCCAACAGCCCGATGGCTTCGTCCATCGCCGGCGAGGTCGAGCCGAAATAGATCACGCCGTATTTGGTCGGCCGTTCCGCATTGGCCTGCAGCGGCCGCGGGACCAGGTCTTGGGCGGTCTCGAACTTGCGGACCAGGCGCTGCATGTTGTCGGCATAAACCGTGCCTTCCTCGGAATAGCGCGCGTAACGGTCACGCGAGGTGCCGCGGGTGAAGTAGGAGCCCTTGGTAGGATGTGTGCCGGGATAGGTGCGGTAGGGGATGCCGTCGCCGTCGACGTCGAGATAGCGGCCGAAATCGCGGCCTTCCTCCAGCATTTCCGCGGTCATCACCTTGCCGCGGTCGTATTGCCTTGAATCGTCCCACTTCAGCGGACGGCAGAGGCGGTGGTTCATGCCGATGTCGAGATCGAGCATCAGGAAGATCGTGGTCTGGAGCCGCTCGGCGAGGTCGAACGCGGCAGCCGCGAACTCGAACGCTTCCGCCGGATCTTCCGGGAATAGCAGCACATGCTTGGTGTCGCCATGCGAAGCATAGGCACAGGCGATGATGTCGCATTGCTGGGTCCGGGTCGGCATGCCCGTGGAAGGGCCGGCGCGCTGGATGTTCATGATCACGGCCGGAATCTCGGCGAAATATGAGAGGCCGATGAACTCGGTCATCAAGGAGATGCCGGGGCCGGAGGTCGCGGTGAAGGCGCGCGCGCCGTTCCAGGAGGCGCCAATGACGATACCGATCGAAGCCAGTTCGTCTTCGCCCTGCACGATCGCGTATTTCGCCTTGCCGGTCTCAGGATCATGCCGGTACTTCTTGCAATGGGCGGTGAAGGCCTCCGCCACCGACGACGACGGCGTGATCGGATACCAGGCGCACACCGTGGCGCCACCATAGACGGCGCCGAGCGCGGCGGCGCTGTTGCCTTCTATGAAGATGCGGTCGCCGACCTTGTCCGATTTCTTCACGCGCAGCCCGATCGGGCATTTCAGGTTCTGGAGTGCCCAGTCGCGGCCGAGATGCAGCGCGTGGACGTTGGAGGACAAGAGCTTCTCCTTGCCCTTGTACTGCTCGCCGATCAGCTGCTCGATCAGCTTCGGATCCATGTCGAGCAGCGCGCTGAGTGCGCCGAGATAGATGATGTTCTTGAACAGCTGGCGCTGGCGCGGATCGGTGTAGGTCGAGTTGGTGATCGCGGTGAGCGGCACGCCGATCACGGTGATGTCGTCGCGGAATTTGCTCGACGGCATCGGCTTGGTGGAATCGTAGAACAGATAGCCGCCGGGCTCGATGCCCGCGACGTCCTTGTCCCAGGTCTGCGGGTTCATCGCCACCATCATGTCGACGCCGCCGCGGGCGCCGAGATGGCCGTCTTCCGTCACCCGCACCTCGTACCAGGTCGGCAAGCCCTGGATGTTGGAGGGGAAGATGTTGCGTGGGGAGACCGGAACGCCGTGGCGCAGGATCGCGCGCGCGAACATCTCGTTGGCGCTGGCCGAGCCCGAGCCGTTGACGTTGGCAAAGCGGACGACGAAGTCGTTTACGCTGCTGATCGGCTTTTTGTCGGGCATGCTGAACCTGCGTGGGTCATCTCGATGAAATATTTCTGCATGTCCCAGGCGCCGGTGGGACAACGCTCCGCGCACAGCCCGCAATGCAGGCAGACATCCTCGTCCTTCACCATCACGCGCCCGGTCTTGAGATCCGAGGAGACGTAGAGGTCCTGGTCGGGATGCGGCGCGGGGGCCTTCAGGCGCTGGCGCAGGTCGCTTTCCTCGCCGTTGTCAGTGAAGGTGATGCAATCCATCGGGCAGATGTCGGCGCAGGCATCGCACTCGATGCAGAGCGATGTCGAGAACACGGTCTGCACGTCACAGTTCAGGCAGCGATGCGCCTCGCCGAGCGCGAGTTTGACGTCGTAGCCGAGCTCGACCTCGGCGCGGATGTCCTTCAACGCGACGACCTTGTCGCGATGCGGCACCTTGAAGCGCTTGTCGATGGAGATGTCGTTGTCATAGCTCCATTCGTGGATGCCCATCTTCTGCGAGGAGACGTGCACCTCCGGCAGCGGGCGATCTTCGATAGCCTCGCCCGAGAGCATCTTGTGGATCGACAGCGCGGCATCATGGCCGTGCGCGACCGCCCAGATGATGTTCTTCGGGCCGAACGCCGCATCGCCGCCGAAGAAGACTTTTGGATTGGTCGAGACGAAGGTCTTCGGATCGACCTTGGGCATGTGCCATTTGTCGAACTCGATGCCGCAATCCTGCTCGATCCACGGAAAGGCGTTCTCCTGGCCGACCGCGACCAGGACGTCGTCGCATTCGAAGGTCTGGTCGGGCTCACCTGATGGAACGAGGTTGCGGCGGCCTTTGGCGTCGTATTCGGCCTTCACTTTCTGAAAGGTGATGCCAGTGAGCTTGCCATTGTCGTGGATGAAGGCGACGGGAACGAGGAAGTTGAGGATTGGGATGTCCTCGTGGAGCGCGTCCTCCTTTTCCCAGGGCGAGGCCTTCATTTCCTCGAAGCCGGAGCGCACGACGACCTTGACGTCTTCGCCGCCGAGGCGGCGCGCTGTGCGACAGCAATCCATCGCGGTGTTGCCGCCGCCGAGCACGATCACGCGCTTGCCGACCTTGTCGGTATGACCGAACGACACCGAGGCCAGCCACTCGATGCCGATATGGATGTTGGCGGCTGCCTCTTTCCGGCCGGGAATGTCGAGCTCGCGGCCGCGCGGCGCGCCGGAGCCGACGAAGATCGCGTCATAATTCTCCCCAAGCAGCGCCTGCATGCTATCGATGCGATGGCCGCCTCTAAACTCGATGCCGAGAGCCAGGATGTAGCCGGTCTCCTCGTCGATCACGGAATTGGGCAGGCGGAATTTCGGGATCTGCGTGCGCATCATGCCGCCCGCTTCCGGATCGGCATCGAACACGGTGCAGTGATAGCCGAGCGGGGCAAGATCGCGCGCCACGGTCAGCGAGGCGGGACCGCCGCCGACCAGCGCAACGCGCTTGCCGTTCTTCGGCGCGGGTCGCGGCAGGCGCTGCTTGATATCGTCCTTGAAGTCGGCGGCGACGCGCTTGAGGCGGCAGATCGCGACCGGAGTTTCCTCGACGCGTCCGCGGCGGCACGCCGGCTCGCATGGACGGTCGCAGGTGCGTCCCAGAATTCCGGGAAACACGTTCGATTTCCAATTGATCATGTAGGCGTCGCTGTAGCGGCCTTGTGCGATCAGTCGGATGTATTCGGGAACCGGGGTGTGCGCAGGACAGGCCCATTGGCAATCGACCACTTTGTGAAAGTAGTCGGGGGCCGCGATATCGGTCGGTTTCATTCCTACCCTGTCCGCGCAGGCTCAAAGACCCCGCGGCCTTTTCTTGAGCTTGGCGGACGCTTATTGCGTCTCGATCTGGTTTCTGAATGGCATCATTGGGTTAGCTTATTAGAACGGCTCCGAAGTACAACGGCAAATTTACGCGATCACCGCCTTTCATAGGAGCCACGCGCGCACAGCATCAACGCGGCGCGCGAGGTGCGTGCGGTGCAACATGTTGCGATGCGTGTGCGCGCTAGCTGCGCGTAAGGTCACTCTTCGCGAGGTCCCACATCAGGCAATAGGTGCCGACGGAGATCGGAAGCGGAAAGGGCGCCGCGGCGGGACCGGTGAAGCGCTCGGCGATCACGGCCGAGACCGCGCCGACATGGGTGCCGTCGATCAGCACGAACCAGTCGCGCGCGCCTTCATGGCGTACCGCTGGAATTTCCGCCGTTGCACCCGACAATTCGGGCTCGCTCTCCAGGAGGTGCATGGAGACGATGCCGTCGCACGTGTCCGGCGCCAGCTTGTCTTGCAGTGCATCACGCCATGGCGCTGCGTTGTCGGGCCTTGGCCGCAGCCGCACCACGCCGAGCGCGGCGCCGCGTCCGGTGCCGTTGCTGATGGTGATGCGCGCGACGACGCGGAGCATGTCCTTGAAACGCGCCATGCTCTGCCGCGACCAGTCGGTCGGGCTCGCAAGCCGCGCGCGGTAAGCCGGGCTGTCGAGCACGTCGAGCGTGGCGGTCGAATACAGGCAGAGATATTTGGGATTGGCGGCATGCGCGACATAGCGCCGCGCCTCCAGGAAGCCGTCGATCGCGACGCGCTCTTCCAGATGCTCGCGATCGTACCAGCGGTTGAAATCGGCCTCGTCGGCCGCCTCGATGTTCATCGAGGTCAGCAGCATGCCTTTCCCGGCGAGCGGCATTTTTCTTATCCTGTTATCGCGCGGTCTTCGAGGCGAGGTCTGCGATCGACTTCATGACCGCGTCTCTCACGCCGGCATCATAGAGCGAATGGCCGGCTTCTTCCACGATGCGAAGCTCGGAACCCGGCCAAACTTTCGCGAGCGCCTGCGACGTCTCGGGCGGGCACAACAGATCGTAGCGGCCCTGGACGATGATGCCAAGGATGCCTTTGAGCCGCCCCGCATTGCGCAACAGCTGGCTCTCGGTCATGAAGCTGTCGCTGACGAAATAATGCGCCTCCATGAATGGGGTCGCGGGCAGCGTGCGCCACACGTTCAGCGATGCGAGATCGAGCCGCGTCTTTGCGGGCTTGTGCTCGGACAAGGTGCGCTCGGTGTCGTGCCAAGCCCGCGCGGCCGGACCGTGCACGGCGGGATCAGCATCAAGGATGCGGCGCCAATAGGCCTCCACCGGCCGCGCGCGCTCTTCGAGCGGCAGCACGCCAAGAAAATCCTCGTAGAGCGCAGGATGGAACTGCGACAGGCGCGACGTGAACGCCGCTTCGACCTCTGCCCGCGTGCCGAGGAACGTCGCGCGCAGCGCGATGCCAGAGACGCGCTCGGGATGCGCCTCTGCATACGCCAGCGCCAGCGTCGCGCCCCAGGAGCCGCCGACCACGATCCAGCGGTCGAAGCCGAACTTCTCTCGGATTTTCTCGATGTCGGCGATGAGGTGCGCCGTCGTGTTGTGCTCGCGCGATCCCTTCGGCCGGCTGCGGCCGCAGCCGCGCTGGTCGTGCAATACCGCGCAGAAGCGGTCGGGATCGAACAGGCGGCGATGATCGGGCTGGCAGCCGCTGCCGGGTCCGCCATGCAGATAGACCGCGGGAATGCCGTCCGCGCGACCGACGCTCTCGACATAGAGCTCGTGACCCTCGCCGACATCGAGCATGTCGGACGTCAGCGGCGCAAAGGGATCGGCGCGTCTGGCGGATGCGGCCGCGTCGGCGTCAGGTCCCATTCTCGGATTCCAGAGTGCCGCCGGCGAAGTTGCGATAGAGGAAGCGGTTGGTCTCGCCCTCGGCCTCGCGCTCGGCCTGCTTGAAGATGGTTTCGTGCAGCGGCGACAGCGCGCAGGCCGGGTCGGTGTTGGCGGCGTCGCCAGTCAGCGCGAAGGCCTGGCAGCGGCAGCCGCCGAAATCGATCTCGCGGAATTCGCAACTCTTGCACGGCTCCTTCATCCAGCCGGTGCCGCGATAGCGGTTGAAGGCGTCGGAGTTCTGCCAGATCCAGGCGATCGAGTGATTGGAACGCACGGATTCGAACTCGAGCCCGGTGATGCTCTCGGCGGCGTGGCACGGCAGCACCTTGCCGGCGGGCGAGATGTTGAAGAACTGCCGGCCCCAGCCGCCCATGCACTTCTTCGGCCGCAGCGCGTAATAGTCGGGAACGACGTAGTCGATCGTAAGCCGGCCCTTGAGCCGCTCGCGCGCCTCCTCGACGATTTCAGTGCACTCGTCGAGCTGCGCCACCGTCGGCATCAAGGCGGCGCGATTCTTCAGCGCCCAGCCGTAATATTGCACGTTGGCGACCTCGAGCCGGTCGGCATCGAGATCGACCGCCATCTGAATGATGTCGGGGAGCTGATGCAGGTTCTGCCGGTGCATGACCGCGTTCACGGTGAGCGGCAAATCGAGCTCACGCGTCCACTTCGCCACTTCCAGCTTCTTGCGGTGGCCATTCCTGTAGCCGGCGACTCGATCCGCGAGGCCTTCCTCCACGCCCTGAAAACTGATCTGTACATGGCAGAGCCCGGCATCCGCGAGATCGCTCAGCCGCTCGCGCGTCAACAGCACGGCCGAGGTGATCAGGTTGGTGTAGAGCCCGACATCGCTCGCGTGCTTGACCAGTTCGACCAGGTCCTTCCGCGCCGTCGGCTCGCCGCCAGAGAAGTGGACCTGGAGCACGCCGATCTCGGCGAGCTCGCTCAACACCTTCTTCCACTCATCCGTGGTCAGCTCCTTGCCCGCGCGGTCGAGCTCGACCGGATTGGAACAATAGGGGCATTGCAGCGGACAGCGATGGGTGATCTCGAGCAGCACCGCGAGCGGAATGCCAAACGTCTCCGCCGTCGAGCGCTGCTTCTCCAGCACCGCGAGGCTGTCGCTGGCGTCTGGCGGGATGGTAGGAATGCCGAGCACATCGCTCATGGCGTCTTCTCCCGGGCCTCAGTGAGAAAGCCCTTCTCGGCGAGATCCTGGAGCATGACGATGACGTCGGCGAGGATCGCCTCGCGCGGCGCGGCGTATTTCGCCGCCAGCCGATCGGCGATCTCGCCGACATTGCGCTGGCCGTCGCAAAGCTGCAAGACCTCGACTGCGATCTCGTCCGGCGCCAGCACCCGTTCCGGTGCTAGGATCACCCAGACCTTTCGGGTCTCGTCATATTTGAGCTTGGCGTGCCGCGGCAGCACGGGGCGGCTTGCCTCGCTGACGCTGATGTTCCGCGGCCCGGCCATTACAGTTCCTCTTCAGCTCGCTTTGGGCACGAAGGCGCCCGGTGGAATGTGGCCCTCGACATAGGCATGATAGAGTGCATCGAGCTGCACCCACAGCACATTGGTTTTGAAGATCAGCGCATTGCAGACCTGCGCGCGCTGCTCCGGCGTCTTGGCGTGCGCCTTGACGTAGTCGAGCGCAAAGCCGGCGTCGCGCGGCGCCTGCGCCAGGCGCCGCTCGAAGTAGCTCATGATATCGGGATTGACGAAGTCGTAGTGCTCCAGCATTCCGGAGATGCGCTCTTCGTGCAGGTTGGGCGCGAACAGCTCGGTGAGCGAGGAGGCGATCGCCTCCAGCGGGCTCTTCTCGCGGCAATAATGGACATAGGCCTCGACCGCAAAGCGCGTCGCCGGCAAGATGCCTTCCGTCGATTCCACGTAAGTCGTGTCGAGCCCGAGGCCTTCGGTCAGCTTCAGCCAGCGCTCGATGCCGCCCTCGCTACCGAGATCGCCGTCATGGTCCTCGATGCGGTGGCGCCATTCCAGCCGTGTGGCGCGGTCGCGGAAGCGCGAGATCACCACCGCGTCCTTGATCGGGATCGTGCTCTGGTAATAGTAGCGGTTGAGCGCCCAGGCCTGCACCTGGCCCTTGTTCAGCTTGCCGCCGTGCAAGAGCTTATGGAACGGATGCAGGCTGTGATAGCGCGTCGCCCCGATATGGCGCAACGTCGCCTCGAGCTCCTCGGCCGAGTTGAGCTTGATGTCCTTGCCGATCGAGAGCGCGGTCATTCCTGTCAGTGACGCGGCATTCACAGCACGATCTCCGTTCCGTCAGCGGGTATTTGCCAGCCCGCTTGTTCAGTGGCTTTCCGCTCGGGTGAAGCGGGCAGCAGTGCCGGGTTCGAGTTATTGATATGCAGAAATATCTTCCTGTCGATAGCGAGATCGGCAAGCCGCGCGATCGCGCCGTCGTCGCCGGACATCGCGACATGGCCCATGCTCTTGCCGGTCTTGTGGCCGAGCCCGGCCCTGATCATCTCGTCGTCGCGCCATACCGTGCCGTCGAAGAACACCAGCGCTGCGCCGTCGATCTCGCCCTTGAGCGCGTCGGTCACCTCGGCGCAGGCGGCGATGAAATAGAAGCACTTGCCGGTTGTCTTGTCCGTGACCTTGAGGCCCAGCGTGTCGCCGTCGCCGGTCGCCCCGCCGGGATGCGCCTTGCCTTCCAGATACCAGGCCGATTTGCCTGATACCGCAAACGGCAGCACCTCGATCCCCGAGCGCGCGCCGTCAGGCAGCCGCGGCTCGAACGGCTCGCCGATTCCGATCGATTGGCGCCGCACGTTCTTCTCGTTCAGCACGTTGAAGATGCTGTTGGCTTTCAGGATCGCCAACACCTTCTCATGCGCATAGACCGTGAAAGGCGAGCCCTCGCGCATCGACAGCAGGCCTGCGACCGCGTCCACTTCGCCGTTGGTGAGGATCACGCCCGCAATCGGCGTATGGCGCAGCGCGCCCGCCCTCGGGTGCAGCTGCGGCGTGGCGTTCAATTGCTGGCGGAGGTCGGGGGAGGCGTTGATCAGGAACCAGTGCTCGCCGTCGCCGCTGAAGGCGACCGACGCCTGGGTTCGCTGAAGCTCATGGCCGCTGGCACGGGCTGCTCGGCAGCCCTCGCAGCCGCAATTCCATTGCGGCACTCCGCCGCCGGCTGCGGCGCCCAGGACGACGACGCGAAGCATGATCCGTCTCCTGGAGGGAACGCTGCGAGGTGGATCTCGGGTCGACACCGAACGCCGACACACATCGTGTCTTCCGGCAACCTATTGTGACCGAAAGATCCACCTGCGCTGAACGCAATCGCCTACCGCTTACTTGCGGGTGGCGCTCACATACATGTTGATTTCCATGCCACAGGGCACTTCGACGATTTTCGGGGCTTTCCAGGCCATTTTGGCTCTCCATTTTCGCGAAATCGGACGTATCCGCCCGCTGGTAAAGTAATGCGGGCGCAAAAGTTCGCCAGTGAAATTTTCCCGAGAAGCCCATGTTGCATCGCGAAAAATGTCGGGGAACGTCACTTCTGATGACCCTGCCTTGCGCATGGCGCATTCGGTCGCGAACCCTGTCCTGATAAAGCGGTTGTGAGTGCAGTGCAGCTTTCAATCCGGTACCGGCGACCCAAACTGGAACTCGGTAATGCCCAGATATTTCTTCAACACCCGTATCGGCGACGAGTTGATCGTGGATCCCGACGGCGAGGATCTGCGCAATCCCGATCGCGCCTGGGAGGTCGCGCGCCAGATGATCCTGGAGGTGGTGAAGTCGGAGGGCGCCCAGCCGGCCCTGCTCGAGGCCGTCATCGAGGTGACCGACGACGACGGGGAAATCGTGCTGGAGTTTCCCTTCACCGAGGCGCTGCTGGACATACCCGACCAGTCCGCGACGCGGCATTAGACGCTCGCGAGCAGCCCGGTCGGCCAATCCAATCCGCACTAGCACCCGGCCTTCATCCCTGCGAAATCCGCATGGCTTTGCCGCCTTCCCGGCGCTAAAAGACCCCGGTCATACGGAGCATGTCATGCAAGATCTCTGGCGCCTGTCGGCCGCCGACCTCGCCACTCTCGTCAAGTCCAAAAAGGTGTCCGCCAGGGAGGCAGCTCAAGCTGGTCTCGCCCGCCTGGACGCCGTCAATCCCGCGCTCAATGCGGTGATCGACCACCGCCCGGACGACGTGATCAAGCAGGCTGACGCCGTCGATGCCGCCATTGCGCGGGGCGAGGACCCCGGTGTTCTCGCCGGTGTGCCCGTCACCATCAAGGCCAATGTCGACCAGGAGGGCTTTGCCACCACCAACGGCTTAAAGCTCCAGCGCGACGTGATCGCGCGCGAGGACAATCCGGTGGTCGCCAATTTCCGGAAATCGGGCGCCATCCTGCTCGGCCGCACCAATTGCCCCGCCTTCTCCTATCGCTGGTTCACCACCAATCTGATCCATGGCGACACCAAGAACCCCCGCGATGCCTCGCTGACTCCAGGCGGATCCTCCGGCGGCGCCGGCTCGGCGGTTGCAGCCGGCATCGGCCACATCGCCCACGGCACCGACATTGCCGGCTCGATCCGCTATCCCGCCTATGCCTGCGGCGTGCACGGCCTGCGGCCGACGCTCGGCCGCATTCCCGCTTTCAATCCGGCGCTGCCGGAGCGCCCGATCGGGCCGCAGATCATGGCCGTGTCCGGCCCCCTGGCGCGCACCGTCAACGACTTGCGAATTTCACTCGCCGCGATGTCGGCCCGCGACGTCCGTGATCCCTGGTTCGTGCCGGTGCCGCTGGAAGGCCCGGCCAGGCCGAAGCGCGCCGCGCTCTGCCTCAATCCGGGCGGCCTTGCTACCGCGCCGGAGGTGAAGGCCGCGGTGAGCGATGCCGGCAAGCGACTGGAGCGCGCGGGCTGGACCGTCGACATCATCGAGGACACGCCGCCGATGCGCGAAGCGGTCGAGTGGCAGATCAAGCTCTGGCTCGGCGATGGCTATGAGGCGCAGCTTGAGATGGCCGAGCGCGAGGGCGATCCCGGCGCGCTGGCGTGCCTGCGCGGCAACCGCAGCAGGGTAACACCAATGGACCAGGCGAATTACGCGAAGGCGCTGACCCGAAGAGCCACGTTGACCCGCGAATGGATGCTGTTCTTCGAACAATATGCGGTGCTGCTGACGCCGGTCTCTGGCGAGCTGCCGTTCCCCGATCATCTCGACCGCAAGGGCGATGAATCCTTCAAGCGCGTCTGGGAAGCGCAGCTGCCACAGATCGCGATTCCCTTCATGGGCCTGCCAGGCCTCGTGGTCTCCACCGGTCTCGTCGGCAAGGCGCCGGTCGGCGTACACATCGTCTCCGGCCGCTATCGCGAGGATCTGTGCCTGCTCGCGGGCGAGGCGATCGAGGCCGGCGGCGTGCCGCCGTCGCCGATCGATCCCGTGGGCTAGCGATGACTGCCATCTATGACTTCAAGGCCAACTCGCTTGCCGGCGAGGAGGTGCCGATGCGCCGCTTCGAGGGGCAGGTGCTCTTGATCGTCAACACCGCGAGCAAATGCGGCTTCACGCCGCAATATCGCGGTCTGGAGGATCTCTATCGCGATCTGTCGCCGCGCGGCTTTTCGGTGCTCGGCTTTCCCTGTAACCAGTTCGGCGCGCAGGAGCCGGGACAGGCGAGCGAGATCCAGGAATTCTGTTCGACCCACTACGATGTCACCTTCCCGCTATTCGAGAAGATCGACGTCAACGGCGCCAATGCGCACCCTCTGTATGAGTACCTGAAACGGCAGCAATCCGGACTTCTCGGCGCCTCCATCAAATGGAATTTCACCAAATTCCTGGTGGATCGTGCCGGCAAGGTGGTCGCGCGCTACGCGCCGACCGCGCGGCCCGAAGGATTGCGGAATCAAATCGAAACACTGTTGTGAGCGAGACAATCATGAGCGACGAATTTCCAGACCGCCTGTCGGTCGATCCGAACAGCCCCTATTACAACGCGGACATCCTGGCGCGCGATGTCGGCATCCGCTTCAAGGGCATCGAGAAAACCAATGTCGAGGAATACTGCATCAGTGAAGGCTGGGTCCGCGTCGCCGCCGGCAACGCCAAGGATCGCTATGGCAACCCGCTGACCATCAAGGTGCACGGGCCGGTCGAGCCGTACTTCCGGGATAAGAAGTAAGCACGCCGTTCGCCCCACACTCTGTCGTCATGCCCGGGCTTGACCCGGGCATCCACATTTTCGAACTTGCTCCGTGGCAAAGACGTGGATGGCCGGGTCAAGCCCGACCATGACGAGCGGAGAGATCCAGCCAGGAAGACCCCCATGTCCGTCCGCATCGTCGACGTCCGCGAGATCACAAAACCGATCTCCTCGCCGATCCGCAACGCCTATATCGACTTTACCAAGATGACGACGAGCTTGGTTGCCGTCGTCACCGACGTCGTGCGCGAGGGAAAACGCGTCGTCGGCTACGGCTTCAACTCCAACGGCCGCTACGGGCAGGGCGGCCTGATCCGCGAGCGCTTTGCCTCGCGCATTCTCGAAGCCGATCCGAAGTCGCTGCTCGATGCCGCGGGCGACAATCTCGACCCCGATAAGGTCTGGGCCGCGATGATGACCAACGAGAAGCCGGGCGGCCATGGCGAGCGCTCGGTCGCGGTCGGCACCATCGACATGGCGGTGTGGGACGCGGTGGCGAAGATCGCCGACAAGCCGCTGTTTCGCCTGCTTGCCGAGCGTCACGGCGTGACCGCCAATCCGCGCGTCTTCGTCTATGCCGCCGGCGGCTATTATTATCCCGGCAAGGATCTGTCGATGCTCCGTGGCGAGATGCGCGGCTATCTCGATCGCGGCTACAACGTCGTGAAGATGAAGATCGGCGGCGCGGCGATCGAGGAGGACCGCAGCCGCATCGAGGCGGTGCTGAAGGAGATCGGCAGGGACGCGCAGCTCGCCGTCGACGCCAACGGCCGCTTCAACCTCGAGACCGGCATCGCCTACGCAAAAATGCTGCGCGATTATCCCTTGTTCTGGTACGAGGAGGTCGGCGATCCCCTCGACTACGCGCTGCAAGCCGCGCTCGCCGAGTTCTACCCGGGCCCGATGGCGACCGGCGAAAACCTGTTCAGCCATCAGGACGCCCGCAACCTGATCCGTTACGGCGGCATGCGCCCCGACCGCGATTGGCTGCAATTCGACTGCGCGCTGTCCTATGGCCTGTGCGAATACCAGCGCACGTTGGAGGTGCTGAAGACCTACGGCTGGTCCCCCAGCCGCTGCATCCCGCATGGCGGCCACCAGATGTCGCTCAACATCGCGGCCGGCTTGGGCCTCGGCGGCAACGAAAGCTACCCCGACCTGTTCCAGCCTTACGGCGGTTTCCCGGCCGGCGTCCGCGTCGAGAACGGCCACATCACCATGCCCGACCTCCCCGGCATCGGCTTCGAAGGCAAGTCGGACCTCTACAAGGAGATGAAGGCGCTGGCGGAGTAGTGTTGGGTTGAGGCGCGACGGCCGCGCTACAATCTCCGTCGTTGCGAGCGCAGCGAAGCAATCCAGAATCCTTCGGCGGAAGCAGTCTGAATTGCTTCGTCGGTTCGCTCCTTGCAATGACGAGGTGGTGACAGCGTGCGCTTTGTCGCGCCACTCGCAGCCTGTGCTCGCAATCGCCTCTTGGTTGTGATAGCCTTCTCTCGCAAAAGAGGGTGGTCATGAAGCAGCCCTGCGTCTACATGTTCGCCAGTCGGCGCAACGGGACGATCTACACGGGCGTCACCTCGAATCCGCCGCGTCGTGCGTTCGAGCATCGCGAGGGTCTGGTGAAGGGGTTCTCGTCTAAGTACGGTTGCAAGCTCCTCGTCTGGTACGAGCTGCACGCGACCATGACCGACGCGATAGCACGCGAGAAGCAGATCAAGGGCGGTAGCCGGGCCAAGAAGCTCGCGCTGATCGAGAGCGCTAATCCAGACTGGATGGATTTGTACGAGACGCTGATCTGACTGCAGGGGGGCGGCTGGGCGAGACAGTCGCCACGCACCCTGTCATTGCGAGCGCCAGCGAAGCAATCCAGAATCGTTCCGCGGCAGCGGTCTGGATTGCTTCGTCGCAAGGGCTCCTCGCAATGACAGTGGAGAGAGCGAAAGCCACGCGGACGCCTTGGTCCTCCGCGAACGGCAGGTCGGGATAGGCGAGTTGCTGCAACGCACTCCGTCATTGCGAGCGAAGCGAAGCAATCCAGAGTCTCTCTGCGGAGGAAGTCTGGATTGCTTCGTCGCAAGGGCTCCTCGCAATGACGGTGGAGAGAGCGAGAGCCACGCGGACGCCTTGGTCCTCCGCGAATGGCAGGTCGGGATAGGCGAGTTGCTGCAACGCACTCCGTCATTGCGAGCGAAACGAAGCAATCCAGAGTCTCTCTGCGGAGGCAGTCTGGATTGCCTCGTCGCAAGAGCTCCTCGCAATGACGGTGTGGCGCGAGCAAGCGCCCCCCTACGACAACCGCATATCCAGCAGCCTTCGTCCTTCGCCCTTCAGCAGCTTCTTCACCGCGCTCGACGCCACGACCTCGCCGTCGTTGGCGTAGGCTTCGTGGTTCTTCTCGATGTCGTCGAGGCGGTAGAGATAGTTGACCATGACGCCGGCGGACTCGCGCACGCCCTTGGGCGAGAGGTCCCCTAACCAGTTGATGCGCTCGAGCCTGGCGCCATTGCCGAGATGGAAGCGGGCGACGGAATCGATCAGCTTGCCCTTCGGCGTGCGCGCCTTCAGGAAATAGTGCGCCGCGAGCGGTTCCAGAACGCTGCGGAGCAGCGTGGTCGTCTCAGGGTTCTCGAACCATTTGGGATCGTCGAGACGCTTCAACATCTCACGGTCCTCGTCCGATAGCGGCAGCTCCTTGTCCTGCTTCACCCATGGCATGAAGCCCGGCACCGGCGACAGCGTCACGAAAGTGTCGAGCTTCGGCAGCTCGCGGCGCAGCTCCTCCACCACCTGCTTGATCAGGAAGCTGCCGAAGGAAATGCCGCCCAGGCCGCGCTGGGTGTTGGAGATCGAATAGAACACCGCGGTGCGCGCGCGCTCGATCGGCAGGTGCTGGCGATCGACCGCAAGCAATGGCGCGATTGCCCCCGGAATGGTCTCGGTCAGCGCCACCTCGACGAAGATCAGGGGTTCGTCGACCATCGCGGGGTGAAAGAAGGCGTAGCAGCGGCGGTCGACCGGATCGATGCGGCGGCGCAGATCGTCCCAATCGGAGATCTCATGCACGGCTTCGTAACGGATGATCTTTTCGAGGATGTTGGCCGGGGTCGACCAGTCGATCCTGCGCAGCACGAGAAACCCCCTGTTGAACCACGAAGAGAGAAGATGCGAGACGTCGCGGTCGAGCGCGGCGAGATCGGTGTGCCCGTTCATCATGCCGAGCAGGTCGGCCCGCATGCTGACGAGATCGCCGGTGCCGCCCGGCGCGCGGTTGAGGCGGCGGATCAGCTCCTGCCGCCGCGGCTCGGAAGCGAAATGCAGCGAGCTCGCGTCCTCATCGGTGGGCTGGGCACGCCATTTCTCGATCGCCCTGGACAGCCGTTCCCGATCCGGGCCGAAATCGCGCACCAGCGCCTCGAAGAAGGCACGGCGTCCGGCCGCATCCAATTCCCGGTAGAGGTCGAGCACCTCGCGCGCCATCGCGGTGCCCGAGGCTTCGCCGCGGCCCGAGAGCAGCGCGTCGCAAAGCGCGATCAGCCCGGCGGCATCGCGTCTGGTGTTCAAGCCGTCGCTGCGGCGAAGCAGCGTGCGGCCGCGCTCGGAGATGGTGGCGAGCAGGTCGGAGAAGAAGGCGTTGGCCATCTGGGCTTTCGTGTCAGGTTTGTGCGATGCGGGAGCTTACATCGGATTTAGGCCGAAGCCGATCACAATCAAGCAGGGGAATGCGGCATCTTTCGTCGGGCACTGCGTTGGGAGAATGGCGGCATGCCCGGTGGGAGCGGGCATCCGGTGACATTTGGAGAAGAACGAAGCTCCCTCAAACACCGTCATTGCGAGCGCAGCGAAGCAATCCAGAGTCCCTCCGCCGAGAAAGTCTGGATTGCTTCGTCGCAAGGGCTCCTCGCAATGACGGGTTCGGAGGGTACGGCCGCCTTACCCCTTCCCCGCAAATTCCGTCGGTGTGCGCCCCGTCACCTGCCGGAACGCGGCCGAGAACGCCGGCACGCTGGCATAACCGAGCGATGTGGCGAGCTGCTTCACCGATACGGTGGCATCGGTCGACAGAAGCTGGATCGCCGCGGCGATGCGGGCACGCTGGCACCAGCTCTTGAAGCTGAGCTGCGTTTCCGTCGAGAACAGCCGCGACAGCGTGCGCGCGGAGGTTCCGACCTCGCGCGCCAGCGTGTCGATGTCGTGCAGGCCGGTGGGATCGTCGAGCACGATCATCGCGGCGCGGCGGCATCGCACTTCGCGCGGCAACGGCACGAAGGTCGCGGAATCCTCGGCCTGGTGCAATTCCAGCATCACGAGGCGAACCAGCAGTTCGGTTCGCGCCTCGGTGTTGCGGGCGTCGAACAGCGCCAGGATCGCCTGGTGCAGCAGCGGCGACACCCGCACCACGAACTCCTTGGTCAGTCCCTCGTAACGCTGCTCGCGCTTGAGCCAGGGCAGGTCGAAATACAGCGTGCGCATCTCGATGTCGGCGAGCAGGTCGATGGCATGCTCGAGCCCGGCCGGGACCCAGACCGCGCGGTCCGGCGGCACCAGCCAGCGCCCGCCGGGCGTCGTCACCTGCATGGTGCCCTTGGCGGCATAGACCAGCTGCGCCTCGCGGTGCAGATGCGGATCGAGCCGCAAGCCTTTGGGATAGTCGCGCGCGACCAGGTGCACGCCCGCGGTCGAGCGGCGGTTGCCCCGGACCTCCCGGAGGATTGGCGTTTCGACGACACTCATTGGCGGCATCCCATCATTCGCCCGACATATAACTGATTTCGGTGCAGGAGAGGATTCGTATGAACAACCCCAGCCGGGTCATCAGTTTCGTCAATGCCGGCCATTTCATCGACCATTATGCGATGCTGATCTTTGCCGCCGCCGTGATCATCATGGGGCCGGCGCTCGGCATGGCCTATTCGGAACTTCTGCCCTATGCGACGCCGGGCTTCGTCGCCTTCGGTGCAGGCTCGCTGCTCACCGGCTGGCTTGGCGACCGCTGGAGCCGCCGCCACATGATGCTGATCTTCTTCGTCGGCATCGGCGCGTCCATGATCGCGGTCGGCTTCGCGACGAGCCCGGCGCAGCTCGGCGCGGCACTGCTCGCGATCGGCATTTTTGCCTCGATCTATCATCCTGTCGGCACCGCGATGATCGTGTCCTATGCCGATAAGCTCGGCCGCGAGATGGGGCTCAACGGCGTCTGGGGCAATCTCGGCGTTGCCTCCTCAGCGCTGGTCACCGGCGTGATCGGCCAATATCTCGGCTGGCGCTTCGCCTTCATCGTTCCCGGCGTCGTCACCATCCTGATCGGCATCGCCTTTGCGCTGACGGTCGTGCATGAGGACCGCAAGGGTGCCAAGCAGGCGGCGGCGCAGGCGCGCGTCGCCAAGCAGGACATGTGGCGCGTGATCCTGGCGCTGCTGATCGTGGTGATCGCGATCTCGACGACCTTCAACGCCGTTACGGTGGCGCTGCCAAAGCTGTTTGCCGAGCGGCTCTCGGACCTGACCAAGAGCCCGGCGCTGCTCGGTGTCATCGCGGCCGGCGTCTACGTGTTCGGCGCGATGACGCAGTATACGATCGGGCGGCTGCTCGACCGCTATTCGCTGAAGACGGTGGCGCTGCCGCTGTCCTTCATGCTGGCGCCATTCCTGTATCTGGCCGCCAGCATGTCCAATCTGCCGCTGATCGTGGTCTCGATCGGCATCGTCATGGGCGCGTTCGGGCAGGTCACGGTGAACGATGCCATGGTCGGCAAATACACGACGGAGGAGTGGCGCTCGCGCGCCTATGCGGTGCGCTATTTCGTCGGCTTCACCGCGGCCGGCGCCTCGGTCGGCTTGGTCGCCTGGCTCTACGAGCAGGGCGGCTTCGTCACCATGCTGCACGCCTTCGCCGCCCTCTGCCTGCTGGCGATCGCCGCCGCGCTAATCCTGCCGCGCGAGATCCGGACATCGCAGGCGGCGTGAGGTAGCCGACTCGCGCCGCGTGGCTCCGTCCCGTAGCCCGGATCGAGCGAAGCGCAATCCGAGGCGTTTCACCGCGCGGCTAGAACCCGGATTTCGCTGCGCTTCATCCCGGCTACGCGCTGCGTCCGCGGCACGAACGGGCCTAAGGCGGGGACTCTCTCCACATCGTCATTTTGCGAGCGAAGCGAAGCAATCCAGAATCTTGCCGCAGAGGGACTCTGGATTGCTTCGTCGCAAGAGCTCCTCGCAATGACGGAAGATGAGGAGGCACCCGGCCCATGCCAGCTACGATGCCATTCTGCCAGTGTTTTGCCCGACGTAGCAAGCCGTTTCGGTAAAATCGAGATTTCGTGAGGTTTCTCAACTCCATCTCTACTGTGCATGGGGTTGTTTTCGCACTTTTCGTTTTTTGACTCCGCCGCGCGCGCGGAACCCGCTCCGCCTCCTGCGGGTTCTACCCCTCTCGCCCCGGCGCTGCGCCGGACAGATGAAGGGGGAATGACACCTGCATGCAGTGGAGCCTGCTCCGACCGGTCGGCCTTGTCCCCGCGGCGCTTGTCCTCACCACCATTGCGGCGAGTGCCGAGGGCGGCAAATCGGCCGGCCCGTCCGAATTCCTCCTGGTGGCGCAGATCGTGTTGCTGATCGCGGTCGGCCGCGGTCTCGGCGAGCTCATGCAGCGCATCGGCCAGCCCTCGGTGATCGGCGAACTGCTCGCCGGCATCATCCTGGGGCCGTCGCTGTTCGGCTGGATCTGGCCCGAGGCCCAGCACGCGATCTTTCCCAAGACGCCCGAACAGAAGGCGATGATCGACGGCATCGCCCAGTTCGGCATTCTGCTGCTGCTGCTGCTGACCGGCATGGAGACCGACCTCAAGCTGGTCCGGAAGGTCGGCAGGGCGGCGATCGCGATCTCGATTGCCGGCATCCTCGTGCCCTTCGCCTGCGGCTTTGCGCTCGGCGAATTCCTCCCCGATGCGCTGCTGCCCGATCCGCAAGCGCGCCTCGTGGCCTCGCTGTTCATGGGCACGGCGCTGTCGATCTCGTCTGTGAAGATCGTCGCCGTGGTCGTGCGCGAGATGAATTTCATGCGCCGCAATGTCGGGCAGATCATCGTCGCGACCGCCGTCATCGACGACACCATCGGCTGGATCATTATCGCCGTCATCTTCAGCCTGGCCTCGCACGGCACGCTTGACTTCGGCTCCGTGGCGAAAGCCGTGCTGGGGACGCTCGCCTTCCTGGCCGTCAGCTTCACCATCGGCCGCCGCCTGGTGTTCCAACTGATCCGTTGGGCCAACGACAATCTCGTCAGCGCAGCCGCGGTCATCACGGTGATCCTGCTGTTGATGAGCGTCATGGCAATGATCACGCATCTGATCGGGGTGCACACCGTGTTGGGTGCCTTCGTCGCCGGCATCCTGGTCGGGGAGTCCCCGATCCTGACCCGGCAGATCGACGAGCGCCTGCGCGGCCTGATCTCGAGCTTCTTCATGCCGGTGTTCTTCGGCCTCGCCGGGCTCAGCGCCGATCTCTCGGTGCTTCGCGACCCCAATCTGCTGATGCTCACCGGCCTGCTGGTCGTGATCGCCAGCGTCGGCAAGTTCGGCGGCGCGTTCGTCGGCGGCACCGTGGGCGGGTTGAATGCGAGGGAATCGCTGGCGCTCGCCAGCGGCATGAACGCGCGCGGCTCGACCGAGGTCATCATCGCGACCATCGGCCTCTCCATCGGCGTGCTCAGCCAGAACCTGTTCACGATGATCGTGACCATGGCGATCTTGACCACGATGGCGATGCCGCCGATGCTGCGCGCGGCGCTGGCAAAGCTGCCGATGAACCAAGAGGAGAGGGAGCGGCTGGAGCGGGAAGAATTCGAGAGACGCGGCTTCATCGCCAATCTCGAACGTCCTTTGCTCGCTGTCGACGACAGCGTCAACGCCACCTTCGCCGCCCACGTCGCGGGCCTGATCGCCGGCATGCGCGGCCTGCCGATCACCGTTCTGCACATCGGCGAGCGCGCCAAGGAAAAGGACAAGGGCGAGGACGAGAGCCACGAAGCCGTGGTGAAGAAGGCCGCCGAAACCGTCTCCGCCAGTGGTGACGGGAATGCCGGCAGCGTCGATGTCGTTACCCGGGCCAGGCGCGCAGAGCTGGCCGAAACCATTGCCGACGAAGCACGCAAGGGCTTTGATCTCCTCGTCGTCGGCATCGACAAGGTCGCTGCCGCCAAGGATCGCTTCAATCGGAAGATCGAGGACATCGCCGCCGAGTTCGAGGGGCCGCTCGCGATCGTGGCGGCCAAGGGCAAGCACCTGAAGCAGCCGATACCCGACGCCCTCAACATCCTCGTTCCGGTTTCCGGCAGCGGCATCTCCAAGCGCGGCGCCGAGGTCGCGGTGGCGCTGGCGCAGGCCGGCTCAGGCTCGCTCCGCGTGATCTATGTGGCGACGACGCGCGACAAGGGCGCGCAGCGGGGCACCTCCCGCGGATTGAGCCAGGAGACCGGCATCCTCAAGGACACCAGCGATCTCGCCGCCCGCTACGAGGTCGACATCACCACGACGCTGCGCGTGAACCGGGCGCCGGAGGCGGCGATCCTGCGCGAGATCGACACCACCGACGTCGACCTCGTGGTCATGGGCGTCGACCGGATCGAGGCCAATCATCTCTCCTTCGGCGGCGTCGCCGCCGCCGTGCTGAGGCAGTCGAAGGCCTCGGTGCTGCTGGTGTCGAGCGGCGAGGCGCAGCGGCCGCCGGCGGAGAAGGCTTAGTGGGGTGGACTGGAGCCGCGCCGACGGTGCGCTCCCTCTCCCGCTTGCGGGAGAGGGTCGGGGAGAGGGTGTCTCCTCATCGGGACACTCCCCAAGAGGAGAGAGCGCTCACCCGCCGCGCTCCGCGCGTCGACCTCTCCCGCAAGCGGGAGAGGTCGCAGCGAGCCCGGAGCCTCGCCGGTGCACCCAACGGCGCTTAAGGCTTCACCTCCGCCGCCGCTTTCACCTTCACCACCTTCTTCGACGCCCGCCAGTTCTCGAAGCGCTGCACCACCACGAAGAAGGCCGGCACGAACAACACCGCGAGGCAGGTCGAGGCCAGCATGCCCGAGAACACGGTGATGCCGATGGACTTGCGCGCGCTGGCGCCGGCACCGGTGGCCAGCACTAGCGGCACCACCCCAAGGATGAAGGCGAACGACGTCATCAGGATCGGACGGAAGCGGGCGCGCGCGGCCTCGATCGCGGAGTCCAGGATCGGCTTGCCGTCGCGGCCGTGCAGCTCGAGCCCGACCTCGACGATCAGGATCGCGTTCTTGGCCGAGAGCGCGATCAGCAGGATCAGCCCGATTTGGCAATAGAGGTTGTTGTCGATCTTGAGCCCGCTGAGGATCAGCATCGGCCCGAGCAGCGACAGCGGCACGGCGAGGATCACGGAGATCGGCGCGTACCAGCTCTCATACTGCCCGGCGAGCACGAGATAGACCAGCAGCATGGCGAGGCCGAACACCCAGTAGATCTGGTTAGAGACCGCCTTCTCCTGGTAGGACATCGCGGTCCATTCATAGCCGGTGCCCGGCGGCAGCGTCTTATCCGCGATCTCCTCCATCAGCTTCAGCGACTGCCCGGAGGAATAGCCCTGCGCCGGCAGGCCGATCACGGTCGAGGACGGATAGAGATTGTAGAGGCTGATCAGCGACGGACCGGTGGCCGCCGTGATCTTGGCGACGGTGCCGATCGGGATCATGTCGCCGTTCGAGTTGCGGACCTGCATGTTGGCGATGTCGCGCTCGGTGACACGGAAGGCCGGATCGGCCTGGGTGTAGACCTGGAACACGCGGCCGAACTTGTTGAACTGGTTGACGTAGGACGACCCCAGATAGGTCGATAGCGCCGAGAACACCTGATCGGTGGTCACATGCAGCGTCTGGGTCTTGACGCGGTCGATCTCGACGTTGAATTGCGGCACCGAGGAGCGGAAAGAGGACTGCACGCGCTGCAGCGCGCTCTGACTCTGGCCGTTACTGACCATCGCTCCGGTGATCGCTTGCAGCTTGGCGAAATCGCTATTGCCGTCGCGCAGCTCGACCTGCATCGAGAAGCCGGCGGCATTGCCGATGCCCTGGATCGGCGGCGGCGGCAAGACGATGGTGCGCGCCTCCATGATAGTCGCGAGCTTGTCGTTGAGCCCGTACACCAGCGAGCGCAAATCCTCTCCGGGTCCTTTGCGCGCCTCCCAATCCTTCAGGATGATGTAGGCGACGCCGGTATTGGCGAGGCTGGCGCTGTTGTCGAGCGCGGAGATGCCGGCGATGGTGATGACCTGCTGGACGCCGGGCGTGTCCTTGATCAGCTCGCTGGCTCTGTCGAGCACGGCTTGGGTCCGCTCCAGGGCGGCGCCGTCGGGCAGCTGCACGGCCGCGATCAGATAGCCCTGGTCCTCGATCGGCAGGAAGCCGGTCGGCACCCGCGACAGGCCATAGCCGCCGATCCCGATCAGGACCAGCGCTACCGCGACCGAGACAGTGGCGTGTCTGACCAGGAAGCCGATCAAGCGGGTGTAGCCGCGTTCGAGCCTGTTATAGACGGCATTGAAGCCGCGGTAGAAGAAATTGCGCTGTTCCGGCGGCACCGCCGGCCGCAGCCAGAGCGCACACTGCGTCGGCTTCAGCGTCGCCGCGTTGATGGCGGATAGAAGAGCGGTCGCGGCGATCACCAGCGCGAATTGCGAATAGATGCGCCCGGTCAGCCCCGCGAGGAACGAGGCCGGCAGAAACACCGAGATCAGCACCAGGGTGATGCCGACGATCGGCGCGAACAGTTGATCCATCGCCTTGATCGCGGCGTCGTGGCCGTTCATGCCCTGCTCGATGTTGTGGGCGGCGCCTTCGACCACGACGATGGCGTCGTCGACGACGATGCCGATCGCGAGCACGATCGCAAACAGCGTCGACATGTTGATGGTGAAGCCGAGCGCCGCCATCGCAGCGAATGCGCCGATGATGGTCACCGGCACGGTGGTCGCCGGAACCAGCATCGCGCGCCAATCCTGCAAGAAAACCAGGATCACGACCAGCACGAGCAAGCCGGCCTCGATCAGCGTCATATAGACCTCGTGCACCGAGGCCTCCACGAACTTGGTGGTGTCGAACGGCGTGTCGTACTTGATGCCTTCCGGGAAGCGCTTGGCGAGTTCCGCCATCTTCTTCTCGACCGCCTGCTCGACCTGGAGCGCGTTGGCGCCGGGCGACTGGAATACGCCGATGCCGACTGCCGGCTGCTTGTTGAGCGAGAAGATCTGGCTATAGGTCTGCGCGCCCAATTCGACCCAGCCGACGTCGCGCACGCGCGTGACGTCGCCGCTGCTGCCCGTCTTGACGATGATATTCTCGAACTGGCTGGTGTCGTCGAGCCGGCCATTGACGTTGAGTGTGTATTGGAACGCTTGGCCCGGCGGCGTCGGCGGCGCGCCGACCTGGCCGGCGGAGACCTGCTGGCTCTGCTGCTGGATCGCCTGGATGACGTCCTGCGGCACGAGGCCACGGACCTGCAGCTTGTTCGGATCGAGCCAGACTCGCATCGAATATTGGCCTGCGCCAAACACCGTGACGTTGCCGACGCCGGGCAGGCGCGAGAGCTCGTCGCGAATGTTGATGGTGGCGTAGTTGCTCAAATACAGGCTGTCGTACTTCGCGTCGGGCGAGGTCAGGGTCACGAACAGCAGGATCGAGGTCGACCGCTTCTGCACGGTGACGCCCTGGTTCTGCACCGCCTGCGGCAGTTGCGACAGCGCGCTGGAGACGCGGTTCTGCACCAGCACCTGCGCGAAATTGAGGTCAGTGCCGATCTTGAATGTGACAGTCAGCGTATAAGTGCCGTCGGAGCCGCTGTAGGACTGCATGTAGAGCATGTCCTCGACGCCGTTGACCTGCTGCTCGATCGGCAGCGCCACGGTGTCGATCACGGTCTTGGCGCTGGCGCCGGGATAGCGGGTGGTGACCTGCACCGTCGGCGGCACCACGTCGGGATATTGCGCAATCGCGAGGTTGAACAGCGCGACGCCGCCGATCAGGATCATCAGAAGCGCGATTACGTTCGAGAGGACCGGCCGCTCGATGAAGAACTTTGAGATCATGGCTGGCGACCCCTCACTTGCAGAACTTACTTGGCAGATATTACTTGGCAGACGCCTGCGGCTGCTCGATCTTCGTTGTTTGCGGGTCGATCTTCTGACCCGGAATCACCCGCAGCAACCCTGCGATGACCACGCGGTCCTCCGGCTTCAGGCCGCTCTCGATCACGCGTAGGCCATTGTCGACGGGACCGATCTGCACCTTGCGATGCTCGACGACGTTGTCGCTGTTGACCACCAGCAGATAGCGGCCACCCTGGTCGCTCCCGAGCGCGGTGTCGGGAACGAGCAGCGCGGTCTTCTCCTGATCGAAGGGCACGCGAACGCGGACGAAATAGCCGGGCAATAGCACCCGCTTGTCATTGGGGACGAGGCCGCGCACCGCCAGCGTGCCCGTCGATTGGTTGAGGGTCGGCGAGACGTAGTCGAGATGGCCTTCATGCGGATAGCCGGTCTCGGTCTGGAGGCCGAGCTGGATCGGAAATTGCTTGAGGTCGGCCGGCGTCAGTCCCCGGCGAGCCGCCTCGGCGCGGATGCGCAGTACGTCCTGCTCGTTGACGGTGAAGTTCACGTAGATCGGGTCCATCGCGACGATGGTGGCGAGCTGGGTCGGGGAGGACACGCCGACGAGCTCGCCGATCGAGACCATGTGGGCGCTGACGACGCCGTCGAACGGCGCGGTCACCTTGGTGTAGCCGTAATTGACCTCGGCAATTCGGGTGTTGGCCTGCGCCTGCTGGAGACTGGCCTGCGCGTTGTCGCGGTTGGACGTTGAGGTGTCGAGTGTCGCCTGTGACACCGCCTGGCGCTGCACCAGCTCGGCTTGCCGCTTGTAGTCGGCTTCCGCCTGCCGGAGCGAGGCCTGCGCGCCGGCTTCGGCCGCCTGCGCCTGCTCGAGCTTGAGCTTGTAGGTCTCCGGCTCGATGGTGAAGAGCTGGGTGCCCTGCTTGACGAAGGTGCCGTCTTGATAGTCGATCGATTGCAGAAAACCTTGCACGCGCGCGACGAGATCGACGCTCTTGATCGGGGCGGTGTTGCCGGTCGCCTCGATATAGCGCGTTACGGCGCGCTGCACGGGCGTTGCCACGTCCACCTTGGGCGGCGGTGGGGCCACGAACGTGTTCTTGTCCTCGCAGCCGGCGAGCAGCACAACGGCGCTTGCCGTTGCCAAGGCCCGCGCGACATGTCTCCACCCTTCGTTACGTCGTGCGGGAGATGCGGGATTCGCGCGCGTCATTCGGTGGCCCCCCGATTGCTGTCTGTCGGTGCGGCAGGCTACCAACAAATGCCCCGCCGTGGAACACCATAGCCATGGCAGTCAAAGGCCTTGCGCTGCAAACGGTGGCATGCCCTTTGACAGGTTTGTCATGAGGCCGCGACGAACGGCACGCTGCGCAAGCCCTATGACAACAACGGCCTGAAGGATGCGCCGATCCGGACGGAATATGATGGTTCTCCACGTTGTAGTGCGCCGAACCCTCAGCGCACCCTGATCTCGGCATATTTCCCCATGGCCCGCTCGAACTTGCGGTTGAACAGCCACATCGCAGCGAGAATCTCCCGGAAGCTGGCCGAGCTTCGCGATCGATCGGCCTGTCCGAACGCGAAGATGCTGTTGTTGCGCAGGTGCTTCATGACCGTTGGACTGGACACCCGGTAATTCAGGAGATCCCCCGACTTGAGCGCGGATCTGGTCGGGGTGGGCACGATCTGGATCAGCTCGAACAGCTTCATCTGGTCGATCGGGTCGGGCAGCGTCTTCACGATCCCGGGGATATCCCGGAACAGATCGGCATGCGCGTTCATCACGCCGTTGCGCACATTGGTCCAGTGATTGAAGCGCTGATCGGTGCCGCGGGTGCGCGCCTCCTCCTTGTCGTGGCGCGCGCTCAGTTCGGGATCGATCGCCCCCTTGAGGGCTTCCCATTTCCTGCGGCCGTTGCGGTCCTCGGAGGGGCCGGTCTGGAAGCTGCCCATATAGGTGTTCGAGCGCGCATTGCGGACATTCTGCTTGCCGTTGGTCTCGGCGAAGAACAGGCCGAGGCTGATGCGCCCCGCGACTTCCGCGTGTTCAGGTGCAAGCCCCTTGGCGCGCGCGATCGCGAAGGCGAGATCGGCGACGTCCTTGAACGGCGTCGGCGAGTTTTGCGCTCCGGCGGGCGGTGCCTCCATGATGTCGAATAGCCTCGAATATTCGTCGATCAGCGGCTCGATATCTGCATCGAAATAGGCCGGGGGAATTTCGAACTTGTTGGGCTTTCCGATTCTGGACGGAATGGCGTCGGTGAGATCCTTGTAGGTGCTGATGACGGCGATGCGCGCCAGGTACAGCGGCTGGCCCGGCAGGCTCGGCAGCGGCTGCTTCGCCTCGATCTGGCGCCGCCGCTCGGCCAGGATCGATTTGAAGTCGGCCAGCGCCCGCTGGTAGGCGGCGAGCGCCTCGGATTGCCGGGACGTGAGCGTGCCCTGCTGTCCGCTGGCGGGTGCCGTGACAAGGAAGGCGAGCGCCGCAAGCGCTCCGGCGGCAAGACGTCTGAACTCCATGGCCGGTTCCTGTCGATTCGTTGGCCAGGAAGATCGTAAGCATCGGACGCGCGGGCTGGCGAGCAAATCTCGCTCAGCCCCGATCCGTCCTCTTACGCCACGCGATAATCCGGCGCCGTGGCCAGGAACTTGGCATAGGCATCGGCGTCCGGCGGCAGGAAACGCCCTTTGAGCCCGCCGCACTTCTGGTTCTTCGCGCCGATGTCGGCCATCAGCTCGTCGAAATGACGGTAGTGATAGGGTGCGACGCAGAGGCCGCCATAGACGCCCGCGGCCGGCCGTTCGACACGCTTGAAGTGCAGCATCATCTCGATGTTGGCATGCATGGCTTGCGCCGTCGGCTGGTTGGCGAGCTGGCCGTCGGCATAGCGCACCAGCCAGTTGGCGGCGAGATCGGCGCAGAGTACCGTGCAGAACGACGAGTTGAAGCCAACGAAGCCGAGCTCGGGCAGGTCGGGGTTGGCGATCAGGCGATAGAGCCGGTACTGCCCGTCGGCATCGACCAGTTTCTGCTGATAGGCCGCGGGCAGGAACGGCACGCCGAGCTTGTAGCCGATCGCGAGCACGGTGATATCGGCTGGAACGCGCTCGCCACCGCTCATTACGATGCTGTCGCCGTCAAAATGATCGAACGTGCCGAACACCTCCTTGATGCGGCCGTCGGCGACCATCGGATAGAAGCCTGGCGTTGCGATCGGCACCGAGCAGTTGACGCCGTCCTCGATCCGCTCCTTCGGCACCATGTTGCACCGACTGAGCTTGAGCTGCGCCTTCAACAGGCTCTCCAGCCCGCGCCAGTTCGCCCACACCAGCGGCGCGGCGAGTCGGTGGGCGAGCCGGGCCATCGTGCTGATGCCCCAGCCGGGAAACATCTCCTCCTGCACGCGGATGTAGAGGATGCGCTTGAAGTTGACGAGACCGCCGATGAAATAGGGAATGCGCCAGACCGGCTCGCGCATCACGATCGTCACCTCGCGCGCGCCTGCGTTTACCGCGTTCACGGCGATGTCGGTCGCCGACTTCGAGCCGCCGAGCACGACGACGCGGCGCCCCTTTGCCAGGGCGGCATCGTTGTATTTCGACGAATGCAGGATCTGGCCGCCCTGGGCCAGAAAGCCGTCCTCGCCGGGGCAATGCAGCTCGCGCGGCTCGTTGAACTGGCCGGTGCAGACAGCGACGAAATCGAAGTCCTCGTTCGTTGTCATGCCATTCTTGCCGCTGAGCGCGAGTGTCCAGCCGGGCTTGCCGTCGGCACGGCGCGCCATGCCGGCGACCGCCGTGTTGAGGCGCAGCATGCGGTCGAGGCCAAAGCTCCTCGCGTAATCGACGAGATAGGCGTGGACCTGTGGCCCGGTCGGCCATTCCGGATAGGCGTCCGGCATGGCGCGGTCGGTGTAGCGGTAGAGCTCCTTCGGGCTCTGCGTCTGCACTTCGGGATAGGAGCGCGCCGGCTCCCAGACGCCGCCGAGATCGCCGCTGCGTTCGATGATGGTGACGCGGTGACCGCGGATGGAGAACGCCTTTGCGGCGGCCAGGCCGGAGACACCGGCGCCGATCACGCAGACATGCTTGGGGCTGACCATGGGATTGCTCGCAACCAATGTGTTTCGCGCGCAAGCGGCAACGATCGGCCGCAAGGCGCGGCCGTCGGAGCTGCAAGCTGATGAACGTGGATGGGACGCGGACGCCTAGTCGTTGGCCTCGGGCGGCAGGAAGTCCACCTCGTGCAGCGCCGAGATACGCACCACTTCGGCAGGGTCGGTCAGATTGTGCAACCGGTTGAAGAGCGCCTCCAGCTTCTGCATCGGCGAGACCCAGAACAACGCGCGGCAGGGCTTGTCGGACTTGTTGAAATAGCCGTGCGGGATGCCGCGCGGCATGCGCACGAGATCGCCGGCGTGGGCCTTGACCCATTGGCCGTCGAGCTTGAGGTCGAGCGTGCCTTCCTGCACCAGGATGAACTCGTCCTGAGTCGGATGGATGTGCACCGGCACGAACTGGCCGGGATCGCTGTTGGTCTCGAATGCGAAGGTGGAGTCGGTGACGGCTTTGGGGAAATAGACTTGACCAAGGATGTTCCAGCTCTTGCCGCCATAGCCCGTGCCGTTTGCGGTAATGCCCTTTTCGAGTGCAGTCATGCGCGCCTCCTCATGGATTCCGGCGGGGATGGAGCTTCGGCCGCTCGTGGCCGCCTGTCTATCCGCCAAACGAATCTGCACGCGGCTATTGCCGTGCAGCACGACGATTTTGCGGATGCGGCCCTTTTCGCCTCTGGGGAACTATTATAGGCTTAAAGCAATTCCGTGACGCGAAGCGTGGTCGACGATGTCCGCAGCCGTGCTGGAAATGAGCGCGAGACCATCCGCAGCCGAACGGCTTTCGGATTTCGCCCGCGTTACCACAGATGACGTCGATGAAGCGGCCGAGCAGATTGGGCGCATCTTCTGTCCGCACGATCTCAAGCCGATGTGTGCACGCGCCGCCGGCTTCTCCGCCCGGCACAATTGCGCGGCGTTCGACGGCTTTTCCATCAACTATGTCGCCTATGGCGGATCGGTCAGCATCGATCCGGGCTGTCTCGAGCGCTTCTTCCTGGTGCAGGTCCCGCTCACGGGCAGCGCCAGCATTCGGGCCGGCATCTGTGAGCTCGACGCGGCGCCTGACCGGACCGCGTCACTGCTGTCGCCGACGATCCCGACGCGGATGATTTGGGCCGACTGCGCCCAAGCGATCCTGTTGCTCGACCGCCGTTTGGTCGAGCAGCGCGCCGCGGCACTGTCGGGCAGGGCAGCCAGCACGATGGAGTTCGATCCTGTGATCGACCTCGACGCGCCGTCCGGGCGGGCGTTGCGAGCCAGCCTTGCCGAGCTGATCACGCTCGCCGAACGTTTCGGTCCCGCCGGCAGGCTGTCAGCGGTCGCGATGGCCGATTGGCGCGAGGTTCTGCTCGATCACCTCCTCAATGGCCAGCGGCATGGCCTGTCGGATGCGATCAGGACGTTTTCGGGCCAGGCCGAGCGTCTGCCGCGTGCGCTGCGCGTTGCGCGGGACCATCTCGCGGATAATGCCGGCGAACCGCTCGACCTCGCGCAGCTCGCCTGCGCGTCCGGCATCGGCATCCGCGCGCTCCAGCTCGGCTTCCGCCGTCACTTCGGCCTGTCGATCTCGCAGATGCTGCTCGACATGCGCCTCGCCAGCCTTCACGTCCGGCTCGCGCATGCCGCGCCCGATGCCTCCATCACCGAGATCGCCTTCGACCTCGGCTTCACCCATCTCGGCCGCATGGCCGGCGCCTACCGCGAAAAATTCGGCGAGTCGCCGTCGGCCACGCTGCGGCGCCGGATCAGCTAGAGCGCGACGAAGCCAGGCGCGGCGGTCCGTGTCACCAGCAATGGAAGCCGCGTGTCATCCCGCCGGCGGATCGGTCTGGCGCAGCGTCGTGACCCAGATCGCGCGCGCCACCTGCTGGGTCGGGTTGTCGAACATGTGCGGCACGATGCTCGGAAAGCGAAAGCTGTCGCCGGCCTCCAGCAGATGGGCCTGGTTGTCCAGCCACAGCCGCAGGCTCCCCGAGAGGATATAGCCGGCCTTCTCGCCGTTGTGTTGCAGGAAGTCGGTGCCGGAGGAGGCGCCGGGATTGAGCGTGAGCTCGTAGAGTTCGAGCTGGCCCTTGCCGTCAGGCGTGAGCGCTTCCTTGACGACGCCGCTGGCGGTGAGCCGCAGCAGCCGCCGGTTATTCTTGCGCACGATGTAGCGCTGTACGTCGGCCGGATCGCTGCTCTCGAAGAAATACGAAATGGGAACGTCGAGTGCGATGCTGAGCAGACGCAGCGTGCGGATCGACGGCATGGCCCGCGCACGTTCGAGCTGGCTGATCATGCCGGTGGAGAGGCCGGTCTTGTTGGCGACGTCCTGGATCGAAAGCCCGGCGCGCTGACGTAGCAGCCGCACGGACTCGCCGAGGCGCTGGTCGACCGCATCGTCGACCTGGATCGTCGGGACGTCCTTCGGACCGTTCGTATCGCCGCGACCATCCATGTCGCTCTCCCATGCATCATCTCAGCCCCGGACCGCATCGGATCGAGCTTTAGTCGGAGTGAAAAGGTCGCGCATACTAGCAATGCGATTGACAGCTGTATTTAGTCATGATGAAATTTTGGCTGAAAAATTTAGAAGCACTAAAGCCCACTCCTGTCCCTCCGCCGGGGTCTAGGGGCGCGGGAGACGGTGCCGCGTGCGCGGCAATGGAGAGTGGCCATGGCAGACGGCACCGCCAAGTTCGGCGTTGGAGCAGTGCATCTCGGCATTCCGAATCGCCGCCAGCTCTTCCAGCTTGGGGCCGGCGCCGCGGCAGGATGGACTCTTGCGGGCAACGCTTTTGCGCAAGTTGAGCGCCCGACCAATCCGCCGGACAAACCGCGCGGGCAGGTGATCGCAGCGCTGTCGCAGGAGCCGACCGTCTTTCATCCGCTGATGCCTGGCATCGAGGTCGATCAGGGCATCTGGTGGCAGGTGTTCTCGCTGCTCTGGTTCATCGATCCCGCCGGCAATTTCGTTCCTGACCTCGCACGCGAAGTTCCGACCATCGAGAATGGCGGCCTGTCGCCCGACGGCCTGACTTGGAAAATCAAGCTGCGCAGCGACGTGAAGTGGCATGACGGCACGCCGTTCACGGCCGACGACGTCAAGTTCTCGCTCGAACTGATCAACAGTCCCGATTTTCGCGCCCGCAGCCGCGTCGGCCATAGCCTGGTCAAGGACATCAAGGTCGTCGCGCCCGACGAGATCCACTGGCGAATGGAAGCGCCTTACTCGCCCTACATGTCAATCCTGGGATCGCTGACCTTCATCGTGCCCAAGCACATCCTGGAGAAGGTGTCCGATCCGAACGCCTCGGCGTTCCACAATGCGCCTGTCGGCACCGGGCCGTTCCGCTGGGGCGAGCGCGTGCCCGGCGACCACATCCTGCTCAATGCCCACACCGGCTATCACGGCAAGGGGCCGTACGTCGAACGCGTGGTCTTCAAATACATCCCCGATCTCACCGTTCTCTATACCCAGTTCCGCACCGGCCAAGTCGACTACACCGGCCTGCAAGGCATCTTGCCGAACTTCGTGCAGGAGGCGAAGACGCTGAAGGGCCGCAGGATCGTGGTCTCCTCGACGTCCTCCGTGGAGCATATCGCACCGAATCTGGAGTTCGGTCCCTTTGCCGATCGCGCCGTGCGCGAGGCGCTCTATCTCGCCATCAACAAGCAGGCGATCATCGATGCGCTCTATTATGGCCTGCCGACGCAGACCGAGAGCTTCGTGCCGCAGCAAGCCTGGTCATTCCAACAGGGGCTGCCGCAACACAAATACGATCCCGCCAAGTCCAACGCGCTGCTCGATGCGGCGGGATGGGTTCGCGGCACCAGTGGCGTGCGCGAGAAGGGCGGCGTCAAGCTCGAGTTCACCAATTCGACGACATCCGGCAACGCGGTGCGCGAGCAGACCCAGCAGCTCCTGATCCAGGACTGGCGTGCGATCGGCGCCGCGATGCGCGTCAACAACATGCCGGCCGCGGTGATCTGGGGCGATTTCTGGCAGCAGTCGAAATTCAATTCGGTGCTGGTGTCCGTAAACTTCATGCTCGGCAGCGACCCCGACGTGACGCCGCGCTTCGGCTCCGGCGCCATTCCCGCCAAGGGCGGGCGAGGCTACAACACCTATCAATACAAGAGCCCGGAGGCCGATCGACTCCTCGCCGACGGCGCCAAGCAGTTTGAGATCGCACAGCGCAAGACGACCTATGGCGACCTGCAAAAGCTGATCCGCGACGATCTCGCCATCCTGCCGCTGTTCCAAGGCTTTATCGCAGAAGGCGTGAAGGAGGGGCTGCAAGGCTTCCGTCCCAACGTCAACACCTCGATCAATTGCTGGAACATCCGCGAATGGTACTGGGCCTGATGGATCAGGTGCGCAGGGCAGCCTGACGTGGCCCGTTACGTCGTCAACCGCCTGGCACAGTCGATCATGCTGCTGGTGATCGTCTCGGCGATCGGCTTTGCCATTCTGCACCTGGCGCCCGGCGGCCCGCTCTCGCAATTCGCGGCCTCTGCGCAGATGACGCAGGAGGATCTCGACCGCGTCAGCAAGCAGCTCGGTCTCGATCGCCCGCTGCCGATCCAATATCTCGACTGGTTCAGCCGCATGCTGTGGGGCGATTGGGGCCGCTCCTACCGCGACGGCGAGGCGGTGCTGTCCGTGATCTCCTCGCATCTCGGCGCCACCCTCGAGCTGATGGCGACGGCGACGATCATCGCGGTGCTGCTCGGCTGCTGGATCGGCGTGCTGGGTGCGCTGCGCCGCTACTCGCTGTTCGATACCCTCGCCACCGTCGGCGCCATGATCGCGCTGTCGATCCCGACCTTCTGGTTCGGCCTCGTTACCATCTACGTGTTCTCGGTGAGGCTCGGCTGGCTGCCGGCCGGCAATCAGCACACCGTCGGCGACGGCTCCTTTCTCGACCTGCTGCATCATCTCATCGCGCCGGCACTGGTGCTGGCGCTGGTCGAGACCGCGATGTGGGGCCGCTTCATGCGTTCCTCCATGCTCGAGGTCATCAACCAGGATTACATCCGCACTGCCCGCGCCAAGGGCATGCCGGAATGGCGCATCCTCACCGTGCACGCGCTCCGGAACGCGCTGTTGCCGATGATCACGGTCGCCGGCCTCCAGTTTCCGACGCTGCTCGGTGGCGCGCTGGTGGCCGAGACCGTGTTCACCTGGCCCGGCATGGGGCGCCTCTTCCTCGATTCCATCGGCTATCGCGACTATCCCGTGGTGATGGGCGTCTTGATGTTCTCGGCGACGATGGTGCTGATCGGCTCGTTGCTTGCCGACATCCTCTATGCCGTTGTCGATCCGCGCATTCGGGTGGGCTAGGCGATGACGACGGCCACCCTCTCCACCGTTCAGCTCGCCCCCGGTCAAGCCGCGTGGCGGCGGTTCCGCCGCCATCGGCTGGCGCTCGCCGGCGCCGTCATCATTCTGGTGCTCGTCCTCGGCTCCGCGTTCGGTCCTTATCTGCTGCCTTTCGACGACACCTATATTGACATCATGAAGCGGTTCGCGCCGCCGCTGTCGGGCGCGCACATCCTCGGCACCGACGAGCTCGGCCGCGACGTGCTTGCGCGCTTGATGATGGGCGGCCGCGTCTCGCTCTCGATCGGGATCGTGGCGATGGTGATCGCGATGGCGGTCGGCATCGTCGTCGGCGCCTTCGCCGGGTTCTATGGCGGCGTGGTCGGCGCGGTCTTGATGCGGCTGGTCGACGCCGTGCTGTGCTTCCCGACCATCTTCCTGCTGCTGGCGCTGGCGGCGCTCACCGAACCCGGCCTCGTCACCACCACCGTGCTGATCGCGGCGACGGCGTGGATGAGCGTCGCCCGCGTCGTCGAGGCCCAGGTGCGCTCGCTGCGGGAACGGGAGTTCGCCGTTGCAGCGCTCGCCTTCGGCTCGTCAAACCTGCGCATCATGTTCCGCGAGCTCGTGCCCAACGCAATTGCCCCGATCGTGGTCGCGGCCACGCTGAACGTCGCCAAGGCGATCCTGCTCGAATCCTATGTCAGCTATCTCGGCTACGGCATCCAGCCGCCGGCTGCGAGCTGGGGCAACATGCTCAACAACGCGCAGATCTATCTCACCAGCGCACCGTGGCTCGCGATCGTACCGGGCGTCGCCATCACGCTGGCGGTGACGAGCTTCAATTTCCTTGGCGACGGCCTGCGCGATGCGCTCGATCCGCGAATGAACATCCCATAACGAGCCTAGGTCCGTTTGAACTGAATACCAGGAGTGCCCCATGTCCCCGCCGCTCAATCGTATCAACAGCGATGAACGCCTGCCGGCGCAGGCAGACGTTGTCGTCATCGGCGGCGGCGTGATCGGCGTATCTGCGGCGTATCACCTGGCGAAGAAGGGCCTTTCCGTCGCACTGGTCGAGAAGGGCCATGTCGGCGGCGAGCAGTCGAGCCGCAATTGGGGCTGGTGCCGCCAGCAGGGCCGCGCGCGCGAGGAGATTCCGCTCGCACGTGAGGCGCTGCGGCTTTGGGAGGACATGCAGAACGATGCCGGCGTCGATGCCGGTTTCCGCCGCACCGGCGTGCTGTTCCTGACCAAGAGCAAGGATGAGCTCGCCGGCTGGGAGCGCTGGGCGGCGATCGCGCGCGAGCAGCAGGTCCACTCCACCATCCTGACGCCGGCGGAGGTCGCTGAACGCATGCCCGGCAATGCCGACAAATGGGTAGGCGGCCTGCACACGCCGAGCGACGGCCGCGCCGAGCCGTCGATGGCCGTGCCCGCGCTGGCCACTGCCGCGCGAAAGCACGGCGTCACCATCCATCAAGGCTGCGCCGCGCGCGGACTGGAGACTCAGGGAGGACGGGTCAGCGCCGTCGTCACCGAGAAGGGCACCATTCGCACGCAATCGGTGCTGCTGTCGGGCGGGGCATGGTCGTCGCTGTTCTGCCGCCGTCACGGCATCGAGCTGCCGATCGGTCTCGTCAACGCCACGGCTTGCCGGACCACCCCAGGACCTGAGATCACCTCCGGCGCGCTCGGCACCGACCTCTACTGCATCCGTCGCCGTCTCGACGGCGGCTTTACGCTGGCGCTGCGCAACCGCGGCACGGTCGAGCTGTCGCCCGACTTATTCCGGTACGCCCGCGCCTTTTGGCCGACGTATCAGCATCGTAAGAACGGACTGAAATTGTCGTTCGGCAAGTCGTTCTTCGATCAGCTCGTGCGCGGCAGCAGCTGGAGCTTTGACAAGCCGTCGCCGTTCGAGACTGAGCGCGTGCGCGATCCGGCCCCCGACATGTCGCTGGTCAGTGCGGCGCTGGCGTCGCTGATCCGATCGAACCCGGAATTGAAGGACATCGAGATCGCGGAGGCCTGGGGCGGCACCATCGACTGCACGCCCGACACAATCCCGGTGATCTCGCCGGTCGATGCCTTGCCCGGCTTCTTCCTCGCCACCGGCTTCTCCGGTCACGGCTTCGGCATTGGTCCCGCGGCCGGCAAGCTCGCCGCCGACATCGTGACCGGCTCGACGCCGCTGGTCGACCCGGTGGCTTACAGCCACAAGCGCATGATCGACGGCCGGCGGCTCGCGCCGGTCAGCCCGTTCTGAGGCGGCATGACGGTTCTCTACAAGGCCAACATGGTTCGCGGCGCCGAGTGGGCGCGCTTCTTTGCCGAGCGCGCGCCCGATCTGCCGTTCCGGCTCTGGCCCGACATCGGCAATCCCGCCGATATTCGTTATCTGGTGGCGTGGGTGCCGCCGGAGGATATCGCCACGACGTTCCCCCATCTCGAGCTGGTCTTCTCGGTTGGCGCGGGTGTCGATCAGTTCGACGCCACGAAGCTTCCGCCGCACCTTCCGCTCATCCGGATGCTGGAGCCCGGCATTGCCGAGACCATGGTGGAATATGTCACAATGGCGGTGCTCGGCCTGCATCGCGATCTCCTGCACTTCATCGCCCAGCAGAGGGAGCAGGTCTGGCGCGAGATCCGGATCACGCCGGCGAAGCGGCGGGGTGTCGGCGTGATGGGGCTCGGCCAGCTCGGCCACGCCGTGCTCGAACGGCTCAGGGCATTCGGCTTTCCGCTGTTCGGCTGGAACCGCTCGCCGCGCGAGATCCCGGGCGTGACCTGCTACGTCGGTGTTGACACCTTGCCAAGATTCCTGTCGCAGACCGACATCCTCATTTGCCTGCTGCCATTGACCGAAGAGACCCGGGGCATCCTCAATGCCGATCTGTTCGCGCGCCTGCCGCGCGGCGCAGGGCTCGTCAGTGTCGGGCGTGGTCCGCAGCTCGTCGAAGCCGATTTCCTCGCGGCGCTCGATACCGGCTTGCTATCGGGCGCCGTTCTCGATGTCACAGAGCCCGAGCCGCTGCCCGCTGGCCATCCGTTCTGGAGCCACCCGCGCATCCTGCTGACGCCGCACAATGCCAGCATGACCATGCCGGATACGGCGGTCGATTTCGTGCTCGACGTCATCGCATGTCACCGCCGCGGCGAGGAATTGCCGGGCCTCGTCGATCGCACGCGTGGCTATTAGGGCAACTGCATGAGCAAGGGCGCAAGCGGAATCGATCGTAGCGTTGCCGAGGCGCAGGCGCCGGTGCTGTCGGTCGCCGGCCTCACCACCTCCTTCATGCGCGAACGACGATGGATCCCGGTCGTCCGCAATGTCTCATTCGACGTCGCGCCGCGCGAAACCGTCGCGATCGTCGGGGAGTCCGGTTCGGGCAAGAGCGTCACCGCGCTCTCCATCATGCGGCTCATTCCGAAGGAGAGTGGCCGCATCGAGGGATGCGTGACGCTCGCTGGCCGCGATCTCCTCGCGCTGCCCGAAACGGGCATGAAGGGCATCCGCGGCAATGACATTGCCATGATCTTCCAGGAGCCGATGACGAGCCTCAATCCGGTGCTCACCATCGGCTTCCAGATCGCCGAGGCGCTGATTCAGCATCGCGGCCTGTCGCGCGCGGCGGCGGAGGCCGAGACCATCCGCCTGCTCGATCGCGTCCGCATTCCCGCGGCGACATCGCGCTTCCACGAGCATCCGCATCGCTTCTCCGGCGGCATGCGCCAGCGCGTGATGATCGCGATGGCGCTGGCCTGCAAGCCGAAGCTCCTGATCGCGGACGAGCCGACCACTGCGCTCGACGTTACCATCCAGGCCCAGATCCTGGAGCTCTTGAAGGAGCTCCAGCAGGAGGAGGGAATGTCGATCCTCTTCATCACCCACGACATGGGCGTGGTCGCCGAGATCGCTGATCGGACCGTAGTGATGTATGGCGGGCAGGCGGTCGAAACCGACGCGACGTCGCGCATCTTCGCCGCACCGTCGCATCCCTATACAAGCGCACTGCTCGCCGCCGTGCCGCGCCTCGGCTCGATGGATGGGCGCGCGCGGCCGATGCGTTTTCCCATCGTCGACAAGCTCACGGGCACCTCGGACGAGCCGGTGGAAACGCCCGACACGGTCTCGACCGCCGAGCGTCCGCTGCTCGAAGTTGCAAACCTCACCACGCGCTTTCCGATCCGCTCGGGCCTGTTCGGCAAGATCTCCGGGCGCGTCCACGCGGTCGAGAACGTCTCCTTCACCTTGCGCGCCGGCGAGACGCTTGCGCTGGTCGGCGAATCCGGTTGCGGCAAGTCGACCACGGGCCGCTCGATTCTCAGGTTGCTCGAACCGGACAGCGGCACCGTCCTGATCGACGGCCAGGACGTGCTCGCCATGAACGGCCGAGCTTTGCGCGATTTCCGCAAGCAGATGCAGATCGTCTTTCAGGATCCATTCGCGAGCCTCAATCCGCGCATGTCGGTGGGGACGGCGATCGCGGCTCCGTTGCTCGCCAACGGGCTCGCGTCGACGTCGCAGGCGCGCGACAAGGTCGCAGACCTTCTCGTCCGCGTCGGCCTGACTGCCGATATGGCCGCGCGCTTTCCGCACGAATTCTCCGGTGGCCAGCGCCAGCGCATCTGCATTGCGCGTGCGCTTGCGCTCGGGCCGAAGCTGATCGTCGCGGACGAGGCGGTCTCCGCGCTTGACGTCTCGGTCAAGGCCCAAGTCGTGAACCTGATGCTCGATCTCCAGGCCAACATGGGCCTTGCCTATCTTTTCATCTCCCACGACATCGCCGTGGTCGAGCGCATGAGCCACCGCCTCGCGGTGATGTATCTCGGCGAGATCGTCGAGATCGGCCCGCGCGCGGCATTGTTCGGCAATCCGCAACATCCCTACACCAAGAAGCTGATGGCTGCCGTGCCGGTGCCCGATCCATCGCGCCGCGGTACGCGCCGCGACGTCTCCAACGACGAGATCAGAAGCCCGATGCGCGCGCCGGATTACCAGCCGCCTCGCCGGCGATATCGCGAAGTGTCGCCCGGCCATTTCGTTCAGGTCTGGGGCGAGGAATGGTCCGTCTGAGCCTTCACGAATTCACGTGCACGAAATCCCGCAGCAGCGGATAGATCTCGTTGTTCCAGCGCTTGCCCGAGAACACGCCGTAATGGCCGACGCCGGCCTGCATGTGATGGACGCGGCGATAGGCGCGTACGCCGGTGCAGAGGTCCTGCGCGGCGAGCGTCTGGCCGATCGAGCAGATGTCGTCCTTCTCGCCCTCGACCGTCATCAGCCCCATGCGGCTGATGGCCTTGGTGTTCACCGGGCGTCCCCGATGCATCAGTCGGCCCTGCGGCAAGAGGTGCTCTTGGAACACGTCGCGCACGGTCTCGATGTAGAATTCCGCAGGAAGGTCCATCACGGCGAAGTATTCATCATAGAAGGTCTTGATGCTGGCGGCCTTCTGCTTCTCGCCCTTGGCGATGTGGTTGGCGAGGTCCAGATGTTGCTTGATATGGCGCTCCAGATTCATCGCGACGAAGGCGGTGAGCTGTACGAATCCCGGATAGACTTTGCGCAAGGCGCCGCGGCACTGCACCGGCACGTAATTGATCAGGTTGCGCTCGAACCACTCGATCGGCTTGCTCTTGGCGAATTCGTTGACCCTAGTCGGCTGGATGCGGGTGTCGATCGGTCCGGCCATCAGCGTCAGCGTCGCCGGCCGCGAGGGGTGGTTGTCCTCGCACATGATCGCGGCGGCTGCGAGCGCCGAGACCGATGGCTGGCAGATCGCCACCATGTGGGGGCGCGGGCCGAGCTGGCCGAGGAATTCGATGAGATGCTCGGTATAGTCGTCGAGCCCGAAGCGGCCCTTGCTGCGCGGAATGTTGCGCGGATTGTGCCAGTCTGTGATGTAGACGTCGTGGTCCTGGAGCAGCGTCTGCACGGTGCCGCGCAGCAATGTCGCGAAGTGGCCCGACATCGGCGCCACCAGCAGCATGCGCGGCTGCTCGCTCACGCCGTCCTTGCGAAAGTGCAGCAGCGAGCCGAACGGCGTCGCGCAGGCGATCTCCTCGGTGACGGGAATTTCCCGATTGCCAACCATCACGCTGTCGATGCCGTAGGCCGGCCGATCATAGGTGAGGGTGGAGCGCGAGATCAGCTCGAGCGCCGCCGAGAGCCGGCCGACCAGCTGATCCGACACGCCCTGCGGCACCAGGTTGAGGAATTTGAGCGCGGACGAGGCCCCCGCCCGCCATGGCGCGGTCAGGTCCATATGGTTCTGGAAGGCCTGATAATACATCGACATCATACTGAAACGCCCACCTGACCCCTGCCATTATGCAATATCGAAGCCAAGCGGGAGCTGAACCGCCCGCAAAACTGGCACATCGCTTGCTCTCATTTTGAAGGAAGCACAGCTCATGGGCACGCCCGCCGGCCGGGCGGGTGTCGAGATCAGGCGTAGGGAAGGCCAATGGCGAAGGCGACACTGACCATCAGCAGCAAGAACTACTCGTCCTGGTCGCTGCGTGGCTGGCTGCTGGCGAAATTTTCCGGGCTCGATTTCGAGGAAATCGTCACCGCGCCGGACGATCCGTCCGCGCGCGCTGAAATCCTGCTGCTGTCGTCGTCGATCCTGGTGCCGTGCCTGCGGCACGAGGGCGCCGTGGTCTGGGATACGCTGGCGATCGCCGAATACCTCAACGAGGTGATGCCGGACGCCGGGCTGTTGCCGGCCGACCGCATCCAGCGCGCGCATTGCCGCTCGATCTCAGGCGAAATCCATTCCGGGTTCGCCACGCTGCGTGCCTCGCTGCCGGTCAATTTGAAAGGACACTTTCCCGGCTTCAAGATCTGGTCGCGCGCACAGGCCGACGTCGACCGCGTCTGCTTCATCTGGCGCGACTGCCTGGAGACATCGGGCGGCCCCTTCCTGTTCGGCGAGCGGCGCACCATGGCCGATGCGATGTACGCCCCTGTGGTGACGCGCTTCATGACGTATGACGTCAAGCTCGCGGCGCCGCTGAAGGCCTATGCCGACACCATCATGGCCATGCCGGAGATGCAGGAATGGATCGCGGCGGCGCGGGAAGAGCCGGCCGAGATCGAGGAGCTCGAGGTCGAATATTAGGCAGGTCTCGCGCTGTCTTGCCTGTTTCGGCGGCTGGGGACCGTCGCCCGGCAGGCACGCGGCTTGCCCCCACCATGTCCCTGACGCGGTTAACTTCTGCCGCCAATACCCGGCCCAAACCCAATCCTGCCCTGCGCAGATCTTGTGCGCGCGAACCAGGCGGCTCGCGACATCTAGCCGTGAACAGGTGCGTACGGGCCCCTACGGCCGATTCGGACGTGATTCGTTCGGGCCGCGTTCCGAAGGTTAAGGCGAAGCGCGGCCCCGTCGCATTTTGAAACACGAATCGCCGTCAGGCCGCCCCGCGCTGCTTCATGCGGGGCAGGCGCCAGCCGATGACGGTTGCTTCAACCGCGATGCCGGCCTCGTGATTCTGCCAGCGTCCCTCCACATAGCGGCAGGCGAACGGCAGCTGATACGTTCCGCTGTGGTCCTCGCACAGCACCTCGAGTGGCAGGCCAGCTGGTGGTTCTCCGGCGCCGTCGAATTCCGCCAGACGTCTATCGCGCGTTGCCATTCCAAAAATCTCCCCTAAACAAAGCCGCGGAAAGAACGCCCACTTCTTTCCGCGTGCCGATCATCGTTCCCCGTCCGAGGGAACGGGCGCAAGCTCAACGCGAGAATGCGGTACGAGTGTGGTAGCCTCCCGCGACTGCGCGCAAACGGCGCACATTGCCGTGATCGAATTGACGAGGAACCTTCATGCTGCTCCGAAGCGCCGGCGTTTGTTTCGCAATGTTGCTGCTCGCCACGCTGGCGCCGCTGCCGCTGCACGCGCAGGACGTGCCCGGCATCGAGATCTGCACGGTCGAGAAGACCATGGAACGGCGCACGAGCTGCCTCCAGAGCAATGTCGATTTCCTCCAGAAGACCATCACCAAGCTCAGCCTCGATCATCAGCAGAGGCTGGATGCGGCCAATCGCCAGATCGACGCGTTGAAGACGAGCCTCGCCGGCTTGCAGAAGACGCTCGCCGATCTCCAGGCTGCGCAAGCCAAGACCGCCGACGATCTGAAGAAGAAGCAGGATGCGCCGGCGGCGAAGGACGCGGCGAAATAGGGGCGGCGATCAGGCGACGCGATAACGCTCCATCACGCCGCGATCTGGCTCGTAGCCAAGTCCAGGGCCGCTCGGCACTGCGACATGGCCCGTCGCATCGACATCGGCGCGGCCGCCCCAGAGGCAGGCCTCGCGTTTCAGATAGAACATCTCGACGAGCCCATCCTCGCGCGTCGCCAGCAGATGCAGCGTCGCGAGCAGCCCCGGACCGAAATAGGGCGAGTGCGGGACGATCTTGACGCCGAGCTGATCGGCCAGCGCCGCCACCTTCACAAATTCCGTGATGCCGCCGACCTTGATCACCGAGGGCTGGGCGTGGCTCACCGCGCCCGCATTCATCATCTGGCGGAATTGATATTCCGTGCAGGCATTCTCGCCGGCGGCGATATTCAGCCCGCCCTTGCTGCGAACGTCGGCGAGCGCAGCAAAATCCTCCGGCGGCCATACCGGCTCCTCCAGGAACATGGGTCTTGCGTCTGCACATGTCTTCGCGAACGCAATCGCCTGCTCGCTCGTCAGCGGGCAGTTCATGTCGACCATCAGCGGAATGGTGGGCCCGATCGCCTCGCGTGCGGCGAACACGGCAGGTAGCGTGGTCTCGTGCAGCTTGATGGCGCCATAGCCGAGCGCCAGCGCCTTCCTGCATTCGTTAGCGATGGCCTCGGGCGAGCCGATCCGCAAGAGGCTGGCATAGGCCGGGATGGCCGTGCGCCTGGTCTCGCCGAACAGGCGGTGGACCGGCACGCCCTCCATCTTGGCGGCAAGGTCCCACAGCGCGATATCGAGCCCGGAGATCGCGAACATGGTGATGCCGTAGCGGCCGAACAGATGCAGATTGCGCTGGATCTGCTCCATGACCCCAGGGATGCCGGCCGCATCAGGCACCTTCAGCCCGCGCGCTTGGGGTGCAATCATCTCCTCGACGGCGCTGCGCGTGGTACGAGGGCAGACATAGGCGAAGGCATCGCCCCAGCCGGTCAGCCCGGCATCGGTCGTGACCTCGACCAGCACCATGTCGAGGGCTGTGATTGCGGAAGCGCCCTGGCGGAAGCTCGCGACACCGGCGTCATAGGGGATGCGGATATGGTGCGCCCGCACATCGGTAACTTCCATGACGCGGTTCCTCCGTGCTTTCTGGTGAGCGGTTTCAGGCAGTGTAGCCACGAACGCGAGGGCGTTGCCAGTGGCCATTCCCGAACTATCCTCATGCGAGGACAGCAACGCCGATCAAGCGAAGCGGGCGTGACCGGCGCACCATCGCCGCGTTTCGAACGAGGGCCTGAATCGCCATGAACCCAGCCCAGCGCGCGCTCTGGTATGTCGAGAGCCATCTGGCCGAGCCGATGACGCTCGACGAGATCGCGCAGATATCCGGCGTGTCGCGGTTCCACGTCGTGCGTGCGTTTGCGGCAGCCACCGGGCTTCCGGTGATGCGTTACGTGCGCGCGCGACGGCTGACGGAAGCTGCGCGCAGTCTTGCCAACGGTGCGCCGGACATCCTGTCACTGGCGCTGGAGGCGGATTACGGCTCGCACGAAGCATTCACCCGCGCGTTCCGCGACCAGTTCGGCACCACGCCCGAAGCGGTGAGGGCCGCGACATGCGTCAGCCACCTCACGCTTCAGGAGCCGATCCTCATGGACTCCACCATGCTCGACCATCTTGCCCCGCCGCGTTTCGAGACTGCAAAGGCCTTCCTCGTCGCCGGTCCCGCCGAGCGCATCTCCTGCGACAATGGCGCCATCATTCCCGGTCTATGGCACCGCTTTCACCAGGAAGTCGCCGACATTCCCGCGCGCGTCGGTAACGTCGCCTACGGCGTTTGCTGCAATGGCGATGATGCCGGCAATTTCGACTACATCGCCGGCGTCGAGGTCGCCGATTTCTCGGACCTGCCGCGTCGCTTCAGCCGCATCCGCATCCCCGAGCAGCGCTACGCGGTCTTCACCCACACCGATCACGTCGCCTCGATCCGGCGTACGGTCAACACGATCTGGAATCAATGGCTGCCGGCCTCCGGTCTTAAAGCCGCGGACGCACCGAGCTTCGAGCGCTATGACGAAAAGTTCGATCCAGCAACCGGCAATGGCGGCTTCGAGATCTGGGTCCCGGTCAGGGAATAGGGGGCTTCCGCAACGCTGGCATACCATCCGGCTTGCTTGGCAAGCGCCGGTGACTTTGTCATAACCGCCGGCAAATCTTGCGTGTGGGGCCCGTGCCGGACATCCCGTGCAAGTCATAACAAGCAGCCGGGAGGGTCCCAACATGTCCAACGTCCGCGTTCTCGCCACCGACCTCGAATTTCCAGAAGGGCCGGTCGTGATGCCGGATGGTTCGGTCGTCCTGGTGGAGATCCGCGGCCAGCGCCTGACCCGCGTTCATGCCGATGGCCGCAAGGAGATCGTCGCGAAGGTGCCGGGCGGCCCGAATGGTGCTGCGCTGGGTCCCGACGGCAAGATCTACATCTGCAACAATGGCGGCTTCTCCTGGATCCCAACCCGCAACATGATCATGCCGGGCCCGCAGCCCGACGACTATCTCGGCGGCTCGATCCAGCGCGTCGATCTGCAATCCGGCAAGGTCGAGACCGTCGTGACCAAATGCGGCGAGCACGATCTGCGCGGGCCCAATGATCTGGTGTTCGACAAGCAGGGCGGCCTGTGGTTCTCCGACCTCGGCAAGCGCCGCGCGCGCGAAATGGATGTCGGCGGCATGTATTACCTCAAGCCCGGCATGAAGGAGATCGTGGAAGTCGTGCACGGCGTGTTGCCGGCGAACGGCATCGGGCTGTCGCCGGACGAGAACACCGTCTACATCGCGGAGACCCCGACGGGCCGGCTCTGGGCCTATGAGCTCTCGGCGCCGGGCACGCTCAAGCCGCGCGAGGTGATCTATCGCGGCGAACGGGGCAAGCCGATCTGCGGCCTCGGCGGCTACCAGATGTTCGACTCGCTCGCGGTGGAAGCCAATGGCAATATCTGCGTCGCCACCCTCGTCTCCGGCTGCATCTCGGTGATCGCGCCCGACGGCACCCTGGTCGAGCAGGTGCCGACCGGCGACCGCGTCACCACCAACATCGCCTTCGGCGGCCCCGAGCTGAAGACCGCCTACATCACCCTATCGGGCAAGGGCGAACTGATCGGCATGGACTGGCCGCGCGGCGGTTTGCCGCTCAATTTCCTAAACAAATGAACGGTGCTAGTTACCGTCATCGAGAGCGAGGCAAAGCACCTGCCTGACCCTCACCCTGAGGAGCGCGCCCTTAGCGCGCGTCTCGAAGGGCGAGGCCACCAGCCGCGCCTTCATCCTTCGAGACGCGCGTTCCGCGCTCCTCAGGATGAGGGGTTGGCAGTCCGGATTGCTTCGCTTCGCTGGCAATGACGTAAGGAGAGACTTCCATGCCCTGGCCCGACCCCATCACCCTGCGTGGACAGCACGCCCGTCTCGAGCCGCTGTCGCACCAGCATCTCGAGGGGCTGGCCGAGGCCGTCAAGGACGGCGAGCTGTCGAAGCTCTGGTACACCGCGATCCCGCTGCCGGAGAACATGGGCAAGGAGATCGACCGCCGCTTGGGGCTACAGGCCGCGGGCTCGATGCTGCCGTTCACGGTGTTCGACGCCGCCGGCAGGATCGTCGGGATGACGACCTACATGAACATCGACGCCGCCAACCGGCGCGTCGAGATCGGCTCGACCTGGTATGGCAAGAGCGCGCAGCGCGGCCCGCTCAACACGCAATGCAAGCTCCTGCTGCTGCGGCACGCCTTCGAAACCCTGAACTGCATCGCCGTCGAGTTCCGCACGCATTTCTTCAACCACCAGAGCCGCCGCGCCATCGAGCGCCTGGGGGCCAAGCAGGACGGCATCCTGCGCAGCCATCAGGTCGCGCCGAACGGCAGCTTGCGCGACACCGTGGTCTACAGCATCACCGCGGCCGAATGGCCGACCGTACAGGCGCATCTCGAATTTCAACTCAACGACAAGCCGCGCCAGTTATGATGTACACTGGATTTGCGGTGCGCTCGATCAACTCTCCCCTCCGGGGAGAGGTGATCGCGAGCGCCGCTGCACGTCACTCAACTTCACGACACCCTAGGCGGCTGAGGCACCATGGACAGATTTGATTATGTAATCGTCGGCGCGGGTTCCGCCGGTTGCGTGCTCACCAGCCGGTTGAGCGAGGATCCCAACACAAGCGTCTGCGTGCTGGAGGCAGGTCCGTCCGACTGGCATCCCTACATCCATTTGCCGGCGGGCTTCATCAAGACCTTCCACATGAAGAGCATCAACTGGGCCTACCAGCAGGAGCCGGGGCCTTGGACCGGCGGGCGCAGCATCTACGCGCCGCGCGGCAAGACGCTCGGCGGCTCGTCCTCGATCAACGGCCACATCTACAATCGCGGCCAGCGCATGGATTTCGACACCTGGGCGCAGATGGGCAATCGCGGCTGGGGCTATGCCGACGTGCTGCCTTATTTCCGGCGGCTGGAGAAGCGGATCGGCGAGGGCGAGGACACCTATCGCGGCCGCGACGGCAACCTCATCGTCACGACCATGAACTGGCGCGATCCGCTCTGCGAGGCCTTCATGGAAGGCGCGGTCTCGCTCGGTATCCCCCGCAACCCCGATTACAACGGCAAGACTCAGGAAGGCGTCTCCTACTGCCAGCGCACCATCAACAACGGCCTGCGCGTCTCCGGCGCCACCGCATTCCTCAAGCCCGCGATGAAGCGCCCCAACGTGCATGTGCACACCCATGCGCACGCGACCGAGATCATCTTCGAGGGCAAGCGCGCCGTCGGCGTGCGCTACATGAAGGGCGGCCGTGGCGGCACGCCTGTCGAGGTGCGCGCCAACAAGGAAGTGATCCTCTCGGGCGGCGCCTATAATTCGCCGCAGCTGCTGCAGCTCTCCGGCATCGGCTCGCCCGATCTGTTGCAGGCCCACGGCATCAAAGTGCGCCACGCGCTCCCCGTCGGCGAGGGCCTCCAGGACCATTACGCCCCGCGCACGGTCGCGCGCGTCAAGGACATCAAGACCATCAACGAGCTTCGCCGCGGTTGGCGGCTCTGGGTCGAAGCAGCGAAATGGGCGACGGCACGCCGCGGCCTGCTCTCGCTGTCGCCGACCATGGTCTATTGCTTCTGGCATTCCGGAGAGACCGCAGAGAGCTCCGATCTCCAGCTTACCTTCACGCCGGCCTCCTACAAAGAAGGCGTGCAGGGCCAGCTCGAGGACGAGCCCGGCATGACGGTCGCCTCCTGGCAGCAGCGCCCGGAAAGCCGCGGCTATGTGCGCATCCGCTCCAGCGATCCGTTCGCGCCGCCGATCATCCAGACCAATTATCTTGACGCCGAGCTCGACCGCCGCGTCATCGTCGCCGGCATGAAGCTCGCACGCAGACTTCTCAAGTCCGCACCGCTGTCGCCTTATTACGCCTACGAAGATTTCCCCGGCCCCAACGTCAACACCGATGAGGAATTTTTGCACGCCGCCACCCAGCGCGGCACCACCACCTTCCACCCCGGCTGCACTTGCCGCATGGGTCCGGCGGATTCCACCTGGGCGGTCGTCGATGACCAGCTCCGCGTCCACGGCCTCGAAGGCCTGCGCGTCATCGATGCCTCGGTCATGCCGCGCATGATCTCGGCGAACCTCAACGCCTCCACCATGATGATCGCCGACCGCGCCTCGGACCTGATCCGCGGCAAGCAGCCGATGGAAGCCGCGCGGATACCGGAGGCGGCGGTGGCGTAGGAAGGTCCCGAGCCCCGACGCAGCGCTCTCTAGGCGATGCGAAGCATCGTGCGGGAGCGGTGCGCTGCAGAGCCCGGGGGCCCATCTCACCACCGATCTCAACGCGGCTCCTGGGTCCTGTCTCTGCGCAGCAGCGTTGCACGCTGCAGCGCGTCCGGGACACGTGTGCGTTGCAACTCGATACGTCGGGCAAAACACCCGGGCGCTGTCAATCCCTTCCCGCGAAAATATTCCACTTTACCGAAATTCGGAATTGCGGCATAGATCGAGACAGCCCGGCCCGATGATGAGGGGCGTCTCGCCTGTCGTTCGAAACGCGGGCCGGGTTGCGGTGGACGCGGCAGCGTCGGCACGCGAGATCAAGGGCAGGGCGGATTGCTCTCCGTGAGCCCGAGGCCGCGTGCGGACGAGCGGCGCTGTCAGGTTCGTCTCGCCAGCATTCTTCCGGCAACGTCGACAACGCCGGAGGATAATGCGGCGAAAAACGGGTCGTGCGTACGGCAAAACCGTGTGGTCCTGGCCGTCGTTGCTACGGTCAAGCCCTGGCGAATGCGGCATGCGCGTCAACCGGCCGGTGTCGGCGACTTTCGCTGGGGTGAGGGAGGCCAGAAGGAATTCGGCTCCCGGGAGAGCACGGCATAAGCCGTCCAACCACTGCGCAGGGAAGGCCGTGTGTTGGGCTTCACCTGTATGCCGCTGTGCAGTTTTTCTGCGCGTGCCTTCGCACGGCGGACCGTGGGTGCCAGGTCAGCACCCGGCCTTCCCTGCGCCCTCGGCCGTTTTGAGGGTGGAGCGACGAAGCAAAGCTCGGGCGAAATGCGCCGCGAGGATGCGGACGTGTGTCTGCAACGCAAATGCGAATTGGAGAACGACGCCGATGCCCCTTGCTCCGTCATTGCGAGCGCAGCGAAGCAATCCAGACTGCCTCAACGGAAAGATTCTGGATTGCTTCGCTGCGCTCGCAATGACGATGGGGAGGCAGTGGTGCGTCATGCCGTACTCTCGTGCCCCGGACGAAGCTAGCGCTTCTTCAGCGATGCGCTGCAGAGCCGGTGCCCATGTCTCCGAGCAATCCGGATCGCCTTCTGGGTCCCGGCTCTGCGCAGCAACGATTGCGCGTTGCGGCGCGTCCGGGACACGAGACCTCTACACTTCCCGCCGGCTCAGGAACGCCAGCCGCTCGAACAGGTGCACGTCCTGCTCGTTCTTGAGCAGCGCGCCGTGCAGCGGCGGGATCAGTTTGCGCGGGTCGCGCTCGCGCAGCTGCTCGGCGCTCATGTCCTCGTTGAGCAAGAGCTTGAGCCAGTCGAGCAGTTCGGACGTCGATGGCTTCTTCTTCAAGCCGGGCACCTCGCGCACCTCGAAGAAGATGCGCAGCGCCTCTTCGACCAGGCGTTTCTTGATGCCGGGGAAGTGGACGTCGACGATGCGGCCCATCGTGTCGGCGTCGGGGATTTGATGTAGTGGAAGAAGCAGCGGCGCAGGAAGGCGTCGGGCAGCTCCTTCTCGTTGTTGGAGGTGATCATCATGATCGGGCGCTGCTTGGCCTTGATGGTCTCGCCGGTCTCGTAGACATGGAATTCCATGCGGTCGAGCTCGAGCAGCAGGTCGTTGGGGAATTCGATATCGGCCTTGTCGATCTCGTCGATCAGCAGCACCGGGCGCTGCTCGCTCGTGAAGGCCTCCCACAGCTTGCCGCGCTTGATGTAGTTCCTGATGTCGGACACCCTGGTATCGCCGAGCTGGCTGTCGCGCAGGCGCGACACCGCGTCGTATTCGTAGAGGCCCTGCTGCGCCTTGGTGGTGGACTTGATGTGCCAGGTCAGCAGCGGCGCGTTCAGCGCCTTCGCCACTTCCTCCGCCAGCACCGTCTTGCCCGTGCCGGGCTCGCCCTTGATGAGCAGCGGGCGCTCCAGCACGATCGAGGCATTGACGGCGACCTTGAGGTCGTCGGTCGCAACATAGTCCTTGGTGCCGGTAAATTTCATTGCGTGTCCTTAGGTAGCTGTCAGCGAGGGGCGTCGGCCCCGGCCGCGACAAACGAACGGCCGCACATAGCGGCCGTTCCTGGTTCGGTCAGGCTTTCAGACCCGTTTTATCAGCGAAAGGATGACGAGCACAATCACCGCCCCGATCGTCGCGTCCACGATAGCGCCGACCGTGCCGGTGGCGAGCGCAATATGCAGCTGCGGCAGCACCCAGCTCGCGACCAGCGCGCCGATGATGCCCACGACCATGTTGCCGATCAACCCAAATCCCGCCCCGTGGACAATCTTGCCCGCCAGCCAGCCTGCGATCGCGCCGATGATGAGCGCGGCGACAATTCCCATTGCAAACGTCCCCCTATGGCCGCCAATTCTAGAGCAAAAAGCCACCCGGTCCAGCGCCCCGCGGCGTTCTTCGCCCTCTTGACGTTCGGCACCCGACGGGCAATCTGTCACCCATGTTCCTGCAATTCTTCACCTCTCTGCGCGACGCGCAGGTCCCTGTGACGCTGCGCGAATACCTCACGTTGATCGAGGCGCTCGACGCTGACCTCGCGGACTACACGGTCGAGAACTTCTACTATCTGTCGCGCGCCTCGCTGGTGAAGGACGAGCGCAATCTCGACAAGTTCGACCGCGTCTTCGGCACCGTGTTCAAGGGGCTGGAAAACCTGCTCGACGCCATGGAGAAGGCGGAGATCCCCGAGGAGTGGCTGAAGAAGCTCGCCGAGAAGTATCTCACCGAGGAAGAGAAGAAGCAGATCGAGGCCATGGGCTGGGACAAGCTCATGGAGACGCTGAAGAAGCGCCTCGAGGAGCAGAAGGGACGGCACCAGGGCGGCAGCAAGTGGATCGGCACCGCAGGCACTTCGCCGTTCGGCGCCCACGGCTACAATCCCGAAGGCGTGCGCATCGGCCAGGAGAAGAACCGCAACAACCGTGCCGTGAAGGTGTGGGACAGGCGCGAGTTCAAGGATCTCGACGGCAATGTCGAGCTCGGCATTCGCAATATCAAGGTGGCGCTGCGCCGCCTGCGCAAATTCGCGCGTACCGGCGCGCCGGACGAGCTCGATCTCGACACCACGATCCGCGAGACCGCCAATCACGGCTATCTCGACGTCCACATGCGGCCCGAGCGGCGCAATGCGGTGAAGCTTTTAGTGTTCTTCGACATCGGCGGCTCGATGGATGCGCATATCGAGCAGGTCGAGGAGCTGTTCTCGGCGGCGAAGAGCGAGTTCAAGCACATGGAATATTTCTATTTCCACAACTGCCTCTACGAAGGCGTGTGGAAGCAGAACAAGCGCCGCTTCACCGACCGCACCCCGACCTGGGACGTGCTGCACAAATATCCTCACGACTACAAGGTCGTGTTCGTCGGCGACGCCTCGATGTCGCCTTACGAGATCATGGTGCCGGGCGGCTCGGTCGAGCACGTCAACGAGGAGCCCGGCTCGGTCTGGCTCGACCGCATCATCCGCACCTATCCGCATGCGGTGTGGCTCAACCCGGTGCAGCAGAAGCATTGGGACTATTCAGAATCGACCACCATCATCAAACGCATCTTTGCCAATCGCATGTATCCGATCACGATCGAGGGGCTGGAAGGTGCGATGAAGGAATTGACGCACTGATGCGATCCACCGTCATTCCGGACGGCCGCAGCGCGGCCGATCCGGAATCTCGAGATGGCGTGTGACGATCGAGATTCCGGGTTCGATGCTGCGCATCGCCCCGGAATGACGGAAGAGAAGAAGGGAACAAACATGCCCCAGACCATCACCCGCGGCATCAAGGCGCTGATCGACGAGGCCAATGCCGAGATCGAAACGCTCTCCGCCAAGGACGCCATCGAGATCTCCAAGAACGGCGATGTCGTCATCGTCGACATCCGCGATCCCCGCGAGATCGAGCGCGACGGCCGCATTCCCGGCGCGTTCGCCTGCACCCGCGGCATGCTCGAGTTCTGGATCGATCCGCAGAGCCCGTACGCAAAACCGATCTTCCAGGAGGACAAGAAGTTCGTCTTCCATTGCGCCGGCGGCTTGCGCTCCGCGCTCGCCGCCAAGACGGCGCAGGACATGGGCCTCAAGCCCGTCGCCCACATCGCCGGCGGCTACGCCGCCTGGCGCGATGCCGGTGGGCCGACCGAGCAATGGGTGCCGAAGAAGAAGGGATGAGGGCCTCGTCATTCCCCGCGCAGGCGGGGATTCCAGTACGCTGCGGCCTATCGGTTGAATCACACCCGTCTCGGAGTACTGGATCGCCCGGCCCCGGCTCCGCCAAGGCTACGCCGAGGCCCATAGGAGTGCTCGACCCGCCGAAGCCTTGGCGAAGGCGGCAAGCCGGGCGATGACAGCGGAGACGCTGCATCGTCCTCGCTCGCGCGACGCGCGCCCGAATGACCACAAGGAAGGACCTCGCATGACCGCCACCGACCCCCTCGTCTCCACCGAATGGCTCGCCGCCCACATCGACGATACCAACGTCAAGGTCCTCGACGCCAGCTTCAAGCTGCCCGGCGTGCTGCCGCTGCCGAAGGACGACTATCTCGCCGCGCATCTGCCGGGCGCTGTGTTCTTCGACGTCGATGCGGTGTCGGATCATTCGAACCCGTTGCCGCACATGTTTCCGAGCGCCGAGCAGTTCGGCCGCGACGTCGGCAATCTCGGCATCTCCAATGCCGATACGGTGGTGATCTACGATGCCGGCGGCTGGGTCGCGGCGCCGCGCGCGTGGTGGATGTTCCTGTCTTACGGCCACAGCAATGTGCGCATCCTCAATGGCGGCCTGAAGAAGTGGCGCGCTGAGGGCCGTCCGGTCGAGAGCAGCGAGGTGAAGCCGAAGCCGGCGACATTCAAGGCGAGCTATGATGCAAAGCGCGTGCGCAGCATGCAGCAGCTGATCGCCAATGTCGAAAGCCGGGCCGAGCAGGTGATCGACGCGCGCGCCGCCGACCGCTTCGAGGGCCGCGCGCCGGAGCCGCGGCCGGGCATCCGCTCCGGCCACATTCCCGGCGCCCGCAACGTGCCCTATAATCTGTTGTTCGATGCGGAAACAGGCACCATGAAGCCGCTTGACGAGCTCCGCGCCGCCTTCACCGCCGCCGGCGTCAAGTTGGATGCGCCGATCGTGACGAGCTGCGGCTCCGGCGTCTCGGCAGGCGTGCTGACGCTCGCGCTCTATCGCTTGGGAATCACCGACACCGCGCTCTATGACGGCTCGTGGTCGGAATGGGGCCAGGCCGGCGGCCCGCCGATCGCGACCGGGCCGGCGTGACCTTACTGGCGGGTGCGTGTGACCGTTGTTGCGAGCGTCTGCCGCTGTCCGAACGGATCGAGCTGTTGCTGCAACTGCTGAGGCGGCGGGCGCCGCACCACGCGGTGCCGCTTCGTGACCTTCGCCTTGCGCTTGGTCGCCTTGCTGTCGGAGGCGCTGCTCCCCGTCTTGTTGCCCTCGGCCTTGGGCTTCGCCGGGGCATCCTTCATCGCCGTCGTCGCCGGGGCGTCTACCGCGGCCCTCTTGGTCGCGGCGACAGCGAGCGCCGAGGAGGTCAGGGCAACACTGGAATCAAAGGCAACACTGGAATCAGCCGGCGGCTCGCTGACTGTTACGGCAGCGGCCGGCTGCGTCTCGGGGACCGATGCCGTGGTGTCGGCAGGGGTGAGCGTGTCGGTGGGAGCCGGCGCTGCGGCGTCCGGCGTGGTCTCGGCCGTGAGGGGTTCGGCGGTCGGAGCCTGGGCCTGGGGCGCGGCTTCAGTGACCTCCGGCTGAACGTCGGTCTCGCTCGTTGCTGCGACCAGCGGCTCGGGCTCACTCACCGGCAGCCCGATCGTCGGCACCTGGTCGCGCACCGAGGGTGCGGGATCGGCGGTGATCTCCGGCTCCGCCTGTAAGACCGCGAGCACGGGCTGAGCCGGCTCTGGCGCCTGCGCAAACACCTTCTCCTGCGGGCCGTTTCGCCAGGAGGGGCTGCTGACATACTGCTCATGGCTCGCCCGCAGCAGCGCGGCGGCCCCTAGGCCGAACACCAGGATGGAGGTTGACAGCAGGATCGCGGCAAACAGGAAGCGAAAGCCGGGAAGCATCGAGGGGTTGCGAATTTCCGCCCCGGCGACCAAATGGCCAGGGCCCAAGAGCCATCTGAACGCGGTGACGGTACTGAGTGCCGCGTTCGCCACGCCGGGATCGGAGCTCAAAAGGTGACGAATCAGGCTGATTCGACCATATCGCAACGCTCGGCATCGCTTCGTTAAATTCGAGGCCGAACACCGCGGCAATTGACGGCGCGATGCGATTTCCGCCCCCGTGATGCAACGGGGCAACGGTAGTCTTGCGGATCACAAATCGGCAAATCCGGCGCAAATGAGCCTGATACGTCTTGAATGTGCCGCTATCTTCCGTCATCTGGCCGTTAACGGTCCGATCGGGCTTGGGGACTATACAAGAGCGATGATGATCAAACACTTTCTGACGATATGCGCTGCCGCGACAGTCGCTGCGGCGGGAACCTCGCTCGCTCAAGCTCAGAGCTATCCGGTCCAGCAGGCGCCGGGCTATGGCCCTCCGGCTGAATATCGTCCGGGCGATCGCACGCCGAACTTCGACGCCCTGGACGAAGACGACGACGCGATGCCGCAGGCCTCGCTGCCGCCGCCCGGACCGGCGGACGATCCGCGCTACGGCCGTCCGGCCGGCGCGCCGCCGGTTTATTCGGCCGCCCCGCAGGGCCCGGTGATGTCGCCGGATGATCCGCGTTACGGCCGCCCGGCCGGCGCTCCGCCGGTCTACTCGGCAGCGCCGCCCCAAGGCCCCGTGATGTCGCCCGACGATCCCCGTTACGGCCGGCCCGCCGGTCCGCCGCCGGTGATCTATGCCAATCGTCCGGGCCAGGCACCGGCCAATGACGGCCTGCGTCCGCCGGAGGCCGTTGGTGGTCCCGCCGCGACCGGTACGGTCCAGGCCGGCCAGCCGCCCGTCGGCGCCGATGGCCGGCCGATGACGATCGCGTCGCTACCGCCCGAGGAGCAGCCGGATGCTGCTCCCGCGCAGCTGCCTCAGAACCTGCGCCGCCAGGAAGTCGCGTTCCAGACCAAGGAGCCGGCCGGCACGCTCGTGGTCGATACGCCACACACCTACCTCTATTACGTGCTCGGCAACGGCCGCGCGATCCGCTACGGCGTCCGCGTCGGCCGCGACGGCTTCACCTGGACCGGCGTGCAGAAGATCACCCGCAAGGCCGAGTGGCCGGATTGGCATCCGCCGACCGAAATGATCGAGCGCCAGCCCTATCTGCCGCGCTTCATGGCCGGTGGCCCCGGCAATCCGCTCGGCGCCCGCGCGATGTATCTCGGCTCGACCGTCTACCGCATCCACGGCACCAACCAGCCCTCGACGATCGGCAAGTTCGTCTCCTCCGGCTGCATTGGCATGCTGAACGAGGACGTCTCCGACCTGTTCGACCGCGTCAAGGTCGGCACCCGCGTGGTGGTGCTGCCGGGCGGCCCGCCGCCGGGAACGGCGACCGCATCCGCTGCGCCGACGCCGGGTGCTGCCGGTCCGGCTCCGATGGCCGCCCAGGCCGGTCCCGTCCCGGGCACGCAGCCGACGGTGGTGCCGCCGTTGCCTGCGCCGGTCACCGTGCGCTAGGCCGATCGCTCAAACATCGATCGAGAAACGGCGCGTGCGCTTCGGCCACGCGCCGTAATCATTTGACGCATCCTTTCCGCCGCGTCCGCACGTTCGCTCGCTTGAATCCGGGCCGGGGTCAACTACGTCCCGGCTGGTTGCCACGAATGCGAGAAACACAAGATGCGAATCTTTGTTGCGGGCGCCACCGGTGCCGTCGGTCGCAAGCTCGTCCCCCTCCTTGTCGCCACCGGTCATTCGGTCATCGCCTCAACCCGGAGCGCCGCGAAGTCCGGCCTTCTCGAGGAGCTTGGTGCCGAATCCGTCGTTGCTGATGGTCTCGATGCGGGGAGCATGCGCGCGGCCGTAAAGGCGGCACGGCCGGACGTGGTCATCCATGAGATGACCGATCTCGCCGCAGCTACCGACCTGCGGCATTTCGATCGCGCGTTCGCGAGAACCAACGAGTTGCGCACTCGCGGAACGGACATTCTGCTCGCGGCCGCGCGCGAGGCCGGCGCCAAGCGCTTCATTGCCCAGAGCTTCTGCGGTTGGACCTTCAGCCCCGACGGGGGAGCGATCAAGACAGAAGCGGATCAGCTTGACCCCAATCCGCCGCAGGAACTTCGCCGCACCCTGGAAGCTATCCAGTACCTGGAGCGCGCGGTGCTGGCATCGACTGCGCCCGAAGGGATCGTGCTGCGCTATGGATTCTTCTATGGCCCGGACACCGGCACGCTGTCGCCGCAGATGAGAGAGCAGCTTCGTCGCCGGCGCGTGCCGGTGATCGGCGATGGCGGTGGCTACTGGTCATTCATTCACACCGAAGATGCCGCCTCTGCGACGGTCGCCGCCATCGAGCGCGGACGCGCGGGCGAGATCTACAACATCGTCGACGACCGTCCGGCCCTGGTCAGGGACTGGCTGCCGGCGCTCGCCGAATTGCTCGGTGCCAAGCCGCCGCTTCACGTGCCCGCATGGCTCGGGCGGCTGCTTGCGGGCGAGCATATGACGGCGATGATGACCGAGGTGCGCGGCGCCTCCAACGCCAAGGCCAAGCGCGAACTGGCTTGGCTGCCGGCACACCCGTCCTGGCGTGATGGCTTTGCCGACGCCGCAAGCTCTTCCGCCGGCCAGCGCTCGGCGGCCTGAGATCATGCTCAACAACGCTTGCAGCGAGCGATGATCATCCCGATTTCATGGCGTTTCAGGCCAGCTTGCGCGGCAGCTTGCCGCCCCTGGTGAAGGCGTCGATCGCCTCGACCATCTGGCCGTAATGGATGCGCAGGCCGTCCGCAGTGGCGTAGCCGAGATGCGGCGTCAACACGAGGTTGTCGAGCTTGCGGAAGGGATGATCGACCGGCAGCGGCTCGACCGAGAACACATCCAAGCCGGCGCCTGCGATCTTCCTCTGCTGCAAGGCCTCGAGCAGCGCCTGCTCGTCCACGATCGGCCCGCGCGCGGTGTTGACGAGGAAGGCGGTCGGCTTCATCCGCGCGAGATCGGCGCGGCCGACCAGCCCGCGCGAGCGCTCGCTCAGCACCACATGGATGGTGACGATGTCGGCTTTCGCGAACAGCTCATCCTTGCTGGCGTAGCCGACGCCGGCCTCCTTGCACTTCTCCGGCGTCAGGTTCGGGCTCCAGGCGATCACGTTCATGCCGAACGCCTTGGCGATCCCTGCCATCTTGCTGCCGAGCTTGCCGAGCCCGACGATGCCGAGCGTCAGTCCCTCGATCTCGATGCCGGCAAAGGTCTGCCAGGGCTCGCCGGCATGCATGCGCGCATTCTCGCGGCCGATGCCGCGGGTCAGTTCCAGGATCAGGCCCATGGCGAGCGGGGCGGTCGGATCGCGCGAATATTGCGTGCCGCCGATGGCGACGCCACGCACCTTCGCGGCCTCCATGTCGATGGCGGCGTTGCGCATGCCGGAGGTCAAGAGCAGCTTCAGCTTCGGCAGCTTGTCGAGCAGGCTCTTCGGAAATGCCGTGCGCTCGCGCATGGCGCAGATGATCTCGAAGTCGGCCAGCGCGCTCGCCGCGGCCTGCTCGGACGCAAATGGGTGGCTGAACACGGTGACATCGACGCGGTCGGAGAGCTTTGGCCAGTCGGCGACGTCGAGGGCGAGGTTGAAATAATCGTCGAGAATTGCACAGCGCAGCCGCGTCATCAGCATTTCATCCATGGCGAGAGGTGACGGCGCGAGCGAGGGGGCGCCCTCGTCGGAGCCGGGCCATGGTTGCGCGCAATCATGCCTGCGCGCAAGCAGCTGACGTCTTCAAAAAATCGTTGGGGGCAGGCTCAGAGGTCGCGGGGCTTCAGGCGGAACGGCGCATCCATGCCGTGCTTGGCGCGCCAGGCCGGGCCAGGGCCGCGCATATAGTGCAATTCGGGCCGGTACGGGTTGAAGGCGGTGGCGAAAAAGCGCTTCCAGAAGCTCTGGATCTCCGAAACGAATCCGGAGACCTGCCCGGCGTCTGCCGGACCAGGGAGAGAGTTGGTCTCGATCATGGCCATGACGCTGTCTCGCTGTGCTCGCCGTTCATTCTGAGCGGGTGGCGCTGTTTCCGCGCGACACCGAGCTTTGGCCTGATTTATTAAAAGATGGTTTCAATTGTCCGGATCGGTGGCCGGATGGTGTCCGTTCCGTATTCAACCGTGGTGAACGGACGGAAAACATTGCCCTTTGGGGGCGGGATCGCTACATCGGCGGCAGCAAATTTCCTCAAATCGAAGGTTTCACGGGACCGATGGCGCGCCAGTTCATCTATTTCATGCAGGGCCTGACCAAGAGCTACCCGACCCGGAAGGTGCTCGATAACGTTCATCTGAGCTTCTACCCGGACGCCAAGATCGGCGTGCTCGGCGTCAACGGCTCGGGCAAGTCGACCCTGCTCAAGATCATGGCCGGCCTCGACAAGGAATACACCGGTGAGGCCTGGGTCGCCGAAGGCGCCCGCGTCGGCTATCTCGAGCAGGAGCCGCAGCTCGATCCCAAGCTTTCTGTGCGCGAGAACGTCATGCAGGGCGTCGCCAAGCAGAAGGCGATTCTCGACCGCTACAACGAACTCGCGGTCAATTATTCGGACGAGACCGCGGACGAGATGACCAAGCTCCAGGACGAGATCGAGGTCCAGGGCCTCTGGGACCTCGACAGCAAGGTCGACCAGGCCATGGACGCGCTGCGCTGCCCGCCCGACGATGCCGATGTGACGAAACTCTCCGGCGGTGAGCGCCGCCGCGTCGCGCTATGCAAGCTGCTGCTCGACCAGCCCGAGCTGTTGCTGCTGGACGAACCGACCAACCATCTCGATGCCGAGTCCGTGTCGTGGCTCGAAGGGCATTTGCGCAATTATCCCGGCGCGATCCTGATCGTCACCCACGACCGCTATTTCCTCGACAACGTGACGGGTTGGATCCTCGAGCTCGACCGCGGCCGCGGCATTCCCTATGAGGGCAATTACTCGTCGTGGCTGGTGCAGAAGCAGAAGCGCCTCGAGCAGGAAGGCCGCGAGGACGCCGCGCATCAGAAGACGCTCGCCCGCGAGCAGGAATGGGTCGCCTCCTCGCCGAAGGCGCGCCAGGCCAAGTCCAAGGCGCGCTACCAGCGCTATGAGGAGTTGCTCAAGAAGGCGAGCGAGAAGCAGACCCAGACCGCACAGATCATCATCCCGGTCGCCGAGCGGCTCGGCGCCAACGTGGTCGATTTCGAGGGGCTCAGCAAAGGCTTCGGCGATCGTCTCCTGATCGACGACCTCACGTTCAAGCTGCCGCCAGGTGGTATCGTCGGCGTCATCGGTCCCAACGGCGCCGGCAAAACCACTTTGTTCAGGATGATCACGGGCCAGGAGAAGCCGGACTCCGGCACGATCACGGTCGGCGAGACCGTGCATCTTGGCTATGTCGATCAGTCGCGCGATGCGCTCGACGGCAAGAAGACCGTGTGGGAGGAGATCTCCGGCGGCAACGAATTGATCCTGCTCGGCAAGAAGGAAGTGAACTCGCGCGGCTATTGCTCGGCGTTCAACTTCAAGGGTGCCGACCAGCAGAAGAAGGTCGGCGCACTCTCCGGCGGAGAGCGCAACCGCGTGCACCTCGCCAAGATGCTCAAGTCCGGCGCCAACGTGCTGCTGCTCGACGAACCGACCAACGACCTCGACGTCGATACGCTACGCGCGCTCGAAGAGGCGCTGGAGGATTTCGCCGGCTGCGCTGTCATCATCAGCCACGATCGCTGGTTCCTCGACCGCATCGCGACGCACATCCTCGCGTTCGAGGGCGACAGCCATGTCGAATGGTTCGAGGGCAACTTCCAGGATTACGAGAAGGACAAGATGCGCCGACTCGGCCAGGACAGCATCATTCCGCACCGCGTGAAGTACAAGAAGCTGACGCGGTGATTCCGGCATGATGTGGCGGGCGCTCATCGCTGCGGTGATCACTGTCACTTGTGGCCTGTCGCCCGCCCGCGCCGCCGACGCAGCTTTCACACAGTTCATCACCTCGCTGTGGCCCGAGGCGCAGGCCGCCGGCGTCTCGCGCGCGACCTTCGAGGAACAGACGCGCGGGCTCGAGCCCGACTACAAGCTGCCCGATCTGATCCTGCCGGGTCGGCCCGCCACCGGTGCGCCGTCGCAGGCCGAGTTCGTGCAGGTGCCCGCCGACTACGTCAAGGAAGCCTCAATCGCACGGCTTGCAGGCGAGGGGCAGCGGCTGCTGCAAAAATATCGCACCGCGCTGACCGAGATCGAAAAGAAATCCGGTGTACCTGCGACCGTCATGCTCGCGATCTGGGGCCGTGAGACCGATTACGGCCGCTACACGCTGCCTTACGATCTCGTCCGCGTGCTGGCGACACAGGCCTATGTCGGACGCCGCAAGGATCAGTACCGCAACGAGTTCATCCTCTCGCTGAAGATCCTCGGCGAGGGCGTGGTGACGCGCAAGGACATGCGCTCGTCCTGGGCCGGTGCGACCGGCCTCACTCAGTTCCTGCCGTCCGAATATTACAAGCACGGCGTCGATTTCGACGGCGACGGCCGCATCGATATCTGGCATTCGGTGCCGGATGCGCTGGCGTCCGCCGCGCAGCAACTCGTCAACAAGGGCTGGCAAAGTGGCGTGCGCTGGGCCTACGAGGTGCAGGCGCCGGCCAAGCTCGATTGCACCACCGGCGTGCCCGAGGTGACGAAGCGGATCGGCCAGTGGCTGCGCGAAGGCTTCGTGCCGGTGCGCGGGCAGAAACTCAGCGCGGCCGAGCAGGCGCAGCCGGCCTCGTTGCTCCAGCCCGAAGGGATCTACGGCCCGTCGTTCCTGACCACGAAAAACTACTTCGTCATCAAGGAGTACAATTTCTCCGATCTCTACGTGCTGTTCGTCGGCCATCTCAGTGACCGCATGACCAGCCCGCTGCCTTTCGCAACGCCCTGGTCAGCTTCGAAGCAGTTGCGCACCAAGGACGTCGAGACCATGCAGCGCGGTCTCACGCGCATCGGGCTCTACAAGGACAAGATCGACGGCAAGGCGGGCATGCAGACCCGCGCCGCGCTCGGTGCCTACCAGAAGTCGGCGGGCCTCAAGGTCGATTGCTGGCCGAACGAAGAGGTGCTGCGCTCGATCCAGGCTGCGCGATAGCGCAGCAAAAGAAAAAGCCCGGCCGAGATGCTCGGCCGGGCTTCGTTCGCGGCGCGTCTGAGCGCCACGCGATCGGATCAGTAGCAGACGCGGACCGGGCGGACGACCCAGCCGTAGCCGTCCCAATACCGCTCACGCCGCCAGTAGCAGGGCGCGGGCGGCGGGGGCTCAGCCACGTAAACGGGGCCGCCATAGGCGGGACGGCTCGACGCGATGGCGCCGCCGACGATCGCGCCGCCGATCAGGCCGGCCGCGATGCCGGCGCCGACGCCATCATGCGCCTTCGCGGACGGTGTCGCGGTCACCAGCGAACCGGCGACTGTCGCAACCGTGAGGGCAGCAACTAAAGTCTTCTTCATGCTCAGGGCTCTCCTGGGAGATGGGCTCACCTTGTTAGAGGCGCCCGGGTTTCAAAGGTTCACGCACACTCTGATGGAATTGACCGTTGGGCTAGGAAGCGCGCAAATGGTCAATCCACGGTAAACGCACACGGAGCTGTGACGAGAAAAAGCGGTCTTTTTCAGGCTCCAAGATGAACGGCGCCTCCGTAATGAACCGGTTCACGGCGACTCAGCCGCAGACCCTGACGCGGCGGGCGCGCCAAGCGTAGCCGTCCCAGAAGCGCTGCTTCTGCCAGACACACCCGCCGCCGTAATAGTCGTCGGCGACATAGCCCGGGCCCGGAGCGTAGTAGCGGGGCGGATAGTAGCCGGGCTCGTAATAGCCGGGGCCAGGTCCGTAATAATACGGAGATGCCAGCGCGCCACCGACAATGGCGCCGCCGATGATCCCGGCCGCCACGCCCGCAGCGACGCCGCGTTGCGCATGGGCGGGTGCTCCGGCCGTCAGGACCAGAGTGACGATGGCAGCGGCTGCCACGAGCGACTTCTTCATTGGCTTGACCTTTCGCACAATCATGCGGAACTCTTTGGGGGCAGAGTTCCATACTTCGCTTGAATGATCAATGAACGGCGCCCTTGCCGGGTACGACCAATTGGTATGGACCGCAGCTCCGAGGCGATGATGAGCAACGCGTTGGCAAATGCATTGATTGCGGCCGGGATCGTCTTCGCGATCGGCTACGGCTGGATCACATATCTCCAGAACCGCGGACGCCGGTCCCGCGCAGCAGCCGCTAGCGATGGAGGCAGTAGCAGCGGCGATAGCTACTCGGGGACGAGCGACGGCTTCTCGCTGGGAAGCTGGTTTTCCAGTGACAGTTCGGGGAGCTCGACTGACGGCGGCAGCTGTTCCAGCAGCGATGGCGGCGGCAGCGGCGGGGATTGCGGGGGCGGCAGCGATGGCGGGGGAGGCGGTGGCGGCGACTAGGTCCGCTGCAATCTTGATCCAGCGCAACGCCCTATTTTAGAGCCGTTCTAGGCCGTTGCGAGCCAGTTTGGAATAGCTTCAAATTCCGATTTTTCCTTTTGCATCCGGCCGCCCCCTTAAATATCGATGTTGACGCATCACCGAAGGGCCTGCCGCTTCCATGATCGTTTGTTCTTGTAACGTGCTGAGCGATGACGACATCCGCGCCGCCGTCGCCGAGTCCGACGACGCCGTGCGCCATGCCAAGCAGGTTTATGGGTGCCTCGGCTGTAACGCCGAATGCGGCCGCTGTGCCCGGACCATCAAAACCATCATCGACGAAGCGCTTGGTCCTTGTGCCCAATCCTGCTGTGCCGGCTGTCCGCACAGCCACACTGTGGCCGCCAACGACGAGACGGTCGAACCCGCTCAGTTCGCGCTCGCAGCCTGCTGAAACCTTCCATATGGTCTGCTGAGCTTTTCCCCCCGGCTGCGTGCCCACTAGCCGGTTGCCCTCGCCCGCAAACTCATTTAGAAACATTCTAAATTCGGTTTAGGGCCGATTTGGACTGCAAGAGCTGGAGTGAACCATGCAGGGCGACGCAAAGGTCATCGAATATCTCAATAAGGCACTGCGTCACGAACTGACTGCGATCAACCAGTATTGGCTGCATTACCGTTTCCTCGACAATTGGGGCCTGCTGGACATGGCCAAGGTCTGGCGCAAGGAGTCGATCGAGGAGATGGAGCATGCCGACAAGCTCACCGCGCGCATTCTGTTCTTCGACGGCTTTCCGAACATGCAGGTGCTCGATCCCTTGCGCATCGGCCAGAACGTCAAGGAGATCATCGAATGCGACCTCGCCGCCGAGATGAGCGCCCGGGCGCTCTACCAGGAAGCGGCGACCTACTGCCATGGCGTCAAGGACTACGTCACGCGTGACCTGTTCGAGAAGCTGATGAGCGACGAGGAGCACCACATCGATTTCCTCGAAACCCAGCTCGACCTGATCGGCCGTATTGGCATCGAACTCTACACGCAGAAGCACGTCGGCGGGCTCGAAGGCGAGGGGCATTAATCTGGCGCGTTAGCGCTGCATTCCCCACTGTCGTCCCGGCCTTCGCCGGGACGACACCGGTCGCGCCAGCTACAGCTGCGTCTTGTAGAGCTCCTCCACGATCTCCTGACTCTGCGGCTCACCGAGGCTGGTCTGCTCGTGGATGATTTCGACGATGCTCGGCATCACCGAGCGCTGCACCTTCTCCGGTGACCATAGCTTCGAGCGCATCAGCGCCTTGCCGCAGTGGAAATAGACCTCGCTGACGGCGACGTTCAGCACCGCGCGCGGCGGCTTGCCGAATTCCATCATCGAGGCAACCAGATTCGGATCAGCCGATAACGTGCCGCGTCCGCCGACGCGCAGCGTCTCGTCGATCCCTGGTACGAAGAACAACAGGTGCACGAAGCCCGAGCCTTCGACGACGTTGCGAAAACTGTCGATCCGGTTGTTGCCGGAGCGATCGGGCATCAACAGCTGGTTGGGACCGGCAACGTGGACGAAGCCGATGCTGCCGCCGCGGGGCGAAGCGTCGACGCTGCCGTCCGCTCCCGATGTCGCGAGCACGCAGAACGGCGACATCTCGATGAATTTCTTCGCATGCGCATCGATCGCGGGCCGCGCTTTCGCAATGACGCGCGGCGATGGCTTGGCATAGATGGTTGCGAGGTCTTCGGCGCAAAGATCGGTCAACGGCATGCCTCCGCTTCTGGTTTGCCTCAAGCTGCCCGATCAGGCGCCTCCAGCCAACGAAATCCATCGCGCTAAACCGCACCCGCCGACGAAAGGCGCGATTGTCCCGCGCGTCGATTCGTATCGTCGGCGCGATTAACCGAGCTGTCAGCGCAATGCATTGCTCAAATCATATGCGGCGTCGAGGCCCTGCCTATGATGCCTGGCGAGATGACGGCGCGTGTGCCGCTCCTACATCGTCCGCTGCGGCGCCGTCTGCAGAAATTGCCGGATCTGCTCGCTGTAGAATTTCGCATTGCCAGTGGTGCCGTGGCCGCGCGTCTCAGTGCTCGCTGGGATCAGGAAGAGCCGACCGTTCTTGACCCGCTTCATCGCAGCGTCCGTAATGCCAGTCTCGGGCGGGTTGCGCTCGTCGTCGGCGGAATTGATCAGAAGCAGCGGGGCTTCGATTTGCTCCAGCTTCTCCCCGGGATTGTAGTCATGCGAGGATTCCCACTGATAAACGAAGTCGTTGGCATCCGCAGTGATCGGCGTCGCGAGCCGATCGTCGACGATCTTGTCGGCCTTCGCTGCTGTCGGCGCCTGCTGCTGATAGGCCAGCGTGCCGCCGATGCTGGCGATGCCATAGGCCGTGATGGCGTATTTCATCATGCGCGGCTGGCTGGTGTAATTGCCGCCATTGTAATCGGGATCGTTGCGGATGGTGTCGAGCATGATCCGCCGCAGCATCCAGTTGCGGGAGGCCATCTCGGTCGGCTGCGAGGCCATCGGGATCAGCGCGTCCATCGCGCTCGGGTATTTTTCTCCCCATAGCCAGGTGTGCATGCCGCCCATCGAATTGCCGATGACGAGCCGCAGATGCTTGACGCCGAGGCCCTCCGTCACCAGGCGATGTTGCGCCTCGACCATGTCGTCGTAATTGTACTTCGGAAAGCTCGTCTTCATGCCGTCGGACGGCTTTGATGATTTGCCATGGCCGATACTGTCGGGAATGATGATGTAGTATTTGGAGGCATCGAGCGGTTGCCCTGGGCCGAACAGCTCGCCGGCAAAGGCGGGCGCCAGCATGCTCGCGCCCGAGCCGCCTGTTCCGTGCAGCACCAGCACGGGCTGGCCGCTCGGCTCGCCGACGGTGGTGTAGTGCAGCTTCAGCTCCGGCATGGTCTCGCCGGTGTGGAACTTGAAATCCCTGGCGATCCAGTCGCCTTGGTTGGGCGCCGGATAGTCGGCTGCCCATGCTGACGTTGAGATGGAAAGCAGAACGGCCGACAAGGCCGCGCAAGAAGCTTTCATGTTTCTCTCCCCATGCGGCACGTATTGGGCGGCCGCGTTGCCGCGGAACTTAACAGAAGTGCGGGGAAGGATGTAGGATTTCGCCGTTGCCAACCGTCCTTGGGGATATATCCGGAGAGACTGCATGTGCCGCAACATCAAGACGCTGTTCAACTTCGAACCACCGGCGACGGAGGACGAGATCCACGCCAGCGCGCTCCAGTTCGTGCGAAAGCTGTCCGGCTTCAACAAGCCATCGCAGGCCAATGAGGAGGTGTTCGAACGCGCGGTGGCGGAAGTCTCGGAGGCGGCGCGGCGGCTGTTGGCCTCGCTGCACACCCATGCGCCGGCGCGCGACCGCGAGGTCGAGGCGGAAAAGGCAAAGGAGCGCTCGCGGCTGCGGTTCGGATAGGTTTTCCCGATAGCCCATTCCGTGATCTGGCTCACGGAAGCAAGAATCCTACTGCGCGATGATGACCGCCGGGATTTCGACAGCCCGGAGCAGGATCATGAGCCGCCCCCTTCTTCCTCTGAAAGCAGGTGCCATCGTCCTCACAGTGCTGTGGACTGCCTGGATGATGTGGTGGGGCGGCTCCTTCTCGAGCATGAACATGATCATCCTCGCCCTGTGCGGCGCCGCAGTGGGCTATCTCTGGTATCGCGCCATGCGCTGGCAGTTCGAGCGCATGGGCATGCTGCCGCGACGCGAAAACAAAGAATAGGCTGTCTGCTAACCCTTGTTGCCGTGCTTCTTCTTTTTCTTCTTTTTCCTATCGACCTCGTCTTCGCCGTCGTCGCTTCCGTCATCGGCGATCGGCTCGTCAGGCTCCTGCACGGCGGCCTCCAGCGCCTCGCGCTCGGCGGCTTCATGCTCGCGCTGGCGGCGGCGTTCGTCCCAGGCGTCGAAGAGTTGCTCGAGCCACGGCAGCACCTGTTCGACCGACGGCAATTGGCCGGGCGGTCCGGCCTCGCCACGCGGGCCTTGCGGCCCCGCCGGCCCCTGCGGTCCGACAGGCCCCTGCGCGCCGGCCGGTCCGCGCGGACCGGCTTCGCCTTGCTTGCCTTGCGGACCAGGCTTGCCTGGCGGTCCGGCCTTTCCGATCGGCCCCGGCTTGCCTTGCGGACCCGGCTTGCCGCGCGCGCCGTCGGGGCCGCGCCGGCCCGGATGACCCTGTGGTCCCGGCCGTCCCGGCTCACCCTGCCGCCCGCGCGGTCCCTGAGGTCCCTGCCGTCGTCCCTGATCGTCTGCCACGCCGCTGCTCCCTGTCACGGAAGCAAGCTACTTAGCGGCGTTTGACGACAGCAGCAATTCCGCCCGCGTCTCGCACGGGATCGGCCAACATCAATCGGCACCGCGCACTAATCCTGATAGGCGGGCACGTCGATTCCGGAGGCGGCATAGAGCCGGATCTTGTTGCGCAGCGTGCGCACCGACAGGCCGAGCACGCGCGAGGCACGCGTGCGGTTGCCGTCGCAGCGCGCCAGGGTCTGGAGCACGAGCTCGCGCTCGACTTCGTCGACGGTCGCGCCGATCAGCAACGGAACGATCTGGTTGGGTGCAAGGAATTGCGCGTCCGGCTGGGACGCGGCGACATGAACAGTGGTCATCAACATACTCCCCGATCAACGCCCGCTTCCATCATTGGAAGCGGATCGAGAACAAACGACCCCCAAGCTGTAGATGTACGGTGGTCGGGTTTGGTTAACGAAAGGTTAACCGTGGACGATCGCACCAATTGACCTCAGCAATGCCGCGAAGCCGCCGCGATTGGCGCGGGATGGGAGCTGATGCGGGTCGATCTCGCGTCACACACCGTGTCATCGTCCGCGAAAGCGGACGATCCCGTACCCCGCGGCACCTCGTGAGACATCAGACTCTCTGGAATACTGGATCGCCCACCTGCGCGGGCGGTGACAGCGCGTATATGGATGCAGCTTGGTCCCTCGTTCACACCGTCCGATATCCGCCGTCCACCATCACGATCGTTCCCGTGACAAAGGCCGACAGATCCGAGGCCAAGAAGATTGCCGGTCCCACGATGTCCTCGGGCTTGCCGGTGCGCGCCAGCGGGGTGTGATCGACGAAGGCCTGCACCAGCGCCGGATTGGTCGCGCGCACATTGGCGTTGATGTTGGTCTCGATGAAGCCGGGCCCGATCGCGTTGACGCGCACGCCTTCCTTGCCGAGCTCGACCGCGAGCGCCTTGGTGAAGCCGAGCACGCCGTGTTTCGAGGTGGTATAGGCCGCCGAGCTCGGCGTGCGCAGATGCACGAAGGACTGGATCGAACCGATATTGACGATGCGGCCCTTGCTCGCGCGCAAGGGCGCGAGGAACGCCTGCGTCATGTTGAAGACGCCGTTGAGATTGAGTGAGATAATGTCGTTCCAATCCTTCGCCACCGTCTCCGTCTCGGCGGTGAAGGCGTTGCGGCGGGTGATGCCGGCATTGTTGACGAGGATCGAGACCTGCCCGACCTTGTCGGCGATTTGCTGTGCCAGCGCGAAGCAATCCTCGCGCCTGGTCACGTCCAGCGCAAAGCTCTCGGCCTTGCCCCCAGCTTTGCGGATCTCCTGGGCGGCCTCCGCCACCGTGTCGGCATTGACGTCGAGCAGCACCACTTGCGCGCCTTCCCGCGCGTAGCCGGCCGCAATCGCCCGGCCGATGCCGGAACCGGCGCCGGTGACCACGGCGATGTGGTTTGCGAGCAATGCCATGACAGTTTCCTCCCGATTTCTTTGCGAAGTTTCACGAAAAGCTAACTCGAAATTAAGGGGTCGGAAACGGCGGCCTTGGCATACTGATCTTGATTGCTAAACGTTGCGCGCATGATGGAACGGCTTGAATCCTGGAAACTGGCGCTCGAGCGCCTGCGGTCGGCGCAGTCTGCCGATTGGGCCGAGGCGGGCCGCTTGGTGACCGAGATCGCGCGGATGAGCAGCGACGTCACGCTGCGCCGGGCGGCGGAGCAGGCGCTGCCGGTGCTGCGCCAGGCCGCGGACAACGACGATCACAGCGTCACGCTGGCGGCCCAGCGCCGCGTCGGTGTGGTCCTCGATGTCATTCATGATCTGACCGCGCCGCGCTTCGGTCGCCGCAATGCCATGCCGAAGAAGCTGTCGAGCGAGGATCGCGCCCGCAAGGTTCTCGGCCTGCCGCTCGCCGTGCAGCTCACTTGCGACGATATCAACCGGGCCTATCGCCGCGCTGCCAAGGGCATGCATCCCGACCATGGCGGCAGCGCGCAAGCCTTCATCGACCTCGCCGCCGCGCGCGACATCCTGATTCATCCGGGTGCACACAAGGACGCGTGAGAGCGGGTCAGCTCACGTTCACGCAAAAAAAACGGCCGGGCAAGAACGCTGGCGTCCTTGCACGGCTCTTCGTCCGCCGATCGAATCGTTACCAGGTGCAATGGCCGTTCCTGAGCGCCTGATCTTTCACCATCAACGCATCGCCGAACGTCGGGACGGTCGCGCTGACGCGGGCATAGTCGGAAGGCCAGGGCATGGTCGGGATGCTCTCGTCCCAGATCTGGCAGAAGCCGGTGTCCTGCCAGCGGATCAGGTGATAGCCGGCCTCGGCAGGGCTCGCAGCGACGAACGCAGTGACGGCAAGACCGACGGCAGCGCAGAGCACGGAAATACGATGCATGATCAGCTCCTCAAATGAAAGATGGGATGCGCCTCCCGACAATGACGGGGAGGGGCGGTGCGGGACGTTTTTGGCATACGCCCCGGACAAGATGTGAGTAGGTCCGCCGGCCGATCGGGTTCAAAGCGGACACGCGGGAAAATGCGTGAATTTGGCCCGGAAAACGTGAGCCTCTTCCGAAAAGAAAAGAGCGAATCGCTCCTGCGATCCGCCCTTCAAGCCCGGTCCGTTGCGTCAGCTTCAGAGCGTGCAGCGGCGCTCCGAGCGCAGCTTGATCTGGAGGTCGGAGGCGGCCTGGAAGGTCGGGAGCGGCTTGCTGACGACCTTGTAGGTCGACACGCCGAACTGGAACGGCTTGTATTGCAGGTCCTCGTTCCAGACCTGGCAGATGCCGGTGTTGTCCCACCGGATCACGTAATAGCCGGCCTTCGCCGAAGCGGGCACGGCGAACACGGAAGAAGCGATGCCGGCAACGGCACAGAGCGCGAGTGCGCGACGCATGAAGTATCTCCTTGTGGGGGAAGTGTGTGACGCGAAAATTCGTGCGGTAAAAGCAGGTTCTTGGCAAGCCGGGGAGCGGCCGTTCACGGACATGTCAGACAGCGCCGGGCATTTGGTTTGGCCGCGTGCCCGGCAAGTCACACGCACTTCGTGCGGCTCACTTCGACAGCGATGCCACCGCTTCGATCTCGATCAGCATCTTCGGATCGGGCAGCGCCTGCACCACGCAAGTTGTGCGCGCGGGGTAGGGCGGCGGGCCGAAGGCGCCGGCATAGAGCGCGTTCATGGCGGCAACGTCCGCGGCGCGGGTCAAGAGCACGTTGACCTTGGCGAGGTCGCGGATGGTCGCGCCGGCCTCGTCGAGCACGCGTCTGATGTTGACGACGACGTTGGCGAACTGCGCCTCGAACCCATCGGGCAGCGTGCCATTGGCATCGAAGCCGGGAATGCCGGAGACGAACAGGAGGTCGCCGACGCGCGTGGCAAAGGACAGCGGCGGCGCCTTGACGTGCGGCGGGGGCGCGAAATGCTGAATCGGCATGGATCACCTCGGTCGGTTTTCTCGTGTTTCACGAGCGTAGCGGCAGGCCGGGGCCGCTCAAAACAAAATATGCGAAAACAACCCCATGCACAGTAGAAAAGCCGAGACGTGTCAATGTATTCGGGAAGTCCGAAATAATCGTTGACCCGTCGGGCAAAACACTGGCAGAATGGCATCATGGCGACAATGCCCTGTAGCTTCAAACTCCACCGTCATGCCCCGGCTTGCCGCCTTCGCTAAAGCTTCGGCGGCCGCCGCGGCCTCTCGGCTCAACCATGACCGCTTCTGGAATACTGGATCGCCCGCCTGCGCGGGCGATGACAGTTGGATGCTGCATCTTGCACGTCACGTCTGCTCCCATCATGTTGCCGCCGCGATCGATCGGATAGATTCGCTGCGTCTGATTCGATCCCCCTGAAAAATAGCCCCCCGGAGACACCCATGAAGTTCGCATCCACCTTCCGCGCCGCGCTGGTCGCCATCATCGCCCTGGCCGGCCTCGCGACTGCGGCACGGGCCGACAGCGGCTTCGTGACGCTGACGATCTACAAGGCGGGCTGGATCATCGGCGGCTCGGGCGGCAGCGGCGCGCTCAGCTTCCGCGGCCGCACCTATGGGCTCTCCACCGGCGGCCTCGATTACGGCCTCGTGTTCGGCGGCTCGAAAACCGTACTGCGCGGCCGGGTCTCCAACATCAACCGTCCCTCGGATGTGGCTGGCGTCTACGGCGCCGCCGGTGCCGGCCTTGCCGTCGGCCGCGGCGCCCGTGCCATCGTGCTGACAAACCAGAAGGGCGCGGTGCTGGAATTGACCGGCCAGCAGGTCGGGTTGATGGCGAATGCAGATCTCAGCGGGCTTGCGATCACGATGCGGTAGGCGAGGTGCCGTAGGGTGGAAGGCGCGCAAGCGCCGAGCCCACCATTGGTGTCAGCACAATACAAAACAGTTGGTGGCACGCTTTCGCTTTGCCCACCCTACGGTCGCGACGCAGCGTTGAACACCGCAAGCTGCGCATCGAACGCCCGCCTGAAAGCCGGCCGCGCTTCGCCGCGGCCGACATAGGCGGCAACGGCAGGATATTCGTCGAGTAAGCCCGATGTGTTCAGCCTGCGCAGCACCGTCACCATCATGAGATCGCCGGCGCTGAACGTGCCGTCGAGCCAGTCGGCACTGCCGAGGTGGCGGGACAATTCGCCGAGCCTGACACGGACCCGGTCCTGGAGCATGGGCAGGCGCTCCGCGTACCAGCTCTTGTCGCGCTCGAACAGCATCGCCATGGCGAGCTCGACGATCGGCGGCTCCACCGTGCTGAGTGCGGCAAACATCCACGCGATCGCACGGCTCCGCGCATTCGCATCCTTCGGCAGCAAGCCATCGTGGCGCTCGGCGATATGGAGTACGATCGCGCCGGACTCGAACAGCGCGAGATCGCCGTCCTCATAGGTCGGGATCTGCCCGAACGGATGCAGCGCAAGGTGCGCCGGTGCCTTCATCGCCTCGAATGAAACAAGACGCACATCGTAGGGCTGGCCGACCTCCTCCAGCGCCCAGCGCACCCGCATGTCGCGCGCCTGCCCCCGGCCGCGGTCGGGGGAGTTTTCGAAGGCGGTGATGGTGGGCGGCATGCGTAGGCTCCGGGGTGGTCTGTTTCCAGAGGACGAACGACCGACGCAGTTTCCGACAGGCTAGCGCAAGGCGAGTGGCGGCGTGCCCCGGACGCGGTGCAGCGCGCCGCTTTTTGCGGCGTGATGCGCTGCAGAGCCGGGGCCCATGGCGGATCCGTACCGGAGCCTCTGGGTCCCGGGTCTGCGCTCCGCTTGCCCGGGACACGAGAGCGGAGGCGTTCCGCGAGGAAACTATTCAGTGCGCGCGATCGATCCACGCCGCCAGCTCGCGCCACGGCTCGATCGTCCAATGCCCGGACGCCGCACCGGACGGCGAGGGAAGCACGAAGACCTCCGGCAGGCTGGCATCGCGCGGTTGTCGCCCCAGCGCAATCGCAGCCGACGGCCGGCCATAAAACAAGCTCGCCGCCTTCTTGCTCGTGAACGCAATCGTCCGCGGCCGATACTTTTCGATCTTGGCCCTGAAGCCCGGCACGTCGATCGTCTCCGCCGCGATCTGGTGATCCATCCCGGCGCCCGACTTGGAGAGATCGGTGAAGCCGATCCCGAGCGCGAGCAGCGATGCGAACTCGCTCGGCTGATAGCGCCGCGGCGTGATCGCGGCCTCATGGATGGCGCGCCAGAAGCGGTTGCCGGGATGGGCGTAGTAGTGCCCGAGTTCAGCCGAGCGCGTCGAGGCGGCGGTGCCGACGAAGACGAGGCGGAGATTGGGACGGAGCTGGTCGGGGAGGCGGTGGAGGGTAGGGGTGGGCAAATCGACCAACCTTAGCGTTGCACAGAGCGTCAGCGACATCCGGGCCGCTGTCAATCCCGGACGTCACCCTGGCTACGCTGCGCTCTAAAAAGAAGCCGAGCTTTCGCCCGGCTTCTCGCTCCTGATGGATGCTCGAGCAAGCCCGCGCATAACGAGCGGAGAATTACAACACCCGATTACTCTCCTTCACCTTCTCCGCATCCAGATACACGCTCGATCCCATCTCCTTGAACTTCTCGCTCATCTTCGCCATGCCGTCTTCGACCGTGCCGGCCATCGACATCCCCACGCTGTTCGGATCGTTCAGCGTCGCTGCATAATCCCGCACGTCCTGCGTGATCTTCATCGAGCAGAATTTTGGGCCGCACATCGAGCAGAAATGGGCGACCTTGTGGGCTTCCTTGGGCAGGGTCTCGTCGTGGAAGCTCTTTGCGGTGTCCGGATCGAGGCCGAGGTTGAACTGGTCGGTCCAGCGGAATTCGAACCTCGCACGGGAGAGGGCGTCGTCGCGCAGTTGCGCGGCGGGGTGGCCCTTGGCGAGGTCGGCCGCGTGGGCGGCGATCTTGTAGGTGATGACGCCGGTCTTGACGTCGTTGCGATCGGGCAGGCCGAGATGCTCCTTCGGCGTGACGTAGCACAGCATGGCGCAGCCGAACCAGCCGATCATGGCAGCGCCGATGCCTGAAGTGATGTGGTCGTAGCCCGGCGCGATGTCGGTGGTCAGCGGTCCAAGCGTGTAGAATGGCGCCTCGCCGCACTCCTTGAGCTGCTTGTCCATGTTGATCTTGATCTTGTGCATCGGCACGTGGCCGGGGCCTTCGATCATGACCTGGCAGCCCTTGTCCCACGCGATTTTCGTCAGTTCGCCGAGCGTCTCCAACTCGGCAAACTGCGCCCGGTCATTGGCATCCGCGATCGAGCCGGGCCGCAGGCCGTCGCCGAGCGAGAACGAGACGTCATATTTGCGCATGAGGTCGCAGATTTCGTCGAAATGCGTGTAGAGGAAGCTCTCCTTGTGGTGCGCCAGGCACCACTTCGCCATGATCGAGCCGCCGCGGCTGACGATGCCGGTGACGCGGCTGGCGGTGAGATGGATGTATTGCAGGCGCACGCCGGCGTGGATGGTGAAATAGTCGACGCCCTGCTCGCACTGCTCGATCAAGGTGTCCTTGTAGAGCTCCCAGGTCAGCTTGACCGGATCGCCATTGCACTTCTCCAGCGCCTGGTAGATCGGCACGGTGCCGATCGGCACCGGCGAGTTGCGCAAGATCCATTCGCGCGTGGTGTGGATGTTGCGTCCGGTCGAGAGGTCCATCACGGTGTCGGCGCCCCAGCGGATCGCCCACACCATCTTCTCGACCTCTTCCTCGACCGAAGAGGTCACCGCCGAGTTGCCGATATTGGCGTTGATCTTGGTCAGGAAGTTGCGGCCGATTATCATCGGCTCGAGCTCGGAATGGTTGATGTTGCAGGGGATGATGGCGCGGCCGCGCGCGATCTCGTCGCGCACGAACTCCGGCGTGATGAAGGCGGGCACCGATGCGCCAAAGCTCTCGCCGTCGGCGAGCGCGGCGTCCGCGCGCTCGAGCTGTTGTTTGCGCCCGAGATTTTCGCGGGCGGCGACGTAGATCATCTCCTTGGTGATGATGCCGGCGCGGGCGAATTCGAGCTGCGTGATCTTGTGGCCGGGAAGGCCGCGCAGCGGCTTGTGATAGGCCGAGAAGGCGCGCGCGGCCTTGTCGGTGGAGACGCTGCCATTGTCCTCCGGCTTGATCTGGCGCCCGTCATATTCTTCGACGCCGCCGCGCTCCAGCACCCATTGCTTGCGGTTGCGCGCAAGGCCGGCGTTGACGTCGATGGTCACGCTCGGGTCGGTGTAGGGACCCGAGGTGTCGTAGACCGGCAGGTTCGGCTCGCCGGCGCCTTCGGAGAGGATGATCTCGCGCAGGGGCACGCGCAGGTCGGGCGCGGCGTCGGGCGTCGCGAAGATTTTTCGCGAGGAGGGAAGGGGACCGGTGGTGACGGCGGGGACGGTCTTGTCGGGGTTGGAACGGATGTTCATGGGGATTCTCCGGTTAATTCTGTTCTGCGTGCGTTGGCGCGACTGCGGTGAATTCTTGCTCCGTCATTGCGAGGAGCCCTTGCGACGAAGCAATCCAGACCGCCTTCGCGGAAAGTTCCTGGATTGCTTCGCTTCGCTCGCAATGACGGGTGGTGAGAGCGGAGCGATCATCACGCAGCCTCCTTCGACAGGTCGAGCCATTGCCGCACGCGCGCATCCGGGTCGGGATTTTGCGTGACGTCGGAAACCACGGCGATGGAATCCGCGCCTGCGGCAAAAATCTCCGCGGCGTGCTCGAACTTGATGCCGCCGATCGCGACCAGCGGAATATCGCCGATGCGCTTTTTCCATTCGGTGATTTTTGGAATGCCCTGCGGCTCGAAGCGCATCGATTTCAGCGTGGTGAAGAAGATCGGGCCGAGCGCGACGTAGTCGGGTTTGGCTTTGAGCGCGGTCGCAAGCTCGTCGTCGTCATGGGTGGAGATGCCGAGCGACAGCCCGGCCTCGCGGATGGCCTTGAGATCGGCATCCGCCAGATCCTCCTGGCCGAGATGCAGATATTTTGCGCCGGCGACGACCGCGGCGCGCCAATAGTCGTTCACGACCAGCTTGGCCTGCGTGTCCTTGGTGATCGCCAGCGCATCGGTGACGATCTGCAGCGCGTCGGCATCGTTCAGCTCTTTCGCGCGCAGCTGGATGGTGCCGACGCCGAGTTTCGTCAGGCGCTCGACCCATGTGAGGCTGTCGACGACGGGATAGAAAGGATCAGGATACGGCATGCCAGAACGGGGTCCCAACGACAGGGGTGGAGGGGGAGGCGAAGTCGCGGGCGTCCATCAGCCCGGCTTCGTAAGCGGTGCGGCCGGCCTCGACGCCGAGACGGAAGGCGTTGGCCATCGCAACCGGGTCGGCGGCCTTTGCGATCGCGGTGTTGAGCAGCACGGCATCGTAGCCGAGCTCCAGTGCGTGGGCCGCGTGGGAGGGCGCCCCTAAGCCGGCGTCAACCACCAGCGTGGTGTCGGGCAGCCGCTCGCGCAGCAGTTTCAGCGCGTCGCGGTTGGTGATGCCGCGGGCCGAGCCGATGGGGGCTGCCCATGGCATTACCACCTTGCAGCCGGCATCGACCAGGCGGTTGGCGACCGAGAGATCCTCGGTGCAATAGGGGAACACCTCAAAGCCGTCCTTGATCAGGATGCTGGCGGCCTCGACCAGGCCGACGACGTCGGGCTGCAGCGTGTCGTTATCGGCGATCACTTCGAGCTTGATCCAGGACGTGCCGAACAATTCGCGGGCGAGTTTTGCCGTCGTCACCGCCTCGCGCACGCTGCGGCAACCGGCGGTGTTCGGCAGCACGGTGACGTCAAGCTCGCGGATCAGCTTCCAGAACGCGTCTCCGGTCTTGCCGCCGGCGGATTCGCGGCGCAGCGACACGGTGACAATGCTCGCGCCGGAGGCGCGGATCGCGGCCTGCATGATCGCGGGCGAGGGATAGAGCGCGCTGCCGATCAGCAGGCGCGAGGCGAAGGTCTTGCCGTAGAAGGTCACCATGATGAATTCCCCGTCATTCCGGACGGGCCGCGGGACGCGGTCCGATCCGGAATCTCGAAGTTGCGGCGCGAGATTCCGGGTTCACGCTTCGCGTGCCCCGGAATGACGAGCCAAAAAGAGCCGTCGTCGTGAAGAGAGCTCGCCTGCATCACATCACCCTCCCTGCCGCGGCGTGATGATCTCGATCTCGTCGCCGGCTTTCAGCTGCGTCTCCGCCCAGCGGCTTTTCGGCACGACGTCGTAATTGAGCGCGATGGCGAAATGGGTGCCCTCGTAGTCGAGCTCGGTGAGCAGCGCGTCGACGCTGGCCGAGCTCACTTCGCGCTGCTCACCGTTGACGATCACCCGCACTGCATCACCTCATTGTCGATCTGGCCGCGCTGGACATAGGCAAGTGTCAGCTCGGCGAGCGCCGGCGCGAGCAGGAAGCCGTGGCGGTAGAGGCCATTGACGGCGATCTTCTCGCCCCGAATGCCGATGCGCGGCAAATTGTCGGGAAAAGCGGGGCGCAGGCCCGAGCCGAACTCGACGATGCGGGCTTCGCCGAAGGCAGGATGCACCGCATAGGCCGCGCCGAGCAGCTCGAGCGCCGAGCGCACGCTGACGCCGGTGTCCTCAGCCTCGATCGAGGTCGCGCCCAGCATGAACAGATTGTCCTCGCGCGGGATGACATAGAGCGGCCAGCGCGGATGGATCAATCGCACCGGACGCGCAAGGTGCACCTCGTCCGTCTCGATCAGGATCATCTCGCCCTTGACGCCGCGCAGCTCGGGCTGCTCGTCGCGCGCGGAAAGGCCGCGGCAGTCGATCACGATGCCATCGAGCTCGGCGGCGCTGACGCGGCTTTCGAACTTGATGGTGCCGCCGGCGGCGCGGATGCGCTCGTGCAATTTCGGCAGCACGCGGCGCGGCTCGACGTGGCCCTCGCTCGGGAAGAACAGGGCTTCGCGGAAGCGGCCCTCCAGCGACGGCTCCAGCGCGGCAAGACCGGCCGCATCGAGCCGCTCGTGACCCTCCGTCATGCGGGCAAAGCGCTCGAAATCGTTGCGCTCGCGGGGATGGGCGACGACGAGCGAGCCGTTGAACGGCGTTTCCGGCAATTCGCGGCGCCAGATCTCGAGCGAGCGCAGGCCGAGGCGGCTGACGATGGGCTCGGCCACCTCCGCCTCGCAATAGGGCGCGAGCATGCCGCCGGCCCAATGGCTGGTGGCATCGGTCATGGCGGCGTCACCACGCTCGTGTAACGTCACGACATGGCCGGCCTGCGCGAACAGCAAGGCCTGCCAGGCGCCTGCGATGCCTGCGCCGATGATGGATACCGGTGAATCCGGTCGCTTGGTGGTCTGCAACATCCCTGTCCCTTCGCCGGCATGACCCGGATCAGGTTCAAAGGGTCACCGCGGTCCTGGGCGGTATTGCCCATTTAGCGGTATCTCAGCTCCTCCTCGGAGCACCCCTCGGAACGGCTCTAATGTATGCCAGTGACGGGCGGTGTCAACGCGTTAAGCCACACGGCCGTCATTCCGGGGCGATGCAAAGCATCGAACTATGGTGCGCAATTGCGCACCTGAGAATCTCGAGATTCCGGGTTCGGTCCTGCGGACCGCCCCGGAATGACGATCTCTAGTGAGGAACTTGCGCCCGGGCGTTGCGGACGCGCTGGACGAGCTTCCTGGGCGGCGTGGCGCCGAGCATCGGCTGCGGGTTGCCGTTCGGCTCGAGCCAAGTCTCGCCCAAATTGGTCTCGCCAAAATTGGTCTCGCCCATATTGGTCGTGCCCATAGTGGCGACCTGCACGGCCTCCTGCCGCTGCCGCTTTGCCGCATAGTAATAGCCGCCCGCGAAATAACGCACGGCTCGGGCATGGTCGCCGTTGGCAGCGCGATAGGCGCCGGCGAGATATTTGACCGCATAGGTGAGGTTGGTGTTGGGATCGCGCAGGCCTGCGGCATCGCCGGTGTAGCCGACGCCGCGGGCGGTCGCGAGCTTGATCTGCATCAGCCCGATGGTGCCGCCGCGGCCGACCAGGCCGGGCTGATAGCGGCTCTCGCGCATGATCACGCGGTGGACCAGCGCCTCCGGCACGCCGTTGGCGCGGGCATGGGCTGCGACCATCTCGGCGTATTCAGCTTGGCCGGCGAATGCGCCCTGCGGCAAAATCAGTGCGGTTGCGAGCAGCGCGGCAACGCGTAAAATTTTCATCGAAATATTCCTTGGCAGAACGGACCTGCACCCATGCGGGTTAGGCCGTGGGAACACGGCGATGATGTGGCGAAACGCCGCCTTCGGCGATTTTCGTTGGGCCGTCGCTTTTACGACTCAAACTCACGTTAAGCTTGGAGCTGGCAGAGCGCCTTACGCGACAGCTGGTCTGTCCATTCGTGTCTCCGCCCAAAAATCGCTTTCAAAACAGCATTCGGGAGGACGTCCATGACCCCGCGAGACATCGACGACATTCCCACGCAGAACCCCTGTGCACAGTGCGGCACGCCGATTCCGTTCCCGGACTGGATCGAGCCGGGCGAAGGCCGCGTTTCCTATCTCTGGAATTGCCACGCCTGCGGCTACCGCTTCGAGGCGGTGGCGATCTTCGATGAGCACGCCATCAAGCACCCGCCGCTCGCGGCTTGAGCTACGCCGCCAGCAGCGGCTCCTGCCACACCGGCAATTGCATCCGCACGATCAAGCCATGCGGCTCGCGGTCATGCAGTGACAACTCGCGGCCATGGGCGAGCGCGATTGACGGGCCAAGCCCGAAGCCGTTGGCGCGTCCATGGTGGAGGCGTCGTCGCCGCGCACGAACGGCTCCAGCATCTTGCCCGCCGGAGGATGCTTCTGCGGATTCGTCGTCCACGACGGATTCGACCAGCAGCACGTCGACCGGCGCGCATGATCGTCGGAACGGTGCGCCGCAATATGTTCCTGGGTGACGCAGGAACATGCCCTGGGCGCTTTTCGGCTCGCGCATCGCGCGACGAAATTGCCGCCCGCACGGAACTGGGCGTGATCAGCGCTGTTTTCTCCGCACAAGGTTTCTGTCGAAGGAGAGGACAACATGATGAAGTCGATCGTTGCCGGGCTTGCCGGCACAGCACTGCTCGCGACCGCTGCGTTCGCGCAAACGCCGCCCGCCACCACCGACAAGGCGCCGACCGCGGCCGCCGCCACGACGACGAGCGCGTCCGACCAGTGGCGCGTGTCGAAAATGTCGGGCGTCAAGGTCTATAACGAGGCTAACGAGAACATCGGCTCGATCAACGACCTCTTGATGGACAAGAGCGGTAACATCAAGATTGCCGTGATCGGCGTCGGCGGCTTCCTCGGCATGGGCGAGCATCTGGTCGCGGTGCCCTATGAGAAGCTGAAGTTCGTCAACGAGGCCGTCGCCTACTCCGGCACAGGAGCCACCAACCCGCCCGGCCGGCCGGCTGCGACCACGACGACTGGCGCAGCCACCGGCACCGACAAGACCGCGACGACCACGACCTCGTCGGCGTCGAAATGGTATCCGGACCACGCCGTGTTCAACGCCAGCAAGGACGAGCTGAAGAACATGCCGGAGTTCAAGTACACGGAGTAATGAACTTCTAAACGCCTCAACGAAGCGCGCCCGGTTTTCCCGGGCGCGCTGTCGTGTCTTTTCGTCATTGCGGCGAACTTGCGTATGACGACGCAGTTCAATGCCCCTTCACCAGAGGGCAGCCGCCCTTGTCGAGCGGACGGAAAGCCTCGTCGCCGGGCACGGTGGCGATCAGCTTGTAGAGGTCCCACTCGCCCTTGGATTCCTCGGGCTTCTTGACCTCGAACAGATACATGTCGTGGACCATGCGGCCGTCGATGCGGATCTTGCCACCTTTGGCGAAGAAGTCGTTGATCGGTGTCTTGCGCATCTCCTCCATCACCTTCGGCGCCTCGTCGGACTTGATGGCGTCGATCGCCTTCAAATAGTGCATGGCTGCCGAGTAGAGGCCGGCCTGGATCATCGTCGGCATGTGGCCGACCTTCTCGTTGAAGCGCTTGGAAAAGGCGCGCGTCTCCTCGTTCATGTCCCAGTAGAAGGCGTCGGTGACGATCAGGCCTTGGGTCGCCTTGATGCCGAGCGAATGCGTGTCGGTGATCTCCTGCAACAGCGCGATCATTTTCTGGCCGCCCTGGGTCAGGCCGAACTCGGAAGCCTGCTTCAAGGCGTTGGTGGTGTCGCCGCCGGCATTCGCCAGCGCGACCACCTTGGCCTTGGAGGCCTGGGCCTGGAGCAGGAAGGAGGAGAAGTCCGACGAGTTGAGCGGATGGCGGACCTCGCCGAGCACCTTGCCGCCGCTCTCCTTCACCACGTTGGCGGCGTCGCGCTGGAGCGCCATGCCGAAGGCGTAGTCGGCGGTGACGAAGAACCAGCTGTCCTCGCCGCGCTTGACCATCGCCTTGCCGGCGACGTTCGACAGCGCATAGGTGTCGTAGGTCCAGTGCACCGTGTTGGGCGAGCAGGCGGTGCCGGTGATGTCGGACGAGCCGCCGCCGGAATTGATGTGGATCTTGTTCTTCTCGCGTGTCAGCGCCGAGACCGGCAGCGCCACCGAGGACGTCGGCACGTCGAAGATCGCGTCGACCTTGTCGTTGTCGTACCAGTTGCGGGCGATGTTGACGCCGACGTCGGGCTTGTTCTGGTGATCGGCGGCGACGACCTGAACCGGCTTGCCCGCAACCTTGCCGCCGTAATCAGCGACCGCCATCTCGACCGCGGCGAGCGAGCCCTTGCCGGTCGCGTCCGCATAGAGGCTCGACATGTCCGTGAGCACGCCGATCTTGACGATGTCATCGGAAATCTGGGCCTGTGCGGTGCTGCATGTTGCGGCAAGCGTGAAGCCCGCTGCGACCGCGGCGATGAGTTTTTGCACGTTCTTTCTCCCTGCGTGTTGTTGTTTGGGTGTTGTTGCGCGCCTGTTCTAGCCGCAATCGGCACCGCCGGCTAAGCCAGGAGCGCCGTAGCGGAATGCAAAAAGGCGGGGGCTGAGCGGGGAATAGGGAATTCTTCGAGATCGCTTGGCGACGCCGGTCAGGCGCTGCTGCTCTTGAGCCGTTCGTTGCGCCGACGCAAGCCTTCCAGGGTAGCGAGGAGGATGACCGATACCGCCGTCAGCACCACCGCCGCTGCCGTGATCGTGGGACTGATGTTCTCGCGGATGCCGGCGAACATCTCGCGCGGCAGGGTGCGCTGCTCGGGACCTGCCATGAACAGCACGATCACCACCTCATCAAAGCTGGTCGCGAAGGCGAACAGCGCACCCGACGCCAGGCCGGGCAGGATCAGCGGCAGGATCACGCGGCGAAACGCTTGAAGCGGCGAGGCGCCGAGTGAGGCGGCGGCGCGCGCCAGGTTGGTGTCGAAGCTTTGCAGCGTCGCGCCGACCGTGATCACCACAAACGGCGTCGCCAGCGCCGTATGGGCCAGGATCAAGCCGAGATAGCTGCCGGTCAGTCCGATCGGCGCGAAGAAGAAATACAGGCCGACCGCGGTGATGACGCCGGGTACCACGACCGGCGACAGCACGAAGGCCAGCACGAGCGGCTTGAACCGGCTCCTCCACTGCGCCAGTCCCAGGGCGGCCAATGTGCCGAGCACCATGGATAGCACGGTCGAAGCGACGCCTATGATCATGCTGTTCTTGAGCGAATTCATCCAGCGCGGCGAATTGATGAAATCGTCGTACCAGCGCAAGGAGAGGCCGGGCAGCGGATAGGTCAAGTAGGAGCCTGAGCTGAAGGACAGCGGCATGATCGCCAGGATTGGCGCGATCAGGAAGATGAACACCAGCGTGGAGACAATGATTGTCGCGGTCCACGCGATGCGCTGGCTGGTCGTGCGGAGGAGGGAATTGTCGCTCAATTCTTCATTCCTCCCGTAACCTGCTGGCCATGCACCAGCTTTCCGTAGACGAGAGCGAGCAGAAGAGTGACCAGCAGCAGCACCGCGCCCAACGCCGAGGCAAGGCCCCAATTGGCCGTCTCGGTCGTGTAGAGCGCGATGAAGTAGCTGATCATCTGATCGGCGGCGCCGCCGACGAGGGCCGGCGTGATGTAATAGCCGAGCGCCAGGATGAAGACGAGCAGGCTTCCCGCGCCGATGCCGGGCAGGGTCTGCGGCAGGTAGATGCGCAGGAAAGCGGTCAGCGGTGGCGCACCAAGCGAAGCGGCGGCACGCATGTAAGCAGGCGAGATCGCCTTCATGCTGCTGTACAGCGGCAGGATCATGAACGGCAGGAGAACGTGGGTCATCGCCACGCAGACACCGAAGCGGTTGTAGATCAGGCGCAACGGCTCGTCGATGATGCCAATCCAGTGCAGGCTGTCGTTCACGACGCCCTTGCTCTGCAACAGCACGATCCAGGCGCAGGTGCGGACCAGAAGCGAAGTCCAGAACGGTAGCAGGACGAAGATCATCAGCAGGTTCGACCGGCCGGGCGGCAGCGTCGCCAGCAGGTAGGCGACCGGGAAGCCGAGGATCAGGCAGAGTGCCGTGACGCTGATGCTGATGAGGAAGGTGCGGGCGAAAACATCGCGGTAAATGGCCTGATCCGGCGGGGCCGCGACGATCGCGCCGTCCGCGTTTCGCGTCAGGTCGAGCGCCGCCAGAAGGTAGAAGCCGGTCACCGGACCGCTGGCGTCCTTGATCGTCGTCCAGGTGGCGCGTTCGCGCCAGGCCGGATTGATCTTGCCCAGCGTCTCCTTGGCCGTGCCGGGCTCCGGCACCGCCTTCAGATTGCGTGCCGTGCTGGTCAGGATCGTGCGGAAGCCATTCAATGCGTAGTTCAGCCGCTTGGCCGCAATGGCGATGGTGCCGGAGGCGCGCGCCGCCAGGATGTCGCTGGCCAGCGCCGCATAAGCCATTTCGTCTGGCAGGTCCCTGCCATCCCAACTGGCCAGAGCAGCTACCGTGTGGGGGAAGACCTGGCGCACCTCGCTGTCCTCGACCGAGCGCCACAACATGCCGACGATGGGCCCGGCGAACGTGAAGAGCAGGAAGACGAGAAGCGGTGCCACCAGCGCCAATGCCTTGACCTGCCGTGTCCGCTCAGCACGCCTCAGCCGGCGCTTGAGCGGCACCTCGGTCGACGCATTGGCGCCGGTCAGGAGCGCATCCGTCACGGCAAGAGCCCCTTTGAACGGATATCCCTCGCTAATTTGGGTAGGTCAATCGCATGTGGCCTTTTGGAGCGGCCGGTGCAAGCGCCTTGTCCTTCGAGACGACCGCTTCGCGGTCTCCTCAGGATGAGGCTTATTGACATAGGTGCCTGTAAGGTCGCTGCCACAGACTCAGACCTCATCCTGAGGGCCCGCCGTGGGCGGGCGTCTCGAAGGATGCGCCACGGGCGAGTTGTCCGCCACGCACCCTCTACCTGCTGCGTAAGTCGGTTGCCGCCGCGCGCTACTTCGCCGCCCATTTGTTGAAGCGCTCGGTCAGGCGGTCGATGTTCTCGAGCCAGAAGGCAACGTTGATCTCGACCGCGTTCTTGATGTTGTCAGACGCCGTCGGCAGGTCCTTCAGAACGGCGGGCTGTAGCCGCGCGGCTGCGTCCTTGTTCGAGGTGCCGTAAGCAATGTTCTCCGACAATTTTGATTGGTTCTCCGCCTTGCCGACGAAGTCCAGGAACTTGTAGGCGGCGTCCTTGTTCGGGCTCCCCTTCAGGATGACCCAGCTGTCGAGAGTGAAGAGCGCTCCGTCCCACACCATGCCAAAGTTCTTCTTCTCGTTCTTGTTCGCGGTGTCGATGCGGCCATTGTAGACCGAGGTCATCGCCACCTCGCCGGACGCGAGCAATTGCGGCGGCTGGGCGCCGGCTTTCCACCAGACGAGGTCGCCCTTGATCGTGTCCAACTTCTTGAAGGCGCGATCGATGCCCTCGTCGGTCGCCAGCACCTTGTAGACGTCCTTCGGTGCGACGCCGTCGGCCATGAGAGCGATCTCCAGCGTGGTCTTCGGGCCCTGGCGCAAGGCGCGTTTGCCGGGAATCTTCTTGGTATCGAAGAAGTCGGCCCAGCCTTTCGGCACCTCCTTCAGCTTGTCCTTGTCGTAGCCGAGAACGAAATCATAAAGGATCGCGCCGACGCCGCAGGGATTGACCGCCGGTGGGATATAGGCGGACTCGCCGCCGATCCTGGAATAATCCAACTTCTCGAACAGGCCTTCCTCGCAGCCGACCGCGAGTTCGTCGCTTTCGACCTGGACCACATCCCATGTGGCGGCGCCCCCCTGCACCTTGGCGCGCAGCACCCCGATGCCGCCGTCCCAGGACTCGTCGTTCATCGCAATCCCGGCCGCCTTCTTGAAAGGCTCGAAATAGACTTTCTTCTGGGCATCCTGATATGCGCCACCCCACGACACGACGGTGAGGTCACGCGCCTGCGACATTGTCGTCAGCGCGGCGCTGGCGGTGAGCGCCGCGGCGAAACCCAAGGCAATCTTGCCAATCTTGCGGTTCAGCATGGTCCTTGTTCCTTCTTCATGTGAGTTGCATTGAGATGCCCGACCGCTTGTTTTGGATGAAGGCTGCAGGGTGGATCAGACGGGATCGAGGGCCAGGCAGTCCTCCGGCCGAAAGGTGATCGACACACTTTCGCCTTGTCTCAGACTGTGATGCGCCACGGGCTGAAGCTTGACCATGAACTCCGAATTGCCGGCGACATCGAGCACAGCCAGCGCGTGATCGCCGAGATAGATGGTGCTCTGCACCTTGGCCGGCAGGCGGTTCGGTCCGTCACTGGAGGTGCCATCCGGGACAATGGAGATCCGCTCCGGCCGCACCGACAGGGAAGTCGATGCGCCTGCGCGTGATACATTGACCGCCCGCGCGGTCACGGCGCCGCCACCGGCCAACGCGACGCGGCAATATTCATTTTCGATCGTTTCGACAGTGCCAGCCAGCACATTGTTCTCGCCGATGAAGTGGGCGACGAAGCTGTTCACCGGATTCTCGTAAAGCGAGTCGGGCGTATCGATCTGCTGCACAATGCCGTCGTTGAATACGGCGATACGATCCGACATCGTGAGCGCTTCACTCTGATCGTGGGTCACGTAGACGATCGTGATGCCCATTGTCTCGTGAAGTTGCTTGATCTCCAGCTGCATCTGTTCCCGCAGGCGCTTGTCCAGCGCGCCCAAGGGCTCGTCCATCAGCACGAGTTGCGGATTGAAGACCAGCGCACGGGCCAGTGCGACGCGTTGCTGCTGACCGCCGGACAACTGCCCGGGCCGTCGGTGCGCCAGGCTTTCCATCTTGATCATGCGCAACGCCGCGCCGACGCGCTCCTGCGCTTCCGCCTTGTTGATTTTGCGAACGGATAGCGGGAAGGCGATATTCTCCGCAATCGTCAGATGCGGAAACAAGGCATAGTTCTGGAATACCATGCCGATGTCGCGCTTATGCGGCGGCACGTTCTTGATCGGCCGGTCAGCGAGGTAGATCTCGCCATGGGTCGGAACCTCGAAGCCAGCGAGCATCATCAGCGTGGTCGTCTTGCCCGAGCCCGACGGGCCGAGCAGGGTAATGAACTCGCCCTTCTTGATCTCGAGGTCGAGGTTCTTCACCACGAGGTGCTCGCCATCGTAGGTCTTCTGAATGCCTGAAAAGCGTACCAGTGCCGGCGCAGGCGTGACCATGCCGGCTTCCATGTCGTCCTCGCGTTATCAGCTACGATGCTGTCAGCGCCTCGTTCGAGCTTGCGAGGAACAGCTTAGCATCCTCCGATGAGAATGCCAGCGGTGCAAGCGACGAGCGAAGGCGGGCTACATCCCCGACAGCTTGGTCACAACCACCTTCAGCGAGCCGCCGGCTTCGGCGACGACGCGCAGGGTCTTGGAATCGAAGGCGATGTCGGCAAGCGTCAGGCTGTCGATCTTGGCTTCGACCTTGAGGCCATCCTCGCTCTTCTGGTAGTCGGCGATCGCGGCTGCGATCTTCTCGCGGGCGTTGGCGGCGATCGGCTTCAGGTCGAGCGTCGCCTTCTGCAGCAGGGCCTGTTGCATCTGCGGCACCACGGCACGCGCCGCGGCTCCTAACAGACCGAACGCCGCCTCGGATTCCACCGCGAGCTGGATGTCGGCGAGCCGCAGCGTTTGCTGCGCCTGGTCGAGCATCGGCCGGCCCCAGATGTGCACGGTCGCCTCGGCGCCGAGGCCGAACCAGCTCTTCTTCTCCTTGGCGCGCACCAGCAGCGAGATCAGCAGGCGGTCGCCCGAGGGGGTCACGTTGACGGTCTTGACAGTGACGTCGACCGGGCCGGAGCCGTCCTCGGGATAGGTATGGCCGACCATCTGCGCCGCGATCAGCTTGTTGATCTCGGTGAAGGGCACGTCGATCGGCACGCCGATGTTCACGCCCGTGCCGGTCGGCGGCACGATCGAGATCTTGTCGGGAAACGGACACTCCGGCTTGGTCGGCGTCGAGGTCACGCGTGTCTCGGCCTCGAGGCCGAGCAGCAGCGTCACGGCCTGTGCATCGACGCGCGGCTGCGCCGCGATTGCGCGCACCGGCTTCATCTCGAGCCAGAGCGGCGGCAGTGCGGCCGATGAGCCCGAGCCTTGCAGCGAGATCGAGCGGCACGCCTTGGCCCATTGCACCCTGGCATTCTCCCGCAGCGAGGGATCGTTGCGGATGCGCTCGGAGACGGCGTTGATCTGCTCGCCGACATTCTTGTCGATCAATGGCTTCACCTGCGCCGGCACGTTGACCTTGGCGCCCGCGACGGCAACGTTGGTGTCGCCGAGGTTAACCTGGGCGCCGAGATTGGGCTCGAGATACCAGTTGGCCGCGAGCTTCGGGCGCGAGGTGACGACCACGTTGCCCTTGATCTCGGCGCTGGCGTTCAGGTTCTTGATGTTGACCGCGCCGATCCGTTTCGCGGCGTCGCCGCCGAGCACACTGCCGAGCGCGTCGCCAAGCGCGCCGGTGGCCTTCGAGGACAGCGATCCCGTCACGTTCAGCCTGCCGGTGAGCGGCGTCGACAGCGTCAGCACGTCCTTGTCGCCTGTTGCCGCCATCGGTCCGCGCGCCGCCGTCCATCCGATGTCGGCGTTCTCCAGGATCTGCGAGATCGGGTTGTCGGCCTTTCCTGCGAAATTGCGCGGCGAAGCCTTCTCGGCCTGCTCGCGGATCACCGACAGCGCGATCGCGACCGGCGCGATCACGATGGAACTCTTCGAGGCCGGCGGCAACGGCGGCAGTTGCGCGACCGTCGGCGCCGAATTGGTCACGCGCGGCGACAGCAAGTCCATTGCCTTCAGGCTGATGAAGAACGACGCCGCGAGCACTGCGACGGCGATCAGGATCGTCTTCAGATTCAACGTCAGTCGCATCAATCCCCCAAGCCGCCCCGACGGGGGTTTTACAGGGCTGGCGCGGAGGGCGCTAGAGCGCACAGGTGGGGTGGAATTGGGGCGAACAGGTTAACGGCTGCGAACGCCCCGTTGCCGCGCGTTCAAATCGTTATCGCGAGGCTAGCTGCGTCGGGGACGGCGGATCGCCCTCACATTGCCGCGACCGCCACCGCCGCAGAAGAAGCGATCGCCGCCGTCCGACTCCAAACCTGAGACCATCGTCCCGGCGGGCAGGTCGAGCTGCTCGAGAACCTTGCCCGTATCGGGGTCGATCCGCCGCACGTCACTTTCTTCGTTCTCCCAGGTGCCATGCCAGAGCTCGCCATCGACCCAGGTCACGCCGGTCACGAAGCGCTTGCTCTCGATGGTGCGGAGGACCTTTCCCGTTTCGGGATCGACCTGATGAATCTTGCGCTCGCGATATTGCCCGACCCAGAGCGAACCTTCGGCCCAGGCCAATCCGGAATCGCCACCGCCGCCGGGCGCCGGAATGGTGCTGAGCACCCTGCCGGTGGCGGCGTCGATCTTCTGGATGCGATCTTCGGCGATCTGGAACAGGTGCCGGCCGTCGAACGCCGTTCCCGCATGCGCGGCGACATCGATGGAGCGTGCAATCTTGCCGTCGGCCGGATCGACCGCGTTCAGCTTGTCGCCGGACGCGAACCAGACATGTTTGCCGTCATAGGTGACGCCATGCACGGCTTCGACGCCCGCGAAAGGCCCATACTCCTTGATGATCTCGGCGGCTGTACGCTTCATGTGCTCGATCCCTGTGATGTGACCTCACCCTACGTCTTCAGGAGCGGCGTGGGGAGTAACAAGCCTGTCGGGAAACCCGGGACGGGCGGGGTCATCCAACGCTTCGCCCGGCCATGTCCGAAGGACTGCACCTTGTGTGATCGTGCCAGATCGTCGAGGGCCCGCTGCACGGTGCGGGCGCTCGTTCCGAGCGCCAGCGCGAGCGCCGAGCTCGACCAGGGCTCGCCGTCGGACAGGAAGGCGAGCACTGCGGCGTGCTTCTCCTCGACCGGACGCGCCAGCACAAGAACCTGTCGCGTTTTGCGCGGTGTCAGCGCAAAGCCGTGTTTGGTCGCGCTCACATCGGCAAGAGGCTTGAGCTTGGCGCGGAGCCGACCGATCTCGACCCGTAGCCGGGCGCGATGCGATTCATCGACGTGCCTAGCGCGAAACGCGGCGGTCATCAGAGCCTCTCGGGACACGTCCGCGGGCCACGCCTGCGCCAGGGGGCGGGCGAGCGCGAACAGCACCGGCCGCGTTCCCAGCGACACGACGATGCCTCCTTTGCGAACGGTGTGATGGAACGTGTCCACGACGAGCGCTTGAGACGCCGCCAGCGCTTCGACCTGTCCGAGCAACAACGGATGCTCCTTGCCGCGTGCGATCAGGCGCGCCGCGGGCGTGTCGAGCACGAGGTTCGTGCCTTCGACTTCGGCCGTCAGCGCTGGAATCCCAGCCGACCGTGCCGCGTCGGCGGCGCGGTCGAGCGCCGCGCGCGCAACTTTGGTTTTGAGCCGCCGGATTGCGATGCCGGCGACCACGAGTTCACGGATGACCTGAGACGCAGGCGGAAGAGCGCCTGCGCCGAGCTCCGCCAGCGTGCGCTCGGCCTCGTCGAGGCGCCCGAGCAGAAGAAGGCGGCGGGCCTCGATGTGACCGGCATGGGCGGCATTGGCGAGATCGCCGTGCCTTGCGAGTGTCGCGCGCGCCGCTGCGAGCGTCTTCGCCGGCCAGCTCAGGTCGCGCGAGACCAGCGCGATCTCGGCCTCGGCCACGACGCACCTTGCGCGCGCCACCGCCTCTCTCGGACCGAAGGCGCGTGCGGCGCTCCGCAGCAGCGTCTTGGCCTTGGCGAAATCGCCGAGCTGCGCCATCGCGATGCCGCGCAGCGCCAGCGACGGTGCGTCGTTGCGCAGCGCAACGCGGTTCAGCGCACCGAGCGGATCGCCCGCCTCGAGCGCGCGCGCCGCGGCCGTGATCAGCGACTCCATTCTAATCCCGCCACACTTGTTACTCCCACTCCGCAACCGCGAGATGCCAGAAACAGTTTACGACCGACGATGTGCGGTGAAGGGCCAGGGGTTCCGCGTCTGTCATAACGCGATGCGGAATGATCGCCCAGGCAAGAGGTTTGGAGAGCCATGATGACATCAGTTGAGAACGCAGGGACGAACGCACATTCCGCCATGCAAACACCGCCTGTGGTGTCGCCGCAGGACTGGGAGGCAGCCCGTCAGCAACTGCTCGTAAAGGAAAAAGCGCATACCCGTGCCCGCGATGCCCTGGCCGCCGAGCGGCGGCGCATGCCCTGGATGGCGGTGGACAAAACCTATGCGTTCGAGGGCCCCGGCGGCAAGCTCAGTCTAATTGACCTATTCCAGGGCCGGCGGCAATTGATCGTCTACCGTGCCTTCTTCGAGCCGGGGGTGTTCGGCTGGCCCGACCATGCGTGCCGGGGCTGCTCCATGGTTGCCGACCAGGTCGCCCATGTCGCGCACCTCAATGCCCGCGACACCACCCTTGTCTTCGCCTCGCGCGCGCCGCAGGCCGATATCGCGCGGCTGAAGCAGCGGATGGGCTGGATCATGCCCTGGGTCACCATCACTGACAGCTTCGATGCTGATTTCGGCGTTGACGAATGGCACGGGACCAACGTGTTCTACCGTGACGGCGACCGCGTCTTCCGCACCTATTTCGTCAAGAGCCGGGGCGATGAGCAGATGGGCGGTACCTGGAACTATCTCGACATCACGCCGCTCGGCCGCCAGGAGGTCTGGGAGGATTCGCCGAAAGGCTATCCGCAGACCCCGACCTACAAATGGTGGAATTGGCACGACAGCTACACGGAAGGTGCAGCACCCGACGAGAAGTGGGTCGAGATCTCGACCGCCGGCGAGAAGGCTTTTCGCGAGGAGGCTGCGGGAGAACGGAAATGACCGCTGCCGCAAGCGCGGCCGCCAGCGTCAACCGCGACAGCGTCGCGGCCGCGCGTCACCTCGCCCGATGGCTGGGGCTGGCGGCCACGCCGACCTTCGCGATCATGGCCTTGCTGACCGCCGCGCTCGGCGGCGGTGCGGCGGACATGCTCTGCTCCGCGGGACAAGGATCCGTGCTCGTTGGCATGCTTCCGATGTATCTGTTGATGAGCGCGTTTCATTCCGCGGCGTGGCTGAGATTGATTGCGGAGCGAAGGCGCGGCGGCGAGCGGTAACGCACCGCCCGGTGTGAACGCCTCGTCCTTCGAGACGCGCGCAAGCGCGCTCCTCAGGATGAGGCTAATCGGCATCGGGCCCGTTGAAACTGCTGCCACACCTGCGCCCTCATCCTGAGGATGAGGCTAATCGGCATCAGAGTCGGGGCTAGAGCGCTGCCGCGAACTCCGCTCCTCATCCTGAGGGCCCGCCGCAGGCGGGCGTCTCGAAGGATGATGTGATCCGCGCTTCGCCAACTCATGCAGCTCGGCGAGGTCGCCGCGCATGAAGGCTTCTTTCTTGGCGCGGCTCCATTTCTTGAGCTTGCGTTCGCATTCGATCGCCTCGGTGATGCGATCGAACCATTGTCAGAAGACCAGCGTCACGGGCCGACGCGCCTTTGTATAGCCTTCGAACGTGCCGGCGTTGTGCTGCGCGACCCTGATGTCGAGCGCGGTGCGCGTTGTGCCGATGTAGTAACTGCCATCGGCGCATCTGAGAATGTAGAGGTACGCCTTCGGTCATCGTGAACGCCTCGTCCTTCGAGACGCGCGCAAGGGCGCGCTCCTCAGGATGAGGCTAACGGGCATCTGCAGTTTGGTGCAAGGGTTCCGTATGGATTGGCGGCCGCGTAGTCCGACCTCATCCTGAGGAGCCCGCCGCAGGCGGCGTCTCGAAGGATAGCCACGATCACCGACACCAAGCAAAAATGACGCGCTTAGCCTAGGTCGTTACTGCGAAGCTGCCTGCAGATACGCAACCACCTTGGCCGCCTCCTCCGCCGAGATGCCGCCATAGGGCTGCATCTTGTGGCCGGACACGACCTCGTCCGGCTTGACCATGAAGCGGGTGAGCTTGTCTTGGTCCCAGATGAAGCCGGCTTCCTTCATCGACGACGAGTAATTGTAGTTCGGCAGCGCGCCGGCCTTGCGTCCGACGATCTTGTTAAGATTGGGACCGAGGCGATTGTCGCCCTCTTTCATGGAGTGGCAGGTGCGGCAGGAATTGTTGAAGGCCTGCTGGGCTGCGTCGTCGCTCGCCGGCTGCTGCGCGAGCGAGAGGGGCAGTGACAAGAACAACGTCAATGCCCCGGTGCCGATCGCGCGCAGCCATGCCCTTGACGAACGTTGCCGGCGTGCTTGCATCTGCGCCTCCATCAGGGATCGCGCTGCAGCAAGCGCGCTTCGGGATGTCGAGAGCAAACGAACACGGCGCCCGGTGGGTTCCGGGGCCGTTTGCGTCACAATGTCCTGTCGCTCAGCGCGTCGCAGCTCCAAGCTCGGCTCGCCGCTCCGTCATCGGCAGCACGATGACCTTGGTGCCGACATTGACGCGGGTGTAGAGGTCGGTGACGTCGTCATTGGTCATGCGGATGCAGCCGGACGAGACGTGCTTGCCAATGGTCTCGGGCGCGTTGGTGCCGTGAATGCGGTAGATGGTGCTGCCGAGATACATGGCGCGGGCCCCCAACGGATTGCCGGGGCCGCCGGCCATGTGGCGCGGCAGATAGGGCTGGCGGGCGATCATTTCCGGCGGCGGAGTCCAGGCCGGCCATTCGGCCTTCCGGCTCACCGATTGGATGCCGGACCAGGTGAAGCCGTCGCGGCCGACGCCGATGCCGTAGCGCAGCGCCTGGCCGTTGCCGAGCACGTAGTAGAGATAGGTGTTGGGCGTGTCGATGATGATCGTGCCTGGCGCCTCCCGCGTTGCGTAGGAAACGGTCTGGCGGCGGAAGCGGGCCGGCATCTCGACCGCGTCCTGATCCTCGGACGGCGCGGCCTGATAAGGCATCGTCTGGTAGGGCTGGTACGGCTGGAGCGGCTGCGGCGCCGTCATCGGCGGCAGCGGCTGGAAGAAGGGGAAGAGCTGCACCGGCGCAGCGTCGGCTGTACCTGCGAACGCGATTGCAGAGATCGCGACTGCACTGATCGCAACGGCGCGCGAATAGTTCTTGAACGTGTCCAGATTGATCATTGATCGCCCCTGTTTGCTCGGTGTTGTTGATCACCGCGGCACCGTTTCGGTGCTCCGTTGGGGTGATCACTAACGGCAAAACATTTCGGGACATTTGCGTGGAAAACCGAAAACGGCTTCGTGGCGGCAAGAATTGTTTCATGACAGTTTCGTGGCCGCGCGGGCCCGTTAACGAACAAAACAGAGCGCCGACACTTCTGTGACGTCATACGCCTGAAATATCCTTCGTTGATGGTCGGAAACCGAGAATCATCAAACTCTCGGGATTGTCCCATGCGGGTATTAATCGCGACCGACGCCTGGCATCCGCAGGTCAACGGCGTGGTGCGGACGCTGACCTCGCTGGCGAGCGCGGCCAAGGCCCTCGATGTCGAGATCGACTTCCTGACCCCGGACGGTTTTCCGTCATGGCCGCTGCCGACCTATCCGGGCCTGCGCATCGCGTTGCCGAGTTTCAGGGAAATCGCACGGCGGATCGAGAAGGCCGCTCCCGAGGCGCTGCACATCGCGACCGAAGGCCCGATCGGCTGGGCCGCGCGGGCCTATTGCCGGCGCAACCGGCTCGCCTTCACCACATCCTATACAACGCGCTTTCCCGAATATGTTTCGGTGCGGACCGGCATCCCCGCGAACATCGGTTATGCCGTGCTGCGCCACTTTCACGATGCCGCCGCGATGACCATGGTGGCGACGCCCTCGCTGCGGCAGGAGCTGTCTGAACGTGGCTTCAAGCGGCTCGGCTTCTGGACGCGCGGCGTCAACACCGAGCTGTTCCATCCCGACAGCCCAGCAGCTCTCGACCTGCCACGGCCGATCTTCATGACGATGGGCCGGGTCGCGGTGGAGAAGAATCTCGAAGCGTTCCTCGCGCTCGACCTGCCCGGCACCAAGGTCGTCGTCGGCGACGGCCCGCAGAAGCCTGCGCTGGAAAAGAAATATCCCGGCGCCGTCTTCCTCGGCGAGAAGAAGGCGGCGGATCTCACCGCGCACCTCGCCGCCGCCGACGTCTTCGTGTTTCCCAGCCTGACCGACACCTTCGGCGTGGTGCAGCTCGAGGCGCTCGCCTGCGGCACGCCGGTTGCGGCGTTCCCGGTGACGGGCCCCAAGGACGTCATCGCCGATCATCCGATCGGCGCGATCGACCATGATCTGCGCACCGCGTGCCTGCGCGCGCTCACGATGTCGCGCCAGACCTGCCGCAACTTCGCGCTGGAGCGTTCCTGGGAAAACAGCGCGCGCCAGTTCGTCGGCAATCTCACCTCACTTCAGCCCAGCCGCACCTTGCGCGCCTCGCCTCGCATGGCGCGGCGGCCGGTGCGCGGTTGATCGTCCATTTGAACCACAGCGAGAACCTCATCGATGGCTAAGATCATGAACCTTGACGGCACGCAGCAGCTCGACCTCACCCGCGGCACGGTCGAGCAGGCCTATGACCGCTGGGCGCCGGTCTACGACCTCGTGTTCGGCGGCGTCTTCGCCAAGGGCCGGCAGGCGGCGATCGCGGCCACCAACAAGATCGGCGGGCGGGTGCTCGAGGTCGGCGTCGGCACCGGCATCTCGCTGCCGCTCTACGCGCCGAACTTGCGCATCTTCGGCACCGACATCTCGGAGGCGATGCTCGATAAGGCGCGCCGCCGCGTGAGCGAGCAGAAGCTGAAGAACGTCGAGGGCCTCGCGGTGATGGACGCCGAGAAGCTCGAATTCCCCGACAACTCCTTCGACGTCGTCATGGCGCAATACGTCGTCACCGCCGTGCCCAATCCGGAGAAGGCGCTCGACGAATTCGTCCGCGTGCTGCGCCCGGGCGGCGAGCTGATCATCCTCACCCGCGTCAGCGCCGATACCGGCATGCGCCGCTTCATCGAGCAGAAGCTGCAGCCAGTGGTGCGTCCGCTCGGCTTCCGCACCGCCGAGTTCGCCTGGTCGCGCTATGCGAAGTGGCTGGCCGGCGCACGCGGCATCGAGCTCGCCGAGCGCCGTCTGATTCCGCCGCTCGGCCACTTCTCGCTGGTGCGCTTCCGGAAGGTCGACGTCGCCAAGGCGGCGTAGCATTGCTGTTGCCCCTCATGGTGAGGAGGCGCAAGCGCCGTCTCGGACCATGAAGTCCCGCCTGCTGCAGACGGGCCTCGCCCCTTCGAGACGCTTGCTAGGCAAGCGCCTCAGGGTGAGGGGAGAGAGTGACCGTGCGTCATCGCGCCGCTGCACATCGTCACATGACAAGATGATGATGTCACACGGCCTACATCGAATCCGTTTAAATCCCGTACCCGAAAGCATCTTGGGGAAGAGCATGATCAAGAATTATCTCGAGCAGCTGCGCATCCAGCGCTGGGACGACCATCGCTACTATCACCACAGCCGCATCAATCAGAGCCTGCACTTCGTCAGCGCGCTGAGCTTTCTCTTTGCCTATGTCTGGCTGTTCATCGACCCCGTAGTGTCCGCGCTGGTCGGCTGGCTGGTCTCGATGACCTCGCGCCAGGCCGGTCACTTCTTCTTCGAGCCGCACGGTTACGACCACATCAACCAGGCGACGCACGAGCACAAGGAAGAGATCAAGGTCGGCTACAACCTTCAGCGCAAGGTGGTGCTGATGGCGATCTGGGCGCTCTCGCCGCTGGTGCTGTTCGTCGATCCCACGCTGTTCGGCCTGTTCACGCCCTGGGCGAGCGCGGCCGACTTCATGCGGCAGGTCGCGAAGATCTGGCTCGTGGTCGGTGGCGGCGGTCTGTTGTTCCGTACCGTGCACCTGTTCTTCATCCGCGACGTCGAGACCGGTCTCGTCTGGATGACCAAGATCCTGACCGATCCGTTCCATGATTTGATGCTCTATCGCAAGGCTCCGCTCGCGCTGATGCGTGGCGAGCTGATGGACCCCGGCCTGCACCTCAACCCCGAGCACACGCTGGGCCTCATCGGCGAGCCGACGCTCGAAGAGCAGCACGCCTGAGCGCGCTGCGCATATCCAATACTCTGATGTCTGATGCTTGCGTCATGCCCGGGCTCGTCCCGGGCATCCACGTCTTGGGGGCGTCTTCGCCTCTTCCCGCGTGCGGGGGACGGTCCGCAGGACCGAACCGGGAATCCCAGGATTCGGGGTTCGATGCTGCGCATGGAATGACGGTGGTTATGTGGAAAGAATCGGCCTCAACGCCCGAACCGCGTGGCCAGCATCTCTTTCAGGATCTGCCGCTTGATGCTCTTGTTGGTGAGCGCGCCGTCGTGCCACCAGAAACCGTCGGCCTTCATCTTTTCGGCCGCGCGGACGAAGCGCTCGGCGACCTCGGTGAAATCGGCGTCGGTGTAGTTGAGGCTGAAGATCAGCCGTCCGGTGCCGACCCAGCTCAGCGCCAGGCCCTCGGCGCGCAGATAATATTGCAGCATCCAGTTGTAGCGGGACGGGGTGGTGTATTTCACTGTCCAGATCGAGGAGAAGTTGGCGAACCGCACCGGCAGGTCGGCATCGGTCATCATGTGGTTGAGCTTCTGGACGCGGCCGTTCCAGGTCGCCTCCAGCCCGTCATAGACGGCGCGGAAATTGGGGCTGGCGAGGCGGCTCAAGAACTCGTCCATCGCCATCATGACGTAGGGATGCGAGTTGAAGGTGCCGCGGGCGAAGCAGATGTCGGCGGGACGGTCGTCGCGGAAGCGGCGCATCAATTCGCGTCTGCCGCAGACGACGCCGACCGGCAGGCCGCCGGCGAGGCTCTTGCCGTAAGTCACCATGTCGGCGCGCACGCCGAAATATTCCTGGGCTCCCCCGGCGGCGAGACGGAAGCCGACGAACACCTCGTCGAAGATCAGCACGATGCCGCGTTGGTCGCAGACCTCGCGCAGCTTCTTGAGCCACTCGGTGTACGCCGCGCGGTCGAAATTGCCGCCACGGGAGGAATCGACCAGCGAGGAATCGCCGGGGGCATTGGCGTTCGGATGCAGGCCCTGCAGCGGGTTGACCAGCACGCAGGCGATGTCCTTGCGGGTCCGCAGCACGTGCAGGGTCTTCTCCGACATCTCGGCGAGGGTGTAGGTCTCGTGCGCGGGAATCGGATTGCCGACGCCGGGCTGCACGTCGCCCCACCAGCCGTGATAGGCGCCGGCGAAGCGGACGAGATGCGTGCGCTTGGTGTGGTAGCGCGCGAGCCGCACCGCCTGCATCACGGCTTCGGTGCCGGACATGTGGAACGAGACCTCGTCGAGGCCCGAGATTCGGCAGAGCCGCTGCACGTTGTCGAGGATGACGGGATGGTAGGGGCCGAGCACGGGGCCGAGCGCGTGCGCGCGCTTCTCGGCGCCCTCGATGCAGTCCTTGTAGAAGTCGTTGCCGAAGATGTTGACGCCGTAGGAGCCGGTGAGGTCGTAGAAGCTGTTGCCGTCGACATCCGTGACGGTGACGCCGCGCGAGGATTCCATGAAGGTCGAGGTGCCCAGATGCTCGCGGACCAGTCGCGAGAATTGGAACGGCACGCGGTAGCTCTCGGTGAAGTTCAGATCGGAGATCCTCTCCGCGGCCTCCTTCGTCATCGCGCGTCCCCTGGGATAGCGCTCGGCGTAGAGGCCGGCGAGGCGGAAGAAGCCCTCCTTGCGCTGAGCCGCGATGTTCGCCGGCGCGCCATCGCAGGAGAAGTAGTCGTCGTTTCCGAACTCGTAGAACGGGATCAGCCGCGCCACGCGGCGCGACATCTTGGAATGCCCGGAGAGCGAGCGGTGCTTGGCGCGGGAGAGCTCGATGCGCGCCTTGAGCTTCGGGAAGGCGGCGGCAGCGGACGCTGCGGCGGCCACGGACATCGAGAGAATCGGGAGTGTCGTTTCCATGACAACAAGCGCTAACCCCGCGAGCTGACAGATTCATGACAGTCAAAGCCCTCATCGCCTCTTTCACCCAGCAGGAAGACCTCAACTTCTTGTTGACCAACCGCATCCCGCGCGCGGCCCTGACCCGCTTCATGGGCTGGTTCTCCAAGATCGAGAACCCGTTTGTGCGGGACTTCTCGATCGCGCTGTGGAAGCTGTTCTCCGACCTCGACCTGTCGGAGGCGCGCAAGGCCCATTTCAAGAGTCTGCATGACTGCTTCACCCGGGAGCTCAAGCCGGGTCTGCGGCCGTTCGATCCGGACCCGGCGGTGGTCGCGAGCCCCTCCGACGGCATTGTTGGCGCCCATGGCCGGATCGTCGACACCGAACTGTTTCAGGTCAAAGGCGCGCCCTATTCGCTGCTCGATCTCGTCGGCGATTCCGCTCTGGTCGACCAGCACCGCAATGGAAGCTTCGTCACGCTGCGGCTGACCTCGAGCATGTATCACCGTTTCCACGCGCCTTATGATGCGCATATCGAGCGCGTCACGCTGATCCATGGCGACGTCTGGAACGTTAACCCCATCGCGCTGAAGCGCGTCGAGCGGCTGTTCTGCAAGAACGAGCGCGCGGTCATTCGCACGCATTTGCCGACCGGCGAGGCGGTGACGCTGGTGCCGGTCGCCGCCATCCTGGTCGCGAGCATCCGCCTGCACTTTCTCGACATGGTGCTGAACGGGCAGACCCGTGGCCCCGTCAATTTTCCCTGCGACGTCAACGTGATTAAAGGCGAGGAGCTCGGCTGGTTCGAGCACGGCTCGACCATCATCATCCTGGCGCCCGGCGATTTCACGTTCTGCGACGGCATCACGGAGGGCACGCGCATCCGCGCCGGTCAAGCGCTGCTGAAGAGAGAGTAGCCTTCAATCCGCCGCGCCCGCCGCCTATATCGTCCGCGGGGACAACTGGATGTGAGTGATGGCGCGGGTGCCGGTGATGGCGGCGGGTGGTATCGTGCTGCGGCGAGGTTCGACGCCGCTGATCGCCGTGGTGCGCCAGCGCAAGCGCAACGAATGGGTCTTGCCCAAGGGTAAGCTCGACGACGGCGAGACGCCGAAGGAGGCCGCGCATCGCGAGGTGCTAGAAGAGACCGGGCACGAGATCGCGGTGCACGAATTTCTGGGCACGCTGGGCTATCAATCGGGCGGGCGCACCAAGGTCGTGCATTTCTGGCGTATGGAGGCCGATGGCGGGCCGGTCCGCAAACCGATGAACGACATCAAGGCGGTGGACTGGCTGACGTTGGACGACGCAATCGCGCGGCTGTCGCGCGAATATGAGCGCGCGTTCCTGGCACAGATCGGTCCGATTGCGCTCGCCGCTGCCGGTGTTGCGCCTTCGCCCGAGCCGACGGCGCCGGCCGATCATATCGATGCGGCCTTGCAGACACTGACACCAGCCGAAGCCGCCTCGGTCGACGAATTGCGGCACGGCCTGTTGCAGAAGGTGAGGGCGTGGCTGCGCGGCGAGGCGTGAGCGCGCCGCACGCTGGTCGAGACGGCATCCGCAAGTTAGTGCGGTCGCGAGTAACGCCAGCTCCTTGCGACAGCGGGAATCCGCCTTGAAGCTGGATGCTGCCCGGCTGTACGCCGCAAGCAGCTAAGCTGGCATTGCGCAATCGAGGATGACACCTTCGGTGTCAGCTCACGCGCTTCCAGGTCTGGCCGCCGCAGAACATGCCGCCGAAGGCGCAGCCCTGCACGCGCATTGCATTCGGACCTTTCATCGCGATGGTCGAGTCGTAATTGCGGCCAGAGTTGGGATCGTGGATGCGGCCGCTCCACTTCGAGCCGTCGGGCTTCATGTTGATCAGGATGCGCTCGTTGGTCTTCACGGCATAACCGCAGAGATTGGCGCCGCACTGCTCGACACGGACATTGCCTTTGTTCTCCTCGGTCGCCCACACGCCGATCGGCGAGTTTGGTGCCGGCACGGCCGCCGCGGCAACCGGAGCCGAGGCCGGCGCGGGAGCAGCAGCAACGGGAGCGGGTGCGGCGACGGGAGCAGGCGCCGCAACAGGTGCAGGCTGCGTGGTGTCGAGGCCGGCGGACGGGGTGCCGGGAGCCGTCGGGTCCGTTGCGGCGGGCGCAGCTGCCTGGACCGGCGCCTGTGGCACTGGCTGCTGCTGCACCGGAGCCGGCGCGGGCTGCGCATTCGTGGTCGCCGGAGCCGGCGTGGTGTCGACGTCATCATCCTTGGAGCCGCCCAGGCCCTTGAGGTTGATGTTGTTCAGCTTGATCGGCTTGTCCGACAGGCCCGGCGCCACGATGGTCACGCAATTGAGCGAGGTACAATTGCGCGGCGTCTCGATGCGGATGTGCTGGCCTTCGATCTGGAACGAGATCGAATTGCCGGCATGCGCGGCGGCGGTCGAAGCAAGGAAGAGCGCCGTGGCGGCGATGGTGAGCTTGTTCATGATAACCTCCGTGTCCCCGTATGGACTGATGTCGCTGGTGGACTGAGCGTAGTTCGACCCTACGCCCCGGCTGTCCCTTCTTCCGTGATGGACATCACTACATCTGGCCGTCGCCTGCGTGAGCCGGCGCACATTCGGCTATCTTGGCCTAATGTCGGTAACGATCCATGAGATGGAGCGCGGCCCTATATGATGCCGAGCACGATGGCGCCGACGAAGGCCATGGCGAGGTACGCGGTGATAATGCTTAGTCTGCCGGCGAACGTCATGAGATCGCTCCCGCTGTCGCGCCGCGTTGCGCGAGCTTTATGGTTAACAGAGAGTCTCCTTCCGAAAAAGTCAGTCGTCCTGTCGCTCAGTCTGGCAGCATTTCGGCGCACGCGGGCCGGCATGGTTAAAGAAGGCTGAAACGACACGTTGAAGAGTCTTTAAGTAAATTCACCGAACGTGCGTTCATGACGCGCGGAGTTCGTTTGTATCTCGTCGGCTCCTTCGTCCTTGTTTCGCTTGCGGGTTGCGGACGCGGCTTCTTCCAGGCCGAACGCGAACCGTGGCGGGCCGAGGCGGAAGCGGCGTGCCTGAAATCGGGAGCGGTCAAGGAGAGTGCGGACATCGTCCGCATCGATCCGATCTCCGGCCCTGGCCAATGTGGCGCCGAATTTCCGCTGAAGGTCGCCGCCATCGGCGAAGCCTCCAGCAGCTATGGCTTTGCCGACGAGGAGCTGCGTCCGCCGGTGAGCATCGGCAACCAGCCGCGCTGGCCGGTCACGCAGCCGCGATCGAACTATCCGCAGAGCCAGAATTATCCGGCACCCTCCCACCCGCCGCGATCGAACTATCCGGAGAGCGCACTGCAGCAGCCTTCCGGCTATGGCACTTCAACCGGACCGATGTCGCTGAACGCGCCCGGCGTGGTGCCGCAGGAAGACGAGATCGATCTGCCGCCCGAGGGCACCGATGCCGCGGGGGCCGCGCGCTACATGAACGCGCCGAGCTATCCGGCGCGGCCGGCCGGTGCGGCACCCTACGGGCAACCGCCCGCGCAGCAGCCGCTGCCGCGTCTTGGCCCGGCGCAGGGCAATCCCGTTACCGCCGTTGGTCCCGTTGCGATCAAGCCGACCGCGACGCTGGCCTGTCCGATCGTGTCCGAGCTCGACCGCTGGCTCGCCGACACCGTGCAGCCCTCGGCCATGCGCTGGTTCGGCGTCCGCGTCGCCGAGATCAAGCAGATCTCCGCCTATTCCTGCCGTGGCATGAACGGCAACTCGCGCGCCCACATTTCCGAGCACGCCTTCGGCAATGCGCTCGATATTTCCGCCTTCGTGCTCGCCGACGGCCGCCGCGTCACTGTGAAGGACGGCTGGCGCGGCATGCCGGAAGAGCAGGGATTTTTGCGCGACGTGCAGTCCGGTGCCTGCGCGCATTTCACGACGGTGCTCGCGCCCGGCTCCAACGTCTATCATTACGATCACATCCACGTCGATCTGATGCGCCGCGCCAGCCGTCGCCTGATCTGCCAGCCCGCCGCCGTCTCCGGCGATGAGGTCGCCGCGCGTGCGCAGTCACGCAGCCCCTATGCGAATGCACGCGATCCTTCCGTGACTGGTTCGCTCGGCCGCAAGAGCGCCGCGCACAAGCGCGAAGAAGACGAGTACGCCGACGATTGAGGCTTGCGCAAAACCCGTGGCTACGATGGGGTCGTAGCCCGCCAGCAAGTCATTTCGAGACCGGCTTCGACGGCGGGAGGCCCATGCACCGCTGCACCTCGCCAGGGACGTTGTAGGTTCGCATGATGTGGCGGCTGTCGCGAAGACCGGACGCCTCGCGTTGCACTACGAACATCCACAGCGCATGGCCGGCTTCATGCACCAGCCTACGTCTGGCCGGTTGCAGTGAGGCCGGTACCCCCGAGGCCGCGTGGGCGGCGTCGAACTCGCGCAAACGCGTGAGGCTCTGTTCCAGCGCGCGGCCCATTCGTCCAAGCGCCGAGGCCTGCTCCTGGACGATCTCATAATGGAGAATATCGACAGGGGGGCGAAGATCACGAGGCATGGACGCAAATATAACCGCCCGCGACGCGCCTGCGCAACGCGTAGCCCGCTTGCGGTTACTTCGCCCGATACGTCGCGAGGAACATCCGCGTCGCGCTATCGACGACTTCGGTCATGCGCTCTTGCGACGGTGCGGGAGCAGCCTGGAAGACGAACGGCAGGAACAGCGAGGCCTTGCACAGTTCCATGAATTGCGAGGCGGCAAGATCGCAATCGTCGATATCGAGATCGCCGGAAGCGACATGGGCTTTGAGATAATCGGACAACCGGTGGATGGTCTTGTCCAGCACCCGCGCATAGTAACGGCGGCCGACGTCGGGCATGCGCTCGGCGATTGCCATCACGGTGCGGATTGCCGATCCGCCGCCGGGCCGGCAGAGTAAATGGATATAGGCCTGGCCGAAATCCTTTAGCGTGGTCTCGGCATCGCGCGCGGGATCGAAATTGAACACGACCTGGCCGTGCTGGAGCGCCTCCTCTTCGAGAATGGCTTCGAACAGCGCGGATTTGTCGGCGAAATAGACGTAGAGCGTGCCCTTGGAAACCTGTGCCGCGCGCGCGATCTCGCCCATGCTGGCGCCGTCGAAACCGAGAGCCATGAACACTTTGCGAGCACCGTCCAGGATTTGACGTCGCTTGGAGCTGTCCTCCTCCGGGACGATGTGAAGACGTTCGCTGGCAGCTACAACCATTGGTTTAGGGTCTCGGAAGGTTTTTGGATCCGCGTCTGGGGCTATGAAACCCGAATAAAGGATTCGGGCTATTAAGATGACACCGGGAATATTATGTAGATTGACCGAACCGTTCGGTCAAGGTATTTAGGACGAGCGAAAAAGGGGCGTGCCGTGGCGGCCATCCCTGCTCGCGCTTTTGGGGAGGCCTTTATGGCCGTATCGAGAGACCAGGCTGCGCGCGTCCTTCGCCAGGAAGCGGTGGAGACGACGCCGGAGCAGGTGAGCGGTGACGCTGCGCCCGAGAAATCCGCCGTCCTGGCTGAGAAATTGCGCTCTCATGTGGTCGAGGAAAACGAGCACCGCAGCGTCGAGGTGGCCGAGAAGCCCGCGACCGACAGGGCTGCCCCTGCCCATAGCGCTGCTGCCGCCGCGCCCAAATCCGGCAAACGCAAATTCGTCCTGATGGGGGTTGGCTTGCTGCTGGCGCTCGCGGTCGCGAGCTATGCCGGTTACTACACGCTGGTCGGCCGCTTCTACATCTCCACCGACGATGCCTATGTCCGTGCCAACAACACCATGCTCGGTGCGCGCGTCGCCGGTCACATCTCCGCGGTCCTGGCCGGCGACAACTCGCCGGTGCGCGCGGGCGACGTCGTCTTCCGCATCGACGACGGCGACTACAAGATCGCAGTCGATGCCGCCGCGACCAAGATCGCGACCCAGCAGGCCACGATTGACCGCATCAGCCGTCAGGTCGCAGCACTCGATAGCCAGGTCGCGCAAGCAAAGGCGCAGCTCGTCTCGGCTGAAGCGGGCCTCAAGCGTGCCGATCTCGACTATGAGCGCCAGCAGGCGCTGAGCAGCAAGGGCTTTGCCTCGCGCGCCACCTTCGAGAGCTCGGAAGCCGGACGCGACCAGGGCGCGGCCGCGGTCAAGGCCGCGCAGGCCGCCTACGACGTCGCGGTCAGCAATGTCGACGTCGCCAAGGCGCAGCAGGCCGAGGCGCAGGCGCAGCTCGCCGAGCTCAAGACCACGCTCGCCAAGGCTGAGCGCGATCTCGGATTCACCGCGGTGCGCGCGCCGGTCAACGGCACGTTCTCGAATCGCCTGGTCAATACGGGCGACTTCGTCGCGGTCGGCCAGCGCCTCGGCAACATCGTGCCGCTCGACGACGTTTATATCGACGCCAATTTCAAGGAAACGCAACTCAAGCGCATTCGCCCCGGCCAGCCGGTGACGATCAAGGTCGATGCCTATGGCATGCGCAAGTTCTCCGGCGTCGTCGATAGCATCGCGGCGGGCGCGGGCTCGGTGTTCACGCTGCTGCCGCCTGACAATGCCACCGGCAACTTCACCAAGATCGTGCAGCGCGTGCCGGTGCGCATCCGCGTGCCGAAATCGGTGGCGAAGCAGAACCTGCTCCGCGCCGGTATGTCGGTCTACGCGACCGTCGACACCAACAAGGGTGCCGCCGACGCCGACAGCGAGGTCGATCTCGACGATCCCATCGCGGTTCACCCGCAGTAGTGCCGGTAGGCGAATCATGTTCAAGACGAGCGCCGCTTCGTCCTTCACCTCTCCCGAAGGGAGAGGTCGGATCGCATCGCAAGATGCGATCCGGGTGAGGGCTTACGCTCTCTCGTGGGAGCTGCGGCCCCTCACCCGATTTGCTGCGCAAATCGACCTCTCCCCGATGGGGAGAGGTGGACCGCGCACTCTCGCGCGAGCCGGGTAAGAGAATGGCCGACACCACCACTGCTTCACCTGCCATGATGGCGGCCCCGGCTTCCGAGCGGATCGCGCCGAAGCGGCTGTTTGCCTTCATCATCATGGTGTTCGGGATGTTCATGTCGATCCTGGACATCCAGATCGTCTCGGCCTCCTTGAGTGAGATTCAGGCCGGATTGTCGGCGAGCTCCAGCGAAGTCTCCTGGGTCCAGACCGCCTATCTGATAGCCGAGGTCATCGCCATTCCGCTCTCGGGATTCCTGTCGCGCGCCTTTGGCACGCGGCTGTTGTTCGCGATCTCGGCGGCCGGCTTCACCGCCTCGAGCCTGCTCTGCGGCTTTGCCAGCACCATCGAGGAGATGATCCTTTGGCGCGCGCTCCAGGGATTCCTCGGCGCCGGCATGATCCCGACGGTATTCGCCTCGGCCTATACCGTGTTTCCGCGCTCGAAATTCCACATCGTCGGCCCCATCATCGGGCTTGTTGCGACCCTCGCACCCACGATCGGGCCGACGGTCGGCGGCTACATCACCGACGCGATGTCCTGGCACTGGCTGTTCTACATCAACGTTCTGCCTGGCATCGGCATCACCGTCGGCGTGCTGGCGCTGGTCGATTTCGACGAGCCGCATCTCGAACTGCTCGACCGCTTCGACTGGTGGGGCCTGTTGTTCATGGCCGGCTTTCTCGGCACGCTCGAATATGTGCTGGAGGAGGGGCCGCAATATGAATGGATGCAGGACACCTCGGTCGCGATCTGCGCCTGGATCTGTGCAATCTCGGGAATCGCCTTCTTCTGGCGCGTCTTCACCGCGGCCGAGCCGATCGTGAACTTGCGCACCTTCTCGGACCGCAATTTCGCCGTCGGCTGCACGCTGCAGTTCTGCATCGGGATCGGGCTCTATGGCCTGACCTATATCTATCCGCGCTATCTCGCCGAAGTGCGCGGCTACAGCGCGTTGATGATCGGCGACACCATGTTCGTCTCCGGCATCACCATGTTCCTGGTCGCGCCGCTGGTCGGCCGGCTCATGGCGAAGGTCGACATGCGCTACATGATCGCGTTCGGTCTTGTCGTGTTCGCGCTCGGCTCCTACCAGATGACCTGGATGACGCGAGACTATGATTTCTATGAACTACTGGTGCCGCAGATCCTGCGCGGCATCGGCATGATGTTCGCGATGGTGCCGACCAACAACGTCGCCCTCGGTACGCTGGCACCCGAGAAGGTGAAGAACGCGAGCGGCGTGTTCAACCTGATGCGCAATCTCGGCGGCGCGCTCGGCCTCGCCGTCATCAACACCGTACTCAACGATCGCACCGACCTCCACATCACCCGCCTCCAGGAGCGCGTGACGTGGGGCAATGCGACCGCGACCGAAACGCTGACCATGTTCATGCAGAAGTTTCAGGGGCTTGGCGATGCCACGCTGATGGCCATGAAGCAGCTCTCCCAGCTGGTTCATCGCCAGGCCGTGGTGATGAGCTTTGGCGACGCCTTCTTCGTGCTGACGCTGTTCTATCTCGCGCTCAGCCTCCTGGTCGCGCTGCTGAAGAAGCCGCCTTCGCCGTTTGGTGCCGGCGGCGACGCGCATTGACGCAACTCCGCGTGTTCGGTGTCATCGCCGGCTTGCCGTCTTCGCTGAAGCTTCGCCGGCCCAACACCGAATGCCCGGCGAAGCCGTTGGCGGAGCCGGGACCGGACGATCCAGTATTCCAGAGGCAGGCGGTTGCAGAGCTCGCTCTCGCACCACATTCGCCGCGGCGTACTGGATGCCCCGTCAAGCCGGGGCATGACGGCGAAGATTGGGGTGGCAGCGCGCAACCAGCGATGCGGACGGCGTCGCGTACCAAATTGCAACACTCGTGCGTGATCTCGCGCGAGCCCCGTTGCAAAGCGCTTGCGACACATCTATAAAGCGCACCTCATTCAATCGAGCCGGGAGGGATTTGCATGACTTCGACGCATTCGCAGATCGCACGCCCGCGCTCGATGTTCTGGCTCGGTATGTGCTTGGCCTCGTAGAGGCCCTTTCCGCCAGCTTCGATTGGGCCAAGGTTTCGACCAAGCGCCCCGATCGCTCCGCTTCCCAAGTCAAAGTCAGTTTTGAGTGACGCCGTCTCGGCCCTCGTGGCCGGTCTGTGTCCATCGATGGAGCCGGCCCGCGCGTGCGGCCGGATGATGTCATGACCGCTCTGTCTAAAAAGCCCGCCGCAATTCGCGTGGTGCTGCCCTTCGTGTTCCGCCACTGGCTGAAGCAGCCGGGGCGCGGCCTCGTTGTGGCCGGCGGCGTCTTGGGCGCGACTCTCGCCGACCTGTTCATGCCGGTGTTCTCAGGGCATCTGGTCGATGCGCTGACGCGCGGCCCGTCCGACCCGGACGCGCGCCACGCGGCGCTCACGGCGTTCGGCGCCATCGTGGCGCTGGGCGCGGCCTCGATGGTGTTGCGGCTCGTCGGCCTCCAGGCGATCGTGCCGTTCACGCTGACGACCATGTCCGACGTCGCGCAGGACGCGTTCACGCGCGTGCAGCGCTTCTCGACCGACTGGCACGCGAACTCCTTTGCCGGCTCCACGGTGCGCAAGATCACCCGCGGCATGTGGGCGCTCGACCTGCTCAACGACACCATTCTGCTCGCGCTTCTGCCTTCGCTGGTCGTGCTGATCGGGTCGATGGTCCTGCTCGGCGTGCACTGGGCCTCGCTCGGCCTGGTGATCGCGCTCGGGGCGGTCGTCTACGTCACCATCACGGTGGTGTTCTCGACCCGCTACATCGCGCCGGCAGCCCGCGTCTCCAATGCCTGGGACACCAAGGTCGGAGGCACGCGGGCGGACGCGCTGACCTGCAACGCCGTGGTGAAGTCGTTCGGTGCCGAAGCGCGCGAGGATGCGCGGCTCGCGCGCGTCATCAACCGTTGGCGCGTGCGCGTGCGGCGGACCTGGTTTCGCTACAATTACACGGCGATGTCGCAGCTTTCCTTGCTGCTGTGCCTGCGCGCCTCCGTGATCGGCGGCTCGGTGCTGCTGTGGATGTCAGGTCATGCCTCGCCCGGCGACGTCACGTATGTGCTGACGAGCTATTACGTCATCCACGCTTATTTGCGCGACGTCGGCATGCACATAAACAATCTCCAGCGCTCGGTCAACGACATGGACGAGCTGGTGGCGATCCACGACGAGCCGATCGGCATTGCGGATGCTTCCGATGCGCGTCCGATCGCGATCGAGGGCGGCGAGATCGTGTTCGACGACGTCACGTTCCATTATGGCGGCCACCGCGCGCCGCTCTATGACGGGCTGTCGGTGACGATCCGCGCCGGCGAGCGTGTCGGCCTCGTCGGCCGCTCCGGCTCCGGCAAGACGACCTTCGTCAAGCTGGTGCAGCGGCTTTACGACGTCACCAGTGGCTGCGTGCTGATCGACGGGCAGGACATCGCGCGCGCCACGCAGCAATCGCTGCGCAGCCAGATCGCGATCGTGCAGCAGGAGCCGATCCTGTTCCACCGCTCGCTCGCCGAAAACATCGCCTATGGCCGGCCGGGCGCCAGCCTGGAGGCGATCGAGCAGGCGGCGCGGCTTGCGAACGCGCACGACTTCATTCTGCGCCTGCCCAAGGGCTACGGCACGCTGGTCGGCGAGCGCGGCGTGAAGTTGTCGGGCGGCGAGCGGCAGCGCGTGGCGCTGGCGCGCGCCTTCCTGGCGGATGCGCCGGTGCTGATCCTGGACGAGGCGACCTCGAGCCTCGATTCGGAGTCGGAGGCGCTGATCCAAGAGGCGATGGAGCGGCTGATGAAAGGCCGCACCTCGATCGTGATTGCGCACCGGCTGTCCACCGTGAAGAGCCTCGATCGCATCCTGGTGTTCGATCGCGGCGAGATTGTCGAGCAGGGCACGCATGCCGTGCTCGCGGGCAAGCGAGGGGGCATCTATCGCGGCCTGTTCGAACGGCAGGTGGTGGAGCTCGGACGTATCGCAGCAGCGGAATGAGGCGCGCGGCGGCGGGGCGAAGTCCCGACGCCACGCCGCCGGAGGTGAATGACATGAAAGACCTGACGAACGGCCCCATCGTGAGACACATCCTGGCCATGGCACCGCCGATCATGGTGGGCATGATCACGATTATGGTCTGCCAGCTGGTCGATCTCTACTTCGTCTCGGGATTGGGCGATGCTGCCGTCGCGGGTGTCGCCACGGCCGGCAATGCCGGATTTCTCGTCAACGCGTTGATGCAGGTGCTCGGCGTCGGCACGGTGGCGCTGATCGCGCACGCCGTGGGACGCAAGGATCGGCAGGATGCCAATCTGATCTTCAACCAGGCGATCGCGCTGTCGGTGCTGTTCGGCCTGCTGACCCTGGCCGCGGGCGCAGCTTTGTCGCGTCTCTACATGCGTTCGATCGCCGCGGATCAGCCCACGATCGAGGCGGGGACCATCTATCTATTGTGGTTCATGCCCGCGCTCGCGCTGCAGTTTGCCACTCAGGTGATGGCGTCTGCGCTGCGCGCGACCGGCATTGTCCGTCCCGCCATGCTGGTGCAGGCGCTCGCGGTGGTCATCAACATCGCGCTGGCGCCGGTGCTGATCGCAGGCTGGGGCACGGGCTATCCGCTCGGCGTTGCCGGCGCCGGGCTGGCGAGCTCGATCGCGGTAGCGATCGGCGTTCTGATGCTGCTCGCGTACTTCCGCCAGGTCGAGCGCTACGTCGCGTTCAACGCGGCGCAGTGGCGCCCGCAGCCGCGCCATTTGAAGCGCATTCTCAATGTCGGTCTGCCGGCCGGCGGCGAGTTCGCGATGATGTTCATCTTCATGGCCGTGGTCTATTACGTGCTGCGCGATTTCGGTGCGGCGGCGCAGGCGGGATTCGGCATCGGGCAGCGGGTGCTCGGCCTGATCCAGATGCCGGCGCTTGCGGTCGCACTCGCGGCCGGGCCGATCGCCGGCCAGAACGTCGGCGCCGCAAACGGCGCGCGCGTGCGGGAGACCTTCGTCAAGGCGGCGCTAATCACCACAGCCGTGATGATCGGCTTCATGATCCTTGCGCAAGCGAAGCCGGAGTTGCTGCTCGCCGGATTCTCCAACGACCGGGAGACGATGGAGATCGCCTTCCTGTTCCTGCGGATCATCTCGCTCAACATGGTGGCGCAGGGCCTGATCTTCACCTGCTCGAGCATGTTCCAGGGCCTCGGCAATACCAAGCCGGTGCTCTTGAGCTCGGCGACGCGCGTGTTCACCTATTCCTTGCCGGCAATCTGGCTGTCAACGCGGCCCGGCTTCCGCATGGAGCACGTGTGGTACTTGTCGATCGCAGCGACGACGCTCCAGGCTGCGCTGAGCTTGTGGTTGTTACGCCGCGAGTTCGAAAGGCGCCTGGCGCCGCTCCGGCAGGTCGGGGCTCCTGGGCAGGTCGAAGCTGACTCTCTTGCACCTCCCGCGCGTGCGCCTGCGTAGCGGCAGTCACCTCCCCAGCGGCGCCGGATAATTTGCGGCGCCGTGGGGCTAATATGCACCAACACTGTTCGAGACGAGGCCGAGGCCGGACAGGAACAGAAGGCCGAGCACGACATCGCCAAAATGCTTGTCGCTCAACGCGTGATAGACGCGTGCGCCGGCCCATGCGCCGATCAGCGTGCCCGGAAAGGCGACCAGCGCGAGCCAGACCACCTTGAAAGCGACGAGGCCCGACGCGGTCTGCAACGCCAGCGCGGTCGCGAGCACCGTGAAATTGAAGAGCTGGAAGATGCCGCGCCGCTCGTGCTTGTTCCAGCCGCGGATGTTGGCCCACAGGATCGGCAGCGGCCCCGACAATCCGGCGAGGCCGCCAAGAATGCCGCCGGCAAAGCCGATCGCGCCGTCTGCGATCCTGCCGCCGAATTTGATCGCGAGCGACCTCTTGTTCAGATACAGCGCGCTCGAGAAGATCAGAAGCAGCACACCGACGCTCAGCTTGAAAACTTTTGGGTCGGCCGAGGCGACCATCATCGTTCCCAGCGGCACGCCGACCAGCCCGCCGATCAGGAACGGCCAGACCAGCGAGAGGTCAAAACTCTTCCACATCGACGGCAGCGTCGAGGTCTGGGCGATTACCGAGCAGATCAGCACCAACGGCACCGCAAGCGATGGCGGCAGGACGTAGAGCCAGATGCCGAGCGCCATCAGCGCCGTGCCGAAGCCGGCCAGTCCCGAGACGAAGCCGCCGGCCAGCGCGCCGAACAACAGCAGGACGTAGGTGAGCGTTTCCAACGGATCATCCTTGTTGCAATGGCGATCCCGAACTGTTGATCACCAGCGCCCGCATAGCACGCTTGCTGCCGTGCCGGTCAATCCGTGCTGCACGCAAGCGTGATCTACGGGGTTCGGGCTTTCGCGAAAGACACGCCTACATGACGGTCGTACTTCAGTACTTCAATCCTGCGGCCCGTCCGACGCCATCGTGCGCTCCGTTCGGTCAGTCCCGCACAAGATGATGGAGAATGACGGTGACCCGCATGAACATTGCCGTTGCGGCCGCGCTGATGTCGGCGGCGGCCTTGATGCCGACAATAGCGCAGGCGCAGCTTTCCGAACCTGCGGCCTATCAGGCCGCCCATCCCGACCGCGACGTGCTGAATGGCGGACAGCTCACGCCGGCAGCGCGCGCCGCGCTCGGCCAGCAGGGCATCCCGCGCGACGCCTATGCATCGCAGGCCTATCCGTCACCCGCTGTGCCTGCGCTTCGCGCGCGCCATCGCCGTCAGCATCGATAGGTTTTCGCTAGACGATCTGCCTGGTGTCGGCCGGCTTGTGCAGCGCGCTGACCAGGATGCGCAGCGCCTCGGTCAATTCCGCCCTGTTGCGCGCTGCGCCCAGCGAGACTCGCGCCGCATGCGGCGGCATCCCATCGACGGTGAAGGCTTCGCCGGCGACCAGTGCGAGTCCATTCCGCAAGAGATGCCCCGCGACATCGGACCGGCCCTCCGGCAGCCTCAGCCAGAGATGATGGGCGGCGGGCCTGGCCAGGAACTGAAATCCTTTCAGCGCGCGCTGCGCGAGCTGCTGGCGGCCAACCGCTTCGTTGCGGATGGCGGCGATGATGCGATCGGCAATGCCGGTCTCGATCCAATGCGTCACCAGCGCCACCATCAGCGGTGCCGGCATCTGCACGGTGGCCTGCAAATGGCTGCGCATCGTCTGCTGTGCATCGTTGTCGGGCGTCAGCAGATAGGCGACGCGAAGCGCCGGCGCGATGCATTTTGACAGCGTGGTGGCGAGATAGGTCCGTTCGGGAATGAGGTTCGCGATCGGCGATGCCGAACGGTCGAGCAGCCCGTAGGCGTCGTCCTCGATCAGTGTCGTACCGGCATCGCAGATGATCTTTGCGATCGCGCTGCGCCGCTCGGGGGATAGCGTCGCCGTGGTCGGATTGTGCAGCGTCGGAATGAGATAGACGGCTTTCGGCCTGTGGGTGCGGCAAGCGTCTGCCAGCGCGTCGGGCAGGATCCCGCCGTCATCCATGGCGACGCCGACGAGCTTGATACCAAGCCGCGCCGCGGCGGCCTTGATGCCGGGAAAGGTGAGCGCTTCGGTCAGAACGATGTCGCCGGGCCGTGCGAGATGGCTGAGCAGGTTGAACAGGATCGTCTGCGCGCCGGGAAAGATCACGAGCTTGTCGGCATGCGCATGCGCAACGCGGGCGCGCATCCAGCGTGCCGCAACCTCGCGCTCATGTGCGCTGCCGCCGGGCGGCTGGTAGTTGAGATGCGCCGTCAGGCCCGATTGCGCGCGGATGGCTCCCATTCCGGCGATGATGCGCTCGTCGAGCTGTGCCTCCAGCGGCTGTGGCGGCACGTTCATCGAGAGGTCGATCGCGACTGGGTGGGGCAGGTCGACCGCGCGGCGCGCGCTGGTCTCCGACACGAACGAGCCCTGTCCGACCCGGGCCTCCATGATGCCGCGGCGCCGCGCCTCGGTGTAGGCGCGCGTCACCGTGGTGAGGTCGATGCCGAGCGCTTTTGCGAGCGCGCGCTGTGTCGGCAATTGCTGGCCGCGCACCAGTCGGCCCGCGGCGATGTCGGCCTCCATGGCCTCGACGATACGCTGGTAGCGCGGGCCGGAAAGCTCGGAGATTGTCGGGGTCCAATCCATGCAATTTGGCTCCATATCCTTTGAATGTATGGATGCAATACATTATTGTATGGATCGTGGAAAAGGAAGAGGTGTGGTCATGGCGACGGTCTCTCTGGCGAAGGCGATGTGGCGCGGTTTCACCGGCAAATGTCCGAATTGCGGGGAAGGGCACATGTTCGGCCGCTTCCTGAAAGTGGCTGACGCTTGCGATCATTGCGGCGAGGAGCTGTTGCACCAGCGCGCAGACGACTTTCCGGCCTATCTCGTGATGGTCGTGGTCGGTCATCTCGTGGTGCCGGCGATCCTTGCGGTTGAGACCGCCTATGCGCCGCCGGAGTGGCTGCAACTCGCGGTGTGGCTGCCGGTGACGCTGTTCGCGTCGCTCGCATTACTGCAACCGACCAAGGGGGCCATCGTCGGGCTGCAATGGCAACTCGGCATGCACGGTTTCGAGGCGAAGAAGCTGCGGCGCGAAGGCAATGCGCTTGCACCGGTGTTGGTGAGGGCGGACACGCGCGGGGCCTAAAGCGGCCGCAGCGTTTTACATCGCGCGTTCGGCCGTTACACTCCGTCGGACAAACAAGAACGATGGAAACGCCGATGTCCGCACGCTCGAAGACTTTTCTGCTCTGTCATGGCGCATGGTCCGGTGGCTGGGCCTGGAAGAACATGCACCCGCTGATGGCGCAGGCCGGCCACCGGCTGGTCGCGCCGACCTACACGGGTCTCGGCGAGCGCGCGCATCTGGCAAGTCGTTCGATCGATCTCGACACGCATATCCAGGACATCCTTAACGTCATCGCTTTCGAGGACCTCAGCGACATCGTTCTGCTCGGCCACAGCTATGGCGGCATGGTCGCCACCGGCGTCGCCGACCGCGCACGCGAGCGCGTGACACAATTGATCTATCTCGATGCCTTCGTGCCCCGTGACGGCCAGTCGCTGTTCGACCTCAACGAAGGCGGGCGCGAGCCGATGCGAAGGGCGGCCGCCGGCGGTGACGGCTACCGCATCCCGCCAAACCCACCGCCGCCTGACACGCCGCAGGCCGATCTCGACTGGCTCAATGCGCGCCGCGTCCCAATGCCGATCAAGTGCTTCGAGGCGCGGCTGAAGCTCGCGCACGGCGATGCGACAGTGCCGCGCAGCTACATTTATTGCACGCGCATTCCGCCCGGCGATGTATTCGGGCAGTTTGCGAGGCGTACCAAGAGCGAGGATGGCTGGCGCTATGTCGAGCTCGACGCCAGCCACGCGCCGAATGTGACTGCACCGGAGGCGCTGATGGCGGTGTTGCAAGAGATCGTCGGTTAGTGTCTTCGTCATTCCGGGGCTCGCGAAGCGAGAGCCCGGAATCCATCGATCGCCTGAATTTGCTGCCCGATGGATTCCGGGCTCGATGCTGCGCATCGCCCCGGAATGACACCTCTAAAATGGTGAGGGGCTCGGCGCATTCACGCCGAACCCCTCGTTGCAAGATATCAGCCGGCCTGTAAGCCGGGTTCTGTAAGGCACCGCCCGCTTGCGCGAACGGTACGTGACGGCCATTCCTCTGGGGTCATGTTTGCACATGGCCTCGAGCAACCTACCCGGACGGCGGGCCTGACATTGCCCCGCGGCGTTATCGCTTGCGCGAACGGCCCGCTGTGCCGTCCCTATTCGGTTTTGCTCCCGGTGGGGTTTGCCATGCCGGCTCCGTTGCCGGATCCGCGGTGCGCTCTTACCGCACCTTTTCACCCTTACCTCGCCGAAGCCCCGAAGGGGCGAAGGCGGGCGGTTCGTTCTCTGTGGCACTTTCCCTGGGGTTACCCCCGCCGGACGTTATCCGGCACCGCATGTCAAGGGAGCCCGGACTTTCCTCCCCGGCGGCCTTTCGGCCCCTGCCGGAGCGGCCGTCCGGCCGACTGACGGCTTACGCATGGAGCATTTGTGACGGTTCCGTCAAGCCGATATCGCCGCGCGTGCGGGCTTCAAATAATTTATCCTGAAGATGTCGTTTGGTGCGTGCCCCGTTCGACTGGATGTCGGCAACACAGCCGAACCACAGGAGTAAAGCAATGCAGTATCTGCTGATGATCTACCAGAACGAGGTCGAGTACGCCAAGAACGATGCGGCGACCAGCCAGAAGATGCTGGCGGAATATCAGGCCTTCACGCAATCCATCATCCAGAGCGGCAACTTCAAGGCCGGCGACCGCTTGCAGCCGACGACGACGGCGACGACCGTGCGCGTGCGCGATGGCAAAACGCTGACGACTGACGGCCCGTTCGCGGAGACGCGCGAGCAGCTCGGCGGTTACTATCTGGTCGAAGCCAAGGATTTGAATGCCGCGATCGAGATTGCGGCGCGGATTCCCTCCGCGCGCATCGGATCGATCGAGGTGCGGCCGATCTGGGTCTATGACAAGTGAATGATCGCACCCTCGTCGTTCCGGGATGCGCCGCAAGGCGCAGGCCCGGAATCCATGACCACGATCCGGATTATGGATTCCGGGCTCGTCGCTGGCGCAACGCCCCGCAATGACGTTGGAGGTGGTGATCGCATGACCCCTTCCGAGATCGAAGCCATCTTTCGTGACGAGGCGGGGCGGGCGCTGGCCACGCTGATCCGCCTCGTCGGCGATTTCGATCTCGCTGAGGATGCGCTCCAGGATGCCTTTGCCGTCGCGCTGGAACGCTGGCCGGCATGCGAGATCCCCGACAATCCGCGCGCCTGGCTGGTCAATGTCGCGCGCAACAAGGCGATCGACCGCATTCGCCGTCAGGCCGTCTTTCGCGGCAAGCAGCAAGCGCTGGTGCATGAGCTCGAGCTGAATGCGCAAGCGCCTGACGAGCCGCCGGCCATGCTCGACGACGACATGCTCAGGTTGATCTTCACCTGCTGCCATCCCGCGTTCGCAGCCGAAGTCCAGGTTGCGCTGACGCTACGCACCGTCTGCGGGCTCTCCACCGCGCAGGTCGCGCGCGCCTTTCTCGTCAGCGAGGAGGCAATGGCGCAGCGGCTCGTTCGCGCCAAGCAGAAGATCCGCCTTGCCGGTATTCCTTACGAAGTGCCCGAGCGCGACGCGCTGGCGCTGCGGCTCGACGGCGTGCTCGCCGTGATCTATCTCGTCTTCACCGAAGGCTACGTCGCGACGTCGGGTGCGGACCTGATGCGGCCCAATTTCGCCGCCGAGGCCATCCGGCTTGGCCGCCTGCTGGACCGGTTGATGCCCGATCGCGCCGGCACGAAGGGCGTGCTGGCCTTGATGCTGCTGCACGACGCGCGCCGCGCCGGGCGCGAGACAGCGGCCGGCGATATTGTGCTGCTCGAAGAGCAGGATCGCGGGCTGTGGGACCGCGCGCAGATCGAGGTAGGCCTGCGGTTGGTGGATGACGCCCTGCGCGTGCCGGGCCGGCCGCATCCCTATGCCGTGCAAGCCGCGATCGCGGCGTTGCATGCTCGCGCGACCAGCTTTGCGCAGACCGATTGGCCGCAGATTGCGGGGCTCTATGAGGTCCTGCTGCGCGTCAACCCGTCACCGGTGATCGAGCTGAACCATGCCGCGGCGGTGTCGATGGTCGATGGTCCTTCACGTGCGCTCGCTCTCGTCGATGCGATCACCGCCCGCGGCGGGCTCGCTGGCTACGAGCTGTTGCCCGCCGTACGCGCGGATCTGTTGCGGCGGCTTGGCCGCAAGGACGAGGCGCGCGAAGCTTATCGCGCGGCGACGGAGGCGACGCAGCTGGAGCCGCTGCGGCGGCTGTACGCGCGAAGGATCAAGGAGATGGGTAACTAGCACCGTCGTTCCGGGGCGATGCGAAGCATCGAACCCGGAATCTCGAGATTTTGGGTCCGCACGTCGTGCGCCCCGGAATGACGGCTATGCCATCACTTCGACGCGACCGCCGTCCCTTCCGCGGGCAAGCTCGCCAGCAGCGCCTGCAATGTCGACAGCGTCGAATGATCGGCGATACCATCCAGCCGCGCCGGGCGGAAGTGGCGCTGGAAGGCGGTGACGACTTCCATTGTCGCGGCGTCGTATTTGCCGGTCAGCGGCACGCCATAGCCGTACCGGGCGAGCGCCTGCTGCATGCTCAGCACGGCGTCGCTGATGGTGCCAAGCATCAGGCTCTCGCCGCGCACGACCGGGGCGGGCGTCACCCAATGGCCAACGCCGGAATTGGCCAGCGAATGCCACGGAAATTTTTCGCCGGGATCCTTCTTGCGCGCGGGTGCGACGTCGGAATGGCCAAGCACCCGGTGCGGCGGCACCTTGCGGCGGAGCATGATGCCGCGGCATAGCGCGATCACGGCGGCGATCTGGCGCAGCGGATACTCCGGATAGCCCCAGTCATGGCCGCGATTGATGATCTCGATGCCGATCGAGCAGGAGTTGATGTCATCCTCGCCGGCCCAGGACGAGACGCCGGCGTGCCAGGCGCGCCTGGCCTCGGGCACGCATTGCACGATGCGGCCGTCCTCCAGCACGACGTAGTGCGCCGACACGTCGGTCCCCGCCGTGCACAGCCGCGCCAGCGCGCCCTCGACATCGGGCATGCCGGTGTAGTGCAGCACGATCATGTCGGGCTGCCGTCCCTTGGCGCGCTCGCCATGGTTCGGCGAGGGGATGATGTCGGAGACGATCGAGGAATCGGGATCGAACGTTCGCATGCCCGCCGCGGCTTTGGGAACCGGGAGAACGCGTTGACGCTTCGAATCAGCTCCAGACGGCGTGGACGAACCGGACGGCATGAACAGCTCGAGTTGGACGAGAGTGTGGGCCAAGCCCTTCTCTTTACTATTCCTTTACCCTTCGGCCGCGCGCAATCGCGCGGCGCGGTTAACGGATGCATTTTGGCGCATGTGTGTGGATGAAGCATCACCACGGCGTCACCTTTTCGACTTGTCGCGAGCCGATCAACGCTTTCTTAACGCTAAGGGCCGTTACTCAGAGATGAAGAGCCGACCCGCGTCCGGAGGCGGCCAAAGCGTATTTTGGCTCGAAATCCCATGGCTGCCCGACAAATTCCACTGGGAACACTGGGTTTGCGGCCCGGGACAGCCGGGCTTGGGAACCGTGCTAGACGAGGGCTTTGTCGTGGAACCGCCGCGACGCAGAATCATTCGAGGCGTCATGGGCTGCTTCGTCCCCAATCTGGCATCGACGCCGGGCTGGGTGTTCGGCAGGCGTGGCGCATGAGCTCGGCTCCGCACATTCCCGTTCTCGGCCGCGAGGCCGTTGACCATCTCGCCCCGCGCGCGGGCGGCATCTATGTCGACGCCACCTTCGGCGCCGGCGGCTACAGCCGTGCCATTCTCGACGTGCCGGGAACCCGGCTCATTGCCATTGACCGTGACCGCACTGCGATCGCTGGCGGTGCCGAACTCGTCGAACGCTCCGCGGGCCGGCTCACGCTGGTCGAAGATCGCTTCTCGAACCTCGCCGAAGTCTGCGCGGGGCAGGGCGTCGAGGCGATCGACGGAGTCGTGATGGATGTCGGCGTGTCCTCGATGCAGCTCGATCAGGCCGGCCGCGGCTTCTCCTTCCGTCTCGACGGACCGCTCGACATGCGGATGGGGCAGACGGGGCCGACCGCGGCAGACGTCGTCGCCCGCGCTTCCGAAGGCGATCTAGCCGACATCATCTATCTCTTCGGCGAAGAGCGGCATTCGCGGCGCATCGCCCGCGCCATCGTGGCAGACCGGCAGGAGACGCCGTTCACGACCACGCGCGCACTCGCTGATCTCGTCGGCAGGGTCGTGCGCTCGAAGCCCGGGGACATTCACCCGGCGACGCGGACGTTCCAGGCGCTGCGCATCTTCGTCAACGAAGAGCTGGAGGAACTTCAGACGGCGCTCGCTGCGGCCGAGCGCGTGCTCGAGCCCGGCGGCCGCCTCGTCGTGGTCTCGTTCCATTCGCTGGAAGACCGCATCGTCAAGAATTTTCTCGCCTCACGTTCCAAGAGCGGCGGCGGTTCGCGGCATCTGCCAGAGGTGGCGCAAGCCGCGCCGAGCTTCCAGCTGCTGACGCGGCGGCCGATCGTCGCCGGTGAGGACGAAGTTGCGCTCAATCCACGTGCGCGCTCCGCAAAGCTGCGCGCCGCCGAGCGTACCTCGGCGCCCGCGCATCATGATGGCGAGCCATCGTCCTGGCCAAGACTCTCCGACGTCATGAGGGGCGGCTAGCGCATGCGCTTCATCCACCTCCTCGTCATCGGCGCGCTGATCTTCGCGGCAGCCCATGTCTACCGGATCAAGATGGACTCCACCGCGCGCACCGAGAAGGTGCTGCGCCTGCATGCGGAGATCCGGGAGCAGCGCGATGCGATCGCCTCGCTGCGCGCTGAATGGGCCAAGCTCGATGCGCCCCTGCGCCTGCAAGGACTGTCCGACCGGCATCTATCGCTGAAGCCGGTCAACGGCACGCAATATGACTCGCTGAAGAACCTGCCGGAGCGCCCGCCGCGGATGTTCAGGCCGGGCGAGCCCGACCCGATCGGAGCGATGCTCAATACTATCGAAGCCGCGAGCGATCCCGACACTGTGACGGGCTCCGTGCCTCAGCCGGAGGACAATCAATGAGCGCTCCGATCCCGGCAAAACCCACAGAAAAGCCCACCGAGCCCTGGCGGCAGCGGCTGATCCGCAGCCTGCTCTACGGGCGCAACGTCGATCGCGCCGCGAAGGCGCGCGCGCGCGTTGGCCTGGCGATGCTCGCCTTCGCCTCGGTCTACGCCCTGATCGGCGGCCGCCTCGTGATGTTCGCGATCGGGGCCGACGCTCACGGTGCCCGCCGCGCCGCGGCGCAGGAGGTGGTCGCAACCGCGCGGCCCGACATCGTCGACCGTAACGGCGCGATCCTGGCAACCGACGTCAAGGCGGCGAGCCTGTTCGGCGAGCCGCGCCGCATCATCGACAAGGACGAGGCGATCGAGCTTCTGACCGCCACCATCCCCGATCTTGACGAGGCCGAGGTGCGCGAGCGCCTGAAGACGCGCAAGGGCTTCGTTTGGCTCAAACGCGAGGTCACGCCGAAGCAGCAGCAGGACATCCACAAGCTCGGCATTCCCGGCATCGGCTTCCTGCGCGAGAACAAGCGCGTCTACCCGACCGGCAACGAGGTCGCCCACCTGATCGGTCTCGTCAATATCGATAACCAGGGCATCGCTGGTCTCGAGAAGTGGCTCGACAACCAGGGGCTCGCCGATCTCCACCGCGCCGGCTTTGCCACCGACCGGCTGCAAAAGCCGATCGAGCTCTCGGTCGATCTGCGCGTCGAGCATGCGCTCCGCGACGAACTGTTGAAGGCCAAGGACAAGTTTCACGCCAAGGCCGCCTCCGGTATCGTCTCCAACGTCAAGACCGGCGAGATCGTGGCGATGGTGTCCCTGCCGGACTTCGATCCCAACAATCCGAAGGAAGCGCACGACCCCGACCGCATCAATCGCCTGACCACCGGCGTCTACGAGATGGGCTCGACCTTCAAGGCGTTCACGCTGGCGATGGCGCTCGATTCCGGCAAGATCAATCTGAACTCGTCGTGGGATGCGCGCGGGAACCTGCACTACGGCAAGTTCACCATCCACGACAGCCACCCGCTCGGGCGCTTCATCAACACCAAGGAAGTGTTCACCTATTCGTCCAACATCGGCGCGGCACGGATCGCGCTTAACCAGGGCGTCGAGGCGCATAAGGCGTTTCTCGCCAAGATGGGCCAGTTGACGCGGCTGCGTACCGAGCTGCCGGAGAGCGCGGCGCCGCTGATCCCGCGCCGCTGGAGTGAGCTGAACACGGTCACGGCTGCGTTCGGCCAGGGCCTCTCGGTGGCGCCGCTCCAGGCGGTGATGGGCATCAATGCATTGGTGAACGGCGGTTACCTCATTCCGCCGACCTTCATGAAGCGCAGCGAAGCCGAAGCGGCGGCGCTGGCCAAGCGCGTGATCAAGCAGGACACCAGCGACAAGATGCGGTATCTGATGCGGCTCAATGCCGAGATCGGTACCGCCAAGACCGCCGACATCAAGGGCTATTACGTCGGCGGCAAGACCGGCACGTCCGAGAAGGTCATCAACGGCCGCTACGCCAAGAAGCGTGTGCTCAACTCGTTCACCGCCATCCTGCCCTGCGACGATCCGAAATATCACGTCCTGATCATGCTCGACGAGCCGCAGGCCATTCCTGAAACGAAGGGTTTCATCACCTCGGGCTGGAACGCGGTGCCGACCGGCGGCAAGGTGATCGAGCGGATCGCGCCGCTTCTGGGCGTCGAGCCCCGGTTCGATCTGCCGCCTGCGGACCGCCTTATTCTTGCAGCATCCAGAACAACCCAGTAATCAACCGGGTAGGCCATTGCCGCTGCTGAGTCGGGCTTTTCCGAAGATTCGGCTTTCCGGCACGGCGTGTCGGCTGGAAGACCATGAAGCTGCGCGAACTGCTAGGCAATGATGTCGTAATTGAGCCCGCTGCCGCGGCGCTCGATGTGACCGGCCTTGCCCTCGACAGCCGGCAGGTCAGGCCGGGCGATCTCTTCTTCGCCCTTGCGGGCAGCAAGACGGACGGTGCGCGCTTCGTCGATGCTGCGGTCGCGGCCGGCGCGGCGGCCGTCGTCGGCGATCATGCGCCTGATGGCCGCAAGGTGCCGTTCGTGACGGTCGCCAACCCCCGTCGTGCGCTGGCGCTGGCGGCGGCAAAATTCTTCCCTGCGCAGCCTTCGACGATTGCCGCGGTCACCGGTACCAGCGGCAAGACCTCGGTTGCGGCGTTCACGCGCCAGATCTGGGAGCGGCTGGGGCATGCCTCCGCCAGCATCGGCACCATCGGTCTCGTCTCGCCCAAGCACACCGTCTACGGCTCGCTGACGACGCCGGATCCGATCGCGCTGCACCGGCAGATCGACGACATCGCGCGCGACGGCGTCACGCATCTCGCCTTCGAGGCGTCCTCGCACGGGCTCGACCAGTACCGCCTCGACGGCGTGCGCGTCTCGGCCGCCGGCTTCACCAATCTCTCGCGCGACCACATGGATTACCATCCGACCGTCGCGCATTACCTTGCGGCCAAGCTCAGGCTGTTCCGCGAGCTGGTCGCCCCTGACGGCGCGGCTGTGATCTCGGCCGATCATGATTGCTCGGCGGACGTCCTCGACGCAGCGAAGGCGCGCGGCCTGCGCGTGATGGCGGTCGGCCGCAATGGGGACGGGGCAAGCGAGGGCATTCGTCTCGCCGGCGCCGAGGTCGAGGGCTTTTCGCAAGCGCTCGCGATCGAGCATCGCGGCAAGTGTTACGCGGTCCGTCTCCCGCTGGTCGGCGAGTTCCAGATCGAGAACGCGCTGGTGTCGGCCGGCCTTGCCATCGGCACAGGCAGCGATGCAGCCGATGTGTTCGCGAGCCTCGAACATCTCGAAGGCGCCAAGGGACGTCTCGAACGGGTCGGCGAGCGCAACGGCGCACCGATCTTCGTCGACTATGCGCACAAGCCCGATGCGCTGGCGAAAGCTTTGCAGGCGCTCCGTCCCTACGCCAGGCGCAAGCTGGTCGTCGTGTTCGGCGCCGGTGGCGATCGCGATGCCGGCAAGCGGCCGATCATGGGCGAAATCGCGGCCGAGAACGCCGACGGCATCATCATCACCGATGACAATCCGCGCAGCGAGAAGCCGGAAGCGATCCGCGCGGCGATCCTCGCCACCGCGAAGGGCGCCCGCGAAATCGGCGACCGCACTGCTGCGATCCGCGCGGCGATCGAGGACTTGCAGGAGGGCGACGCGCTGCTCATCGCCGGCAAGGGCCACGAGACCGGACAGATCGTCGGTGGCGAGGTGCTGCCCTTCAGTGATCACGAGGCGGTCGCCGCCGCATTAGCATCGAGGGTTGCATGAGCGCGCCGATATGGACGGTTGCCGAGGTGGCGCGTGCGCTGGGCGTCGGCGGATCGTTCCCGGATACGCCGATCGATTTCGTCACCCAGGACAGCCGCCTGGTGAAGCCGGGCAGCCTGTTCGTCGCGCTGAGCGGAACACCGAGCGGCGGCTTCGTCTCCGCCTTCGCCAGCGCGCGTGACGGCTGGGAGTTCGCGGACAAGGCGGAAGCTTCCGGAGCGGTCGCGATGATCGTGCCGCACGAGATCGCGGGCATCCGCATTCCCCAGATCGTCGTGAAGGACACATTGATCGACGGCCTCTGGGGCCTCGCGCGCGCCGCACGCACGCGCTTTCGTGGTGCGGTGATCGGGCTGACCGGCAGCGCCGGCAAGACCAGCACCAAGGAGTTTCTGGCCGCTTATCCCAACGCCTATGCCAGCCCCTCGAGCTTCAACAATTTCTGGGGCGTGCCGCTGACGCTGTGCAATGCGAGGCTAGATGCCAGCGTGTGGGTCGTCGAGATGGGCATGAACCAGCCCGGCGAGATCGCGCGGCTCAGCGAGTTGACCCGGCCGACGGTCGCGCTCGTCGTCAATGTCCAGCCGGTGCATCTGGAAAAGCTCGGCTCGCTCGAAGCCATCACGCGCGAAAAGGTGTCGATTGTACGTGGCCTGCCCGAGGACGGCGTGCTGGTGTTGCCCGCCGGGATCAAGGCGCCGGAATGGAAGGGCAAGGTGGTGCGCTTTGGTGAGCATGCCGAGGTGCATGAAGTCGCGCACGCCCCGCACGGCGAGAGCTGGCAGGTCGTGGCCAGGCTCGGCAAGAAGGAGATCGCCTTCAGCCTGACGCCGGGCGCGCCGCACCGCGTGCAGAATGCGTTGGCCGCGCTCGCCGCGATCCGCGCAGCGAACCTCGATGCGGCGACGCTCGCGATCAAGCTCGATCGGGTCGGCATCATGACCGGCCGCGGCGTCGAGCAGGCGGTCGGCGGTATCACCGTGATCGACGACAGTTTCAACGGCAATCCGGCCAGCATCGCAGCTGCGCTGCAAAGCTTGCAGGCGCGCAACGTGACCGGCGGCCGTCGCATTGCGGTGCTCGGCGACATGCTGGAGCTGGGCGCTGACGCGCCAACCTACCACACCGGCCTTGCCAAGCATCTCGAAGGTATCGATGGCGTCTATTGTGTCGGCCCCTTGATGCGCCACCTCTTCGACGTGCTGCCATCAGGCAAGGGCCTCGGCTGGCACGACGATCCCGCCACGCTGAAGCCGGACGAGGTTGCGAGCCTGCTGAAGGCAGGCGACGTCGTGGTTGTCAAGGGCAGCAAGAAGATGTTCTGGGTCAACAAGTTTGTGCCGGGCCTGGTGGCCGCCTTGCAGGCAAAGGCGTAAACTGCTTGGAAGGCGCTGCTCCCGAATCCCGCCCTTTGCGGCGCAAAACCGTCCGTTTTCCCTGAGGTCGCGACCGATCCGATGATGAAAACCAGCGAATGCGCGTGAGCACGTTGAGGCCAACAACAAAGCCAAGGCCGCGTGTGCAAAGGCGTCATAGGACCGTCTGAATGTTTTACTGGCTGATCGAGCTCTCCAACACATTTCCGGGATTCGGTGCGTTTCGCACCTTCCTGAACGTCTTCCGCTATATCACCTTCCGCACCGGCGGCGCCATCGTCACCGGCGCGCTGTTCGTGTTCCTGTTCGGTCCCTGGATCATCGATCATTTGCGCATCCGTCAGGGCAAGGGCCAGCCGATCCGCACCGACGGTCCGCAATCGCACCTCGCCAAGAAGGGCACGCCCACCATGGGCGGGCTGATGATCCTGTCCGGCCTGACCGTCGGTACCGTGCTGTGGGCCAATCCGCTCAACCCCTATGTCTGGATCGTGCTGGCGGTGACGCTCGGTTTCGGCTTCGTCGGTTTCTATGACGATTACCTCAAGGTGACCAAGCAGACCACGACCGGGTTCGGCAGCAAGCTTCGCCTATTGATCGAGGCGGTGATCGCGCTGGTTGCCTGCTACGCGCTGGTGCGGCTGAATCGCGATCCGGCGTCGACCGCGCTGACGATTCCGTTCCTGAAAGACACCGTGCTGCATTTCGGCTGGTTCTTCGTCGTGTTCGGCGCCTTCGTCATTGTCGGTGCCGGCAACGCCGTGAACCTCACCGACGGCCTCGACGGGCTTGCCATCGTGCCGGTGATGATCGCGACGGCGAGCTTTGCGATGATCGCCTATCTCGCCGGCAACGCCGTGTTCGCCGACTATCTCCAGATCAAATATGTCGCCGGTACCGGCGAGCTCGCGGTGCTCTGCGGCGCATTGCTGGGCGCCGGTCTCGGCTTCCTCTGGTTCAACGCACCGCCAGCCTCGATCTTCATGGGCGACACCGGCTCGCTCGCGCTCGGCGGCATGCTCGGCGCCATCGCGGTGGCGGTGAAGCACGAGATCGTGCTCGCGGTGATCGGTGGCCTGTTCGTGCTGGAGGCGGTCTCCGTCATCGTGCAGGTGGTGTCGTTCAAGCTCACGGGAAAACGCATCTTCAGGATGGCGCCGATCCATCACCATTTCGAGCAGCTCGGCTGGACCGAGCCGCAGATCGTGATCCGCTTCTGGATCATCTCGGTGATGCTGGCGCTCGCCGGCCTGTCGACGCTGAAGCTGCGGTGATGGATCGATGATTCCGGTCACGTCCTTTGCCGGCAAGACTGTCGCTGTGTTCGGCCTCGGCGGTTCGGGGCTCGCCTCCTGCCATGCGTTGAAAGCCGGTGGCGCCGAGGTGATCGCCGCCGACGACAATGCCGAGAACATCGCCAAGGCGGCGCAAGCCGGCTTCGTCACCGCGGATTTGCGCAACATCTCGTGGGCGAGTTTTGCCGCATTGGTGCTCGCGCCCGGCGTGCCGCTGACCCATCCGGTGCCGCATTGGAGCGTCTTGAAGGCGCGCGAGGCCGGCATTGAGGTGATCGGCGACATCGAGCTGTTCTGCCGCGAGCGGCGCCGCCACGCGCCGGATGCCCCGTTCGTCGCCATCACCGGCACCAATGGCAAGTCGACCACGACGGCGCTGATCGCGCACCTGACGAAAGTGGCCGGCTACGACACCCAGATGGGCGGCAATATCGGCACCGCGATCCTGTCGCTGCAGCCGCCGCGCATGGGCCGCGTCCACGTCATCGAGATGTCCTCCTACCAGATCGACCTCGCGCCCTCGCTCGATCCTTCCGTCGGCATCCTGCTCAATGTCAGCGAGGACCACATCGACCGCCACGGCACGATTGCGCATTACGCCGCGGTGAAGGAGCGTCTCGTCGCCGGTGTGCAGGCGGGCGGCACCGCGATCGTCGGCGTCGACGATGGGTTTTGCCGCGACATCGCCGACCGGCTCGACCGCGCCGGCAAGAACGTAGTGCGTATCTCCGTCAAGAACCCGCTGGCGAGCGGCATCCATGTCGAGCACGGGAACATCGTGCGCACCTCGGGTGGCGCCCGCAGCGAAGTCGCTGCGCTCGGCGGTATCGGGTCGCTGCGTGGCCAGCACAATGCGCAGAACGCGGCCTGCGCCGCGGCCGCTGCGCTCGCGATGGGCATCAATCTTGATGTGCTCCAGAACGGCCTGCGCAGCTTTCCCGGCCTTGCGCACCGCATGGAGCAGGTCGGTCGCCGCGGTAACGTGCTGTTCGTCAACGACTCCAAAGGAACGAACGCCGACGCCACCGCGCACGCGTTGTCGTCCTTCGCCGACATCTTCTGGATCGCCGGCGGCAAGCCGAAGGCGGGTGGCATCACCAGCCTGACCTCCTTCTTCCCGCGTATCCGCAAGGCCTATCTGATCGGCGAGGCCGCGCAGGAATTCTCCGGCACGCTCGGCCGCGAGGTTGCGCACGAGATCAGCCAGACGCTGGACGTCGCGGTCGAGCATGCCGCGCGCGATGCGGAAGCCTCAGGGCTCACCGACGCAGTCGTGCTGCTGTCGCCCGCCTGCGCTTCCTTCGACCAGTACCGCAATTTCGAGATCCGCGGCACCAAGTTCCGCGAACTGGTGCAGGCGCTGCCGGGCGTGAAGCCGGTGGTGTGAGGATGTCGCGGCGACGCTGGACTGGAATTATCGTCGCTGCTCTTGCTGTCCCGGTCGCCGCGGGTTTCTTCTTTGCTGTCCTCATTGACAACGTCATGAGCGGATTCGGCGCGTGCCGCGTCGTTCGCTTCCCCCAGCGGCAGTAAGCTGGTTGTCGTGGTCTGGAAGGAGTGCGGAGCCACGGTACCCGACAGCACGCAGGCCAGCATCGTGGCTCGCGGTCGGACGTTCTCGCCTGAGAGTACGCCGACGTTTCTTAGTGTGCGCGGGCACCTTGATCCCGTCGTCGCCTGGAGTAATGAGCGGGCTGTCAGGATCGGTTTCATTCCCGGTCCAAACCAGGTCTACAAGCGCGATCAGCGCGCGGGGGACATCACGATCAATTACGAGTAGCGCTATCGTGTCCCGGACGCGGTGCGGCACGAAGTGACGCTCCGCAGAGCCGGGACCCACAAGCCGCTGGGCCCCGGCTCAGCAGCGCACCACGCCGCGAAGAGGCGGCGCGCTGCGCTGCGTCCGGGGCACGAGACTGTTCACAACTTCATCCACTTCCATTAACCCCCCGGTAACCAACCTCGGCGACCAATGGACTATCTCTGTCCGAAAGCGGCCGCCCATGCTCTCCCGTGAAGAACGCACCCCCTTTTCCGAGTGGTGGTGGACCGTCGACAAGCCGCTGATGGGCGCCATCCTGGCGCTGATGCTGACCGGGGTGATCCTGTCGCTGGCGGCGAGTCCGCCGGTTGCGACCCGCATCGGCCTCGATCCCTTCCATTTCTTCGGCCGTCATGTGTTGTTCCTGGCGCCGTCCTGCCTGGTGCTGGTCGGCGTCTCCTTCCTCTCGCCGCGGGCGATCCGCCGCTCGGCCCTGATCATCTTCGCAGCGAGCATCATCCTGATCGTGCTCACGCTCGCTATCGGCCCGGAGGTGAAGGGCTCGCGGCGCTGGATCACGCTGCTCGGCGTCAACATCCAGGCCTCCGAGATCGCAAAGCCGTCGTTCGTCGTCATCGCCGCCTGGCTGTTCGCGGAATCGACCAGGCGGCCGGAGATGCCGGCGACCTCGATGGCGCTGGTGCTGCTCTTGATGCTGGTCGCGCTGCTGGTGATGGAGCCGGATTTCGGCCAGACCATGCTGATCCTGATGGTGTGGGGCTCGCTGTTCTTCATCGCCGGCATGCGCATGGTCTGGGTGTTCGGGCTTGCAGGCCTGGGCGCGGCCGGCCTGTTCAGCGCCTACCTTTTTGTTCCCCATGTAGCGGGTCGCATCAGGCGCTTCATGAACCCGGCCTCTGGCGACACCTTCCAGGTCGATACTGCCATGGAAGCCTTCTACAATGGTGGCTGGTTCGGGCTCGGACCGGGCGAGGGCATAGCAAAACGCAGCCTGCCGGACAGCCATACCGATTTCGTGTTCGCGGTCGCCGCCGAAGAGTTCGGCATCATTCTGTGCCTGGCCATGCTGGCGCTGTTCGCTTTCGTCGTCATCCGCACGCTGTCGCGCGCCTATGCCAATGAGGACATGTTCTCGCGCTTTGCGGCCTCTGGCCTTGCCATCCTGTTCGGCGTGCAGGCGGCGATCAACATGTCCGTCAATCTCCAGCTCATCCCTGCCAAGGGCATGACGCTGCCGTTCATCTCCTATGGCGGCTCCTCGATCGTGTCGCTGGCGTATGGCGTCGGCATGATGCTGGCGCTGACGCGGCTGCGTCCGCGCACCGAGGTTGAGGCAAGCGGCCACGCCGAGGCCATGCGCAGCTACGCGTGATCCTCAGCCCGAGGAGCCGCGCTTCGCGCAGCGTCTCGAAGGGCGCGGCCACCGGTCGGGCCTTCATCCTTCGAGATGCGCGTTCCGCGCTCCTCAGGATGAGGAACTGGTAGTCCGGCCGACTGCGCTCGCAATGACAGCGGAGGACTTGTAAAAGGGCAGTTATGGACACGTCCCCCCTGATTCTTCTCGCCGCGGGCGGCACCGGCGGCCATCTGTTCCCGGCCGAGGCGCTCGGCGTCGAATTGATCCGGCGCGGCTTTCGCGTCCGCCTCGTCACTGACGAGCGCGCACTGCGCTATAGCGGCCTCTTCAGCAAGGACATGATCGACGTGGTGAGCAGCGAGACTGCGCGCGGTCGCAATCCGTTCCAGCTTGCCTATGCCGGCCTCACGCTCGCCGCCGGCACGCTTTCCGCCTACACTCTGATCAAGCGATTGAAGCCCGTTGCCGTCGTCGGCTTTGGTGGCTATCCGACGTTGCCGCCGTTGGTTGCGGCAAAATTCGCCGGCGTGCCCGGCATCATCCACGACGCCAACGCTGTGCTCGGCCGCGCCAACCGGTTCCTGTCGAGCCGCGTCCGCGCCATCGCGACGTCCTTGCCCGGCGTGCTCGACCGCGATCCGGCGCTATCGGGCAAGACCACGACGGTCGGCACGCCGATGCGGCCCGCGATCCTCGCGGCTGCAGCGGTGAAATATGTCGCGCCTGAAGTGAGCGGCCCGCTGCGCCTGCTCGTCGTCGGCGGCAGCCAGGGCGCGCGCATCATGGCCGACATCGTGCCGGGCGCGATCGAGCGGCTCGAGCCTGCGCTGTGGAGCCGCCTCGTCCTCACCCAGCAGGTGCGCGAGGAGGACATGAATCGCGTTCGCGCGGTTTACGACAAGCTCAAGATCAAGGCCGAGCTCGCACCCTTCTTCACGGATCTGCCGGCACGGCTCGCCTCCAACCATCTGGTGGTGTCGCGTTCCGGCGCGGGTACGGTCGCCGAGCTTGCCGCGATCGGGCGGCCCTCGATCCTGGTGCCGCTCCCCGGCTCGATCGACCAGGACCAGTTCGCCAATGCCGGCGTGCTGGCGAAGGTCGATGGCGCCATCCGCATCCCGCAGACCGAGTTCAGCTCGGATCGCCTTGCCGCCGAAATCTCCGCCTTCGCCGCCGAGCCGGGGCGTCTTGCTGCCATGGCCGAAGCGGCCCGCAGCGCGGGCCGGCTCGATGCGGCTGAGCGGCTCGCCGATCTGGTGGTCAAAGTCGCGGGAATCTGACGCGAAAAAGCCCTTGTCATCGCCTTCCAAAGCGGGGCATCCAGTAGGAAAGGCGCGCGGCTGATTTGGCCGTGACCTTCGCCAGATGCCGCCTTCGCGGGCGGCGAGGTCAGGGAACAGAGCATGAGACTGCCGCGCGAGATCGGACCCATCCACTTCGTCGGGATTGGCGGGATCGGCATGAGCGGCATCGCCGAGGTGCTGATCAATCTCGGCTATGCCGTGCAGGGTTCCGACGCCGCCGACAATTACAATCTCGACCGTCTGCGCAAGAAGGGCGCGAAAGTCTCGGTCGGCCACAAGGCCGAGAACGTCGACGGCGCCGAGGTCGTTGTGGTCTCCACCGCGATCAAGCGCGACAATCCGGAGCTGATGGCTGCGCGCGAGCGGCGCATTCCCGTGGTGCGTCGCGCCGAGATGCTGGCCGAGCTGATGCGGCTGAAGAGCTGCGTCGCGATTGCCGGCACCCACGGCAAGACCACGACGACCACGATGGTCGCAGCGCTGCTCGATGCCGGCGGGCTCGATCCGACCGTGATCAACGGCGGCATCATCAATGCTTACGGATCCAACGCACGTCTTGGCGCCGGCGACTGGATGGTGGTGGAAGCCGACGAGAGCGACGGCACGTTCCTGAAGCTGCCGACCGATGTCGCCATCGTCACCAATGTCGACCCCGAGCATCTTGATCACTTCAAGACCTTCGATGCCGTGCAGGATGCGTTCCGTCATTTCGTCGAGAACCTGCCGTTTTATGGCTTTGCCGTGATGTGCATCGATCATCCCGTGGTGCAGAGCCTCGTCGGCAGGATCGAGGATCGTCGCATCATCACTTACGGCGAGAATCCGCAAGCCGACGTGCGGCTGGTCGGCCTCACGGCGGGCGGCGGCGGCTCGAAATTCAAGGTCGTGATCCGCGACCGCAAGAGCGGGGCTGTGCACGAGATCGCCGACCTCGCGCTGCCGATGCCGGGCCGGCACAACGCCTCGAATGCGGCGGCGGCAATTGCGGTCGCGCACACGCTCGGTGTTCCCGATGACAAGATCCGCAGTGCCATCGCAGCCTTTGGCGGCGTTAAGCGGCGCTTCACCAAGACCGGCGAGTGGAACGGCGTCACCGTCATCGACGATTACGGCCATCACCCGGTCGAGATTGCCGCCGTGCTGAAAGCGGCGCGCGATTCCTACACCGGCAAGGTAATCGCCGTGGTGCAGCCGCATCGCTACACCCGCCTGCAATCGTTGTTCGAGGAATTCTGCACCTGCTTCAACGATGCGGATGCGGTGATCGTCGCCGACGTCTATGCCGCCGGCGAGGCGCCGATCGAAGGCATCGATCGCGACCATTTCGTCGAAGGCCTGCGCGCCCACGGCCACCGCGAGGCGATTCCGCTGCCGGCGGCGTCGGAACTCGCCGGCATCGTCAAGGGATTGGCGAAATCAGGCGATCTCGTCGTGTGCCTTGGCGCCGGCAACATCACACAGTGGGCATATTCCTTGCCGGATGAGTTGAAGGCGCTGGGGTAGGGCGGTGGAATTTCCCGACATCACGCCCTCACTCAGAGCCGCGATGCCGCAACTGCGCGGTCGGCTGCTCGCCAATCAGTCGCTGGCCGAACTCACCTGGTTTCGCGTCGGCGGTCCCGCGCAGGTGCTGTTCACGCCGGCGGATGAAGACGACCTCGCTTACTTTCTTGCGCATCTCGCTACCGACATTCCGGTCTATGTCGTCGGCGTCGGCTCCAACCTTATTGTGCGCGATGGCGGTATTGCGGGCGTGGTGATTCGTCTTGCACCGCGCGCCTTCGGCGAGACGAGCGCGAGCGGCGATGTCGTCACCGCGGGTGCGGCGACACTCGACAAGCGCGTGGCGGAAGTCGCGGCCGCCGCCAATATCGGCGGCCTCGAATTCTATTTCGGCATTCCCGGCACCATCGGCGGCGCGCTGCGCATGAATGCGGGAGCCAATGGCGGAGAGACCAAGGACGTGCTGATCGAGGCGCGAGGCGTCGGCCGCGACGGCACGAAGCATGTCTTCTCCAATGCCGAGATGAAATTCGCCTACCGCAACAGCGGGGTCGATCCGTCCATCATCTTCACCTCCGCGCGATTTGGCGGCGAGATCAGGGATACCGATGCGATCCGCGCGCGCATGGCGGAGGTGCAGAGCCATCGCGAGACCGCGCAGCCGATCCGCGAGAAGACCGGCGGCTCGACCTTCCAGAATCCGCCCGGCCATTCCGCCTGGAAGCTGATCGACGCGGCCGGCTGCCGGGGCTTGCGCGTCGGCGGAGCGCAGGTCTCGGAGATGCACTGCAATTTCCTAATCAACACCGGCGAGGCCACCGCGCACGATATCGAGACTCTGGGCGAGACCGTGCGCGAACGCGTGAAGGCGAATTCCGGAATTGAGCTACACTGGGAAATCAAGCGGATCGGGGTTTCCGTATAATTGTCGTTCCGGGGCGGTGCGCGGCGCCGAACCCGGAACCTCGAGATTCCGGGTTCGCGCTTTGCGCGCCCCGGAATGACAAAAAGACAGAGGCGACGAGACACCATGCGCATCACCATCCTCTTCGGCGGCTCCAACCGCGAACGTCTGGTTTCGGTCGCCTCGGCCCAGGCGCTGCACCAGGCGCTGCCCGAGGCCGATCTGTGGTGGTGGGATGTCGAGGACAAGGTGCATGTCGTGCAGTCGAAGCAGTTGCTCGACCATGCCCGTCCGTTCGAGGACGAGTTCAAGCCCGGTACGCGCGGCATTCCGCTGGCGCAGGCGCTCGACCAGGCCAAGGCGGAAGGCCGGGTGCTGGTGCTCGGCCTGCATGGCGGGCGTGCCGAGAACGGCGAATTGCAGCTGATGTGCGAGGCGCGCGGCGTGGCCTTCACCGGATCGGGCTCGGCCTCCTCGCATCTCGCTTTCGACAAGATCGCGGCCAAGCGGTTTGCTGCGCTCGGCGGCGTGACGCCGCCGGCCAACGTTGCGCTCGACAACATCGACGAGGCTTTCGCCGAATACGGCCGGCTGATCGCAAAGCCGGCGCGCGACGGATCGAGCTACGGCCTGATCTTCGTCAACGCCAAGCAGGATCTCGTCGCGGTCCGCAACGCGGCGAAGCACGAAGAGTACGTCATCGAGCCCTACGTCGCCGGCGTCGAGGCGACCTGCGGCGTGCTGGAGCGCACCGATGGCTCGATCATCGCGCTGCCGCCGATCGAGATCATTCCGGGCGAGGGCAATTTCGACTACGCCGCGAAATATCTTTCGAAGTCGACCCAGGAGATCTGCCCGGGCCGTTTTGCACCCGAGATCACCGCTGCGCTGAGGGAGCAGGCGATGCTGGCGCATCGGGCGATGTCCTGTGATGGCTATTCCCGCTCGGACTTCATCGTCTCGGACAAGGGCCTCGTCTATCTCGAAACCAACACGCTCCCCGGGTTGACCAACTCTTCACTCTACCCCAAGGCGTTGAAGGCCGAGGGCATCGCGTTCGTCGACTTCCTGCGCGGCCTGATCGAGCTCGCCGAGCGGCGGGCCCGGAAATAATTAGGACTGGTTAACGGCCGAACCGCCGAAACGACCCGATTTGGGGCCGAAAGCCGGCAAAATGCCGGACATCGCGGCATAAATGCCTCACATCGCGAGGCAAAAAGCATCCCGCGTTAACGAATTTTACCTTTTGTTTACCAGGACGTCCGAAGGTTAACGCTGGCGGCGCATATGGCGCTTTGGTTGCCGGCGCGTGAGCTGTTGCGGGTGATGTCACCTCCAGCGAACGCTTTGAAGGGGAGAGGTTTTCTTCTGAAGACCAGCCTCCCGGTCCGGCAGGCCCGAGACGTCATGTTCGCCAGGATCCGCGCGATGTCGCGGGCAAACTGTTGAGCTCGTGCAATGGATGGTGCAGGAAGCCTCACCCGGTCGCTTCTGAGATCGCTGAGGCCCCAAGCTGACCTGAAAGCGGCCGCTATCGGAGCGGTCGTGCTTCTGCGCGAGTGGGTGCAGGACAAGCACGCCGAGGCGCGCGCCGCCGCCAAGGACAAGATCAAGACCAAGGCCAGGGTGAAGGCCGTCGTCGAGCGCGAGCCGCCGCCGCGTGTGGTCGCGCTCGTCGAGCGCTATCTGCCGCGCCGGGTCGGGATCAGCATGACCGTGCTGCTCCTGATCGGAAGCTGCGGCTTCGGCATCGTCAAGGGCGGCCATCTCCAGGATTTCATCACCGCGGTGAACGATGCCCGCAACGCGCTAGCCAATTCCGCCGGCTTCCGCATCACCTCCGTCGTGATCAACGGCCGCAAGCAGCTGACCCAGGACGAGATCCTCGCGATTGGCGGCGTCAGTGGTCGCTCCTCGCTGCTGTTCCTCGACGCCGAGGCGGTGCGCGACAAGCTCAAGGCCAATCCCTGGATTGCGGACGCGACCGTACTGAAGCTCTATCCGGGCCAGCTCATGATCGAGCTCACCGAACGTAAGCCGTTCGCGCTGTGGCAGGAGGCCGGCCGGCTCTCCGTAATCGCCGATGACGGCGCCGTGCTCGAACCCTATGTCTCGCGCCGCTTCCTGTCGCTGCCGCTCGTGGTCGGCAAGGGCGCCGAGGCGCAGGCTCGCGATTTCCTCGCCCTGCTGGCGCGTTATCCGCAGGTCAATTCGGTGACGAAAGCCGCGATCTATGTCGGCGAGCGGCGCTGGAATCTGAGGCTCAAGGACGGTCTCGACATCCGCCTGCCCGAGCAGGACGTCGGCAACGCGCTCGCGATGCTGTCCAAGCTCGACAAGGAGGACAGGCTGTTCTCCCGCGACATCGTCGCTGTCGACATGCGCCTGCCTGATCGTCTGGTGGTGCAGCTGTCCGACGACGCCGCCAAGGCGCGCGAGGAGCAGTTCAAGGACAAGAAGAAAAAGAAGGCCGGGGATTCCGCATGACCGGTCTCGATCGCACCCAGACGCCGAAGACACGCCCGATGCCGCACAAACGCGGCGGCATCGTCGCCTGCCTCGATATCGGCACCAGCAAGATCGCCTGCATGATCGCGCGGCTGAAGCCGTCGCCGCCGAGCGAGGCGTTGCGCGGCCGCACCCATGCCGTGGAATTGATCGGCTACAGCCAGATCCAGTCGCGCGGCATGAAGGCCGGCGCGGTGATCGACCTGACCGAATGCGAGCAGGCGGTGCGACAGGCCGTCGGGCTCGCGGAGACGATGGCCAAGGTGCGGGTCGAGTCCGTGCTGCTGTCGGTCTCCGGCGGCCGGCTCTCCGGCCAGCTGGTCGAGGCTGCCGCCGACATCCGAGGCGGCGCTGTGACCCCGGCCGATGTCAGCCGCGTCACCTCGACCGGCATGCGCCATGCCACGGGCGAAGGCCGCACCGTGCTGCACGCGCTCCCGGTCGGCTACACCCTCGACGGCGTCAAGGGCATCCGCGATCCCCGTGGCATGGTCGCGCACCAGTTCGGCGTCGACATGAATGTCGTCACCTGCGACGCCACCGTGGCGCGGAACCTGATGCTGGCAGTGGAGCGCTGCCACATCAATGTCGAAGCCATGGCGGCAAGCCCCTATGTCGCCGGCCTGTCGGTGCTGACCGATGACGAGGCCGATCTCGGCGCTGCCGTGGTCGAGATGGGCGCAGGCACCACCACGATCGCCGTCTATTCCGGCGGCCGTTTCGTGCATGCGGCCGGTTTTGCGGTCGGCGGGCAACACATCACGATGGATCTTGCGCGCGGACTCTCCGCGACCATTGCCGATGCCGAGCGAATCAAGACGTTATACGGGACCGTTATCACCGGCGGATCGGACTCGCGTGAGCTGATGTCTGTGCCGACAGCCGGTGACGAGCAGGATCTGCCGCAGATCGTCTCCCGCGCCACGATCGCCAACATCGTCAAGCACCGTGCCGAGGAAGTCTTCGAAATGGTTCGGGACAAGCTGAAGGATTCGCCTTTCGCCTCAGAGCCCAACGGCCGCGTCGTGCTCTCGGGCGGCGCCTCGCAGCTGACCGGCCTCGTCGAGCTCGGCACCCAAATTCTCGGCCGGCCCGTGCGGGTCGGACGTCCGCTCGGCTTCGGTCGGCTGCCCAACGAGGCGAAGAACGCCGCGTTCGCGGTGCCGGCCGGACTTCTCGTCTACCCGCAATATGTTCACCTCGAACATGTCGAACCGCGGCATACGCGGCAGCAGGTCAAGACAGGGACCGGCGGATACTTCGGAAAGGTCGGACGATGGCTACGCGAGGGCTTCTGATGACTGCTTTCCGCAATTGTCGATTTTCACCAACTCCCGCGGCCGCCGGCCGGGGCGAACCCACGCGCGCGTGATCGAGAGGCAGCAACCATGACCATCAGCATCAATGTTCCTGATATTCACGAACTGAAGCCCCGGATCACCGTGTTCGGCGTCGGCGGCGCCGGCGGCAATGCCGTCAATAACATGATCACGGCGGGCCTCCAGGGCGTCGACTTCGTGGTCGCCAACACCGACGCGCAGGCGCTGACGATGTCGAAAGCGCAGCGCATCGTGCAGATGGGCACGGCGGTCACCCAAGGCCTCGGCGCCGGCTCGCAGCCGAACGTCGGCGCCGCGGCGGCGGAAGAGGTGATCGACGAACTGCGCGACCATCTCTCGGGCGCCAACATGGTGTTCGTCACTGCCGGCATGGGCGGCGGCACCGGCACCGGCGCTGCACCCGTGATCGCCAAGACCGCGCGCGACATGGGCATTCTCACCGTCGGCGTCGTGACCAAGCCGTTCCACTTCGAGGGCGGCCGCCGCATGCGCACCGCCGAGGCGGGCATTAACGAGCTGCACAAGGTCGTGGACACGCTCCTGATCATCCCGAACCAGAACCTGTTCCGGGTCGCCAACGAGAAGACCACCTTCGCCGACGCCTTCGCGATGGCCGATCAGGTGCTCTATTCCGGCGTTGCCTGCATCACCGACCTGATGGTCAAGGAAGGCCTGATCAATCTCGATTTCGCCGACGTCCGCGCCGTCATGCGCGAGATGGGCAAGGCGATGATGGGCACCGGCGAGGCGTCGGGCGACAAGCGCGCGCTGACCGCCGCAGAAGCTGCCATCGCCAATCCGCTGATCGACGATAGCTCGATGAAGGGCGCCAAGGGCCTCCTCATCTCCATCACCGGCGGCAAGGACCTCACTCTGTTCGAGGTCGACGAGGCCGCGACCCGCATCCGCGAGGAGGTCGACCAGGACGCCAACATCATCGTCGGCGCGACCTTCGACGAAGCGCTCGATGGTCTGATCCGCGTCTCGGTCGTTGCCACCGGCATCGAGCAGGCCGCGATCGCCCGCAACAGCCAGGCGACCTCCGCTCCTGTCGCGAACCCGGCTCCGCAGGCACAGCAGGCCGCCGCTGCTCCGGCCGTCGCTGCCGAGAGCCGTCTTGCCGATTTGACCGCGCGGCTCCGTGCCGACAATCAGCGTCTTGCCGAACGCGCCCAGAAGCTCGACGCGCAGGCCCCGGCGGCCGCGCCGGCTCCGGCCGGTGCCGCGCCCCGTCAGAACGTCGAGCGCGCTGCGCTCGCCGCCATCGCCGCCGCCGTCGCGGACGTCCCGCAGGCGCCCGCGCCGGTGCAGACCTACGGCGATGTCACCGTGCGCCCGATCGCGCAGAAGCCGACCCTGTTCCCGGAGCCGGAGCAGGCCCCGATCGCGATGCAGGAGCCGATGACGCCCGAAAACTTCATCCCGCCACAGGCCGAGCGCCCGCCGGTTCGCGCGCCGCGGATGCCGCGCCTTGAGGAACTGCCGATGCCGGCCCAAGCCGAGATTCGCCAGGCCCGCGGCGAGGTCGAGGAAGAGACCCCCCAGAAGAGCCGTCTGTCGCTGCTCCAGCGTCTCGCCAATGTCGGCCTCGGCCGTCGCGACGAGGAGAGCGAAGCGCCGATCGCCGCCCGCACCGCTGGTCCCGCGATGCCACCGCTGCCCGAGCGCCGACCGCAGAAGACCGTCGCGCAGCAGATCGCGACGAGCGAGCCGGTATCGGAGTATGCCCGCCGTCCGGCGCCGCAGGGCTTGGACATGCACGGTCGTCCCGCGCCTGTTGCGCCGGCGCCACAGGGAGACGACCATCTTGATATCCCGGCCTTCCTGCGGCGGCAGGCGACCTGAGGATTGTTACACCGAGCCAGACGAAAAAAGGTCCCGGCAACCCGTTTGCCGGGACCTTTTCTTTTGTCCCGTCCATGCCCGGATTGCGCGACTAAGTAGCTGATTTTAAATCATTAATTCCGCAGTTGATGGTTCAGTGAAACTGCCTATGACGGCCCCCAGACCTCAGTGCAATTTGGTTAAGCCTTGGCGCGAATACGGCGGGTTTGGGGTAACAATCGGTAAAAAAGCGTGAGTTGGCGCTGTTTGGGGCAGTGACTATGGTTTGCCCGTGACTTGGGGATACGGATTCGCGGGACGTCGGCACTGGCCGGCCGGGCGGGTCTCGTATAAGTCGCGGTGGTCGTAGTGGGGCGGGTTCCTGATGAAATTTAGCCGGCAAACAACGCTTCGTGCGCAAGCCTCGGTGGCAGGCGTGGGCGTTCATTCCGGTCTTCCCGTCACTCTCACGCTTGGGCCTGCGCCTGTCGACGCGGGCTTTGTTTTTGTCCGCACCGGGCTTGAGGGAAGTGACCGCGAAGTTCAAGCGACCGCCGAGCAGGTGATCGCGACCGACTTCGCCACCGTCCTCGGCGATCGCGACGGCCCGCTGGTCTCCACCGCCGAGCATGTGCTTGCTGCACTGCGCGGGATGGGTGTCGACAATGCCACGATCGAGATCGACGGGCCCGAAGTGCCGATCATGGACGGCAGTGCCGCCGCCTTCATTGCCGCGATCGACCAGGCCAGCATCGTCACCCAATCGGCCCAGCGCCGCTTCATTCAGGTTTTGAAGCCGATCTCGGTGAAGATCGGCGACTCCTTCGGCGAGATCAGGCCCTACGCCAATGGGTTCCGCACCGAGGTCGAGATCGACTTCACCAACCCCGTCATCGGCCAGCAGAGCTACGCCTTCGACCTCAGCCCCGAACGTTTCCGCCGCGAAGTCGGCCGGGCCCGGACTTTCGGGCTGATGGGCGATGTCGCGCGGCTCTGGAGCGCGGGTTATGCCCTCGGCGCCTCCTTCGACAATACCGTCGTGTTCGACGACGAGCGGCTGCTCAATACCGAGGGCCTGCGCTATGCCGACGAATGTGCCCGCCACAAGGTGCTGGATGTGATCGGCGACCTCGCGCTGGCCGGGCTGCCGCTGCTTGGCGCCTACCGCTCGGTGCGTGGCGGCCACAAGCTCAACCATGCCGTCCTGACCGCGCTGCTGGCCGACCGTACCGCCTGGCGGGTGGTCGAAGGCGAAACGGCCCGCCGCACCACGCGTCCGCAGGGCGAAGTTGGTCGCGGTATCGTCGGCGGCCGGATCGCCGCAGCCTACGGGCCGGACGTGTCCTGACAGACCTGTTGTCGCAGCCACGGCTTGCGACCGACCCCGGGAAATTCCTGGTAACCATGATCGACTAGCATTGCGGCACGTTCGCCTTAATCCGGGCGAAATGCCTGCCTATCCGGTTGGTAACGATCGTTTTTCGGATAGATCGGCGTGGTCGTATGGCAGGCACCACGGTCACATTTCGCGCCCATGACGGGGGTCATGGGCTGGCGGGCACCGCATCACAGGGCGTCAAGGCAAAACTCATGTCGGCACAGCGTATGACGCGCGGATATCTCCCGGTCTCGTCTCGAGCCCGCGGCCTGCTTCACGCCGTCACCTTCATCCTGCTCGCGCTGCCGCTGGCCGGCTGCGGCACCGGCGCACTCTGGGACAAGTTCACCGCCAAGGACGACACCTTCGTCGAGGAGCCCGCCGACAAGATCTACAATGAGGGCCTGTACCTCATGAACGAGAAGAAGGACATGAAGGCGGCGACCAAGAAGTTCGAAGAGGTCGACCGCCAGCATCCTTATTCCGAATGGGCCCGCAAATCGCTGCTGATGTCGGCCTACGCGTCCTACCAGGGCGGCGACTATGACGGCTGCATCGGCGCCGCCACCCGCTATGTCACGCTGCATCCCGGCAGCCCGGACGCGGCCTATGCACAATACCTGATCGCCGCCTCGCATTACGACCAGATCCCGGACATCAGCCGCGACCAAGCCCGCACCGAGAAGGCCATTGCCGCGCTGGAAGAGGTAGTGCGCAAATATCCGAACTCGGAATACGCCACCTCGGCCAAGGCCAAGATCGAGGGCGCGCGCGACCAGCTCGCCGGCAAGGAAATGAATGTCGGCCGCTATTACGCGCAGAAGCGCGACTACACGGCTGCGATCAACCGCTACAAGACCGTCGTCACGCAGTACCAGACCACCCGCCACGTCGAGGAGGCGTTGTTCCGGCTCACCGAGGCCTATATGGCGATCGGCATCGTCGGCGAGGCGCAGACCGCGGCGGCCGTGCTCGGGCACAATTTTCCTGATAGCCGCTGGTACAAGGACGCCTATAATCTTGTAAAATCCGGCGGTCTCGAACCGAGCGAGAATCAGGGGTCTTGGATCAGCCGGACCTTCAAGAAGATGGGTCTCGGCTAGGAAATTTGGTTCCATGCTGGCGCGTCTGTCGATCCGTGACATCGTCCTGATCGAACGGCTCGATATCGAATTCGCCACCGGCCTTGCGGTTTTGACCGGCGAGACCGGTGCGGGCAAATCCATCCTGCTCGATGCCTTTGCGCTGGCGCTCGGCGGCCGCGGCGACGCCGGCCTCGTGCGCCACGGTGCGGAGCAGGGGCAGGTCACCGCCGTGTTCGATGTCCCCAAAAATCACCCCGCGACGAAGATCCTGGCCGAGAACGGCTTGGACGATACCGGTGAGATGATTCTCCGCCGCGTGCAGCTCGCCGATGGCCGCACCCGTGCCTTCATCAACGACCAGTCGATCAGCGTGCAGACACTGAAGGCGGTGGGCGCCGCCCTGGTCGAGATCCACGGCCAGCACGATGAGCGTGCGCTGGTCGATGCCGCCACCCATCGTCGCCTGCTCGACGCTTTCGCCGGCCTCGAAAAGGACGTCGCCGCGGTCGAGATGCTATGGGACGCGCGCCGCACCGCCAACACCGGGCTTGAGGAGCACCGCGCCGGCATGGAGCGCGCCGCCCGCGAGGCAGATTATCTGCGCCATGCCTCCGACGAGCTGAAGCAGCTCGCGCCCAAGGACGGCGAAGAGACATCGCTGGCTTCGCGCCGCACCACCATGATGCAGGGCGAGAAGATTGCCTCCGATTTGCGCGAGGCGCAGGAGGCGGTTGGCGGCAATCATTCGCCGGTCGCGGCGCTGTCCGCCGCGGTGCGACGGCTGGAGCGCCGCGGCGTCAACTCGCCGGCGCTGGTCGAGCCCGCGGTGAAAGCGATCGACGCCGCGATCAACGCGCTGGAGGAAGCCGACCAGCACCTTCAGGCGGCCTTGGCGGCAACCGATTTCGATCCCGCCGAGCTCGAGCGCATCGAGGAGCGGCTCTTCGCTTTGCGTGCGGCGTCACGCAAATATTCGACGCCGGTCGACGGGCTCGCCGCGCTTGCCGCCAAATATGCCGCCGACGTCGCGCTGATCGATGCCGGTGCCTCGCAGCTGAAGAAGCTGGAGCAGGCCGCGATCGAGGCGGATGCGCGCTATGCGGCCGCCGCCAAGAAATTGTCGCTGGCGCGGCAGAAATCGGCGGAGAAGCTCAACAAGGCGGTCAATGCCGAGCTCGCGCCGCTCAGGCTCGAACGCGCAAAATTCATGACTCAGGTCGAGACCGACGAGGCCGCGCCGGGACCGCAGGGTTTCGACCGCGTCGAGTTCTGGGTGCAGACCAATCCGGGTACCAAGCCGGGTCCGCTGATGAAGGTCGCCTCCGGCGGCGAACTCTCGCGCTTCCTGCTGGCGCTTAAGGTCGTGCTGTCAGATCGCGGCTCGGCGCCGACCCTGGTGTTCGACGAAATCGACACCGGCGTTGGCGGGGCGGTCGCCGACGCCATCGGCGGCCGTCTGGCGCGGCTTGCCGGCAAGGTCCAGGTGATGGCCGTGACCCACGCCCCACAGGTCGCCGCCCGCGCCGACCAGCACCTCTTGATATCCAAGGACGCCCTTGACAAGGGCAAGCGCGTCGCCACCCGCGTCAACGCACTGGCCGCCGATCACCGCCGCGAGGAGATCGCGCGGATGCTGGCGGGTGCGGAAATCACGGCCGAAGCCAGGGCGGCCGCGGAACGGCTGCTCAAGGCGGCGACGGCTTAGTTATCCGTCATTCCGGGGCGGCTCGAAGAGCCGAACCGGAATCTCGAGATTCCGGGTCTGGTCCTGCGGACCATCCCGGAATGACGCGTCATTTGCAGATCGACTCGTAGAGATCATTCCAGTTTGGATTCTCCTTCTTGATCAGCTGAGTTTTCCAGACCCGCTTCCACTTCTTGAGTTCTTTCTCGCGTGAGATTGCAGCTATTGGATCATCATAAGTCTCAAACCGACCAGCCGTGTGATGTTGTACTTGGTCGTGAAGCCCGGCACCGCCTTGATTCGATGCTCATAGACGCGACGCACAAGGTCATTGGTGATGCCGACGTAGATTGCCCCATCCCGTCGGCTTGCTAGAATATAGACGTAATAAGCCACGAGCCCCTCCCACTGTCATTCCGGGGCGCACGACGTGCGAACCCGGAATCTCGAGGTTCCGGGTCTGGTCCTCCGGACCATCCCGGAACGACGAGACGCAACCTTAAGTATAATGGTCAGAGCAAAATCCAAAGCAACACCGCTTCGTGACGTCGCCGAGCTCACCAAGGCGCAGGCCAAGGTCGAGCACATGCGGCTCGCGCTTGAGCTCGGCGAGCACGACAGGCGCTACTATCAAGAGGACGCGCCCACCGTCAGCGACGCCGAATATGACGCGCTGCGCCAGCGCCTCAATGCCATCGAAAAGCGCTTTCCGGAGTTCGTCAGCGCGGAATCGCCGTCACAGAAGATCGGCGCGGCGCCGTCGGGCCGCTTCAGGAAGGTGCGGCATGCCGTCCCGATGTTGTCGCTCGACAACGCCTTTGCCGAAGAGGACGTGCGCGACTTCGTCGGCCGCATCGTGCGCTTCCTGAAGCTCGACGACGATCAGGTCAATTTCTCCGCCGAGCCGAAGATTGACGGTCTCTCGATGTCACTACGTTATGAGGGCGGCGAGCTCGTCACCGCCGCAACCCGCGGCGACGGTGCGGTGGGCGAGGACGTCACCGCCAACATCCGCACGCTCGAAGACGTGCCGCAGAAGCTGAAGGGCCGCAACGTCCCCGACATCTGTGAGGTGCGCGGCGAGGTCTATATGACCAAAATGGCGTTCCTGGCGCTCAACGAGCGGCAGAAGGCGGAGGGCGGCACCGTCTTCGCCAATCCGCGCAACTCGGCCGCAGGCTCCTTGCGGCAGAAGGACCCCACCATCACCGCCTCGCGTCCGCTCGGTTTCTTCGCCTATGCGTGGGGCCAGATGAGCGCGATGCCCGAGGGCACGCAGAGCGGCATGATCGCCTGGTTCGAGCGTTGCGGCTTCAAGACCAATCCGCTGACCAAGCTGTGTCACTCCGTCGAGGAGCTGCTGGCGTTCCATCACGCAATCGAGGAGCAGCGCGCAAAACTCGACTACGACATCGACGGCGTCGTCTATAAGGTCGACCGTATCGATTGGCAGGAACGGCTCGGCTTCGTCTCGCGCACGCCGCGCTGGGGCATCGCGCACAAATTCCCGGCCGAACGTGCCATGACCGTGCTGCGCGACATCGAGATCCAGGTCGGCCGCACCGGCTCGTTTACGCCGGTCGGCAAGCTCGAACCGGTCGGTGTCGGGGGCGTGATCGTGCAGAACGTCTCGCTGCACAATGAGGATTACATCAAGGGCATCGGCAACAAGGGCGAGGTGCTGCGCGAGGGCCGCGACATCCGCATCGGCGATACGGTCGTGATTCAACGCGCCGGCGACGTCATCCCGCAGGTGGTCGATGTCGTCCTCGACAAGCGGCCGAAGACCGCCAAGGAATTTCACTTCCCGAAGAAGTGCCCGTGTCCGCTGCACACCGACGTCGTGCGTGAGGAGACGGCGACCGGCGAGGAGGGCTCGCGCGCCCGCTGCACCGGCGAGTTCGCCTGCCCCTATCAGAAGATCGAGCATCTCAAGCTATTCGTCTCCCGCCGCGCCTTCGACATTGACGGTCTCGGCGAGAAGCAGCTCCAGTATTTCTTCGACGAGGGATGGGTGAAGGAGCCTGCCGACATATTCACGCTGGAGAAGCGCAACTCAAAGCTCAAGCTTGAAGAGATCGAGGGTTACGGCGCGACGTCGGTGCGAAATCTGTTCGACGCCATCGAGAGCCGCCGGAAAATCGCGCTGGAGCGCTTCGTCTATGCGCTCGGCATGCGCCATGTCGGTGAGACCACGGCGCTGGCCCTCGCACGCGGCTACGGCTCCTGGGACGCCTTTCACGACGCCTGCCTCAAGGTCGCCAAGGGCGACGAGGAGGCGATGGCGGACATGGACGCGTTCGACCAGATCGGCGACACCGTGATCAAGAGCATCGCCGACTATTTCGGCGAGAGCCACAATCGCGGCATCGTCGAGCGGCTGACCAAGGAAGTCGAGATCGTCGACGCCGAGAAGCCGAAGAGCAATTCGGCCGTCGCCGGCAAGACCGTGGTGTTCACCGGCTCGCTGGAAAAGATGACGCGTGACGAGGCCAAGGCAACCGCGGAGCGGCTGGGTGCAAAGGTGTCGGGATCGGTGTCGAAGAAGACCGATCTCGTGGTCGCCGGTCCCGGCGCAGGCTCGAAGCTCGCGGAAGCCAACAAGCACGGCGTCAAGGTGCTGACCGAGGACGAGTGGCTGAAGCTGATCGGCGAATGAGGTTTTCTTCGTCATTGCGAGCGCAGCGAAGCAATCCAGAGTCTTTCCGCGGCGACGGTCTGGATTGCTTCGCGGAGCCAGTCATCGGGCCGCGCTTCGCGCGGAACCGTCGGCTCGCGATGACCGCGAGGCGGCAAGCCGTCCCTCACATCATCCCGCTCTCTTCCTCTTCCGCTTGCCCGATCAGGGTCTCGCTCACCACCATCTCCCGGTGGGGCACGACGAATATCATCATGCAGGCGCAGAGCAGCGAGATCGCGAGGACCGCGGAGGTCAGCGGCAGCGTGGTGGCGGAGTGGCCGCCGAGATAGGCGCCGAATTGCGACATCAGTGCGCCGATACCCTGTTGAAGGAAGCCCATCGCGCCCGAGGCGGTTCCGGCGGCTTCGGGACGGATGCTGATGGCGCCGGCGGCCGAATTCGCCATCACGAAGGCATTGCCGACCATCACGATCATCTGGGTGCCGAACAGCCAGCCGGGCGCTTCGTTCCAGCCGGCGAAGCTCCATAATAGGTTCAGCAGGCTGCCGCAGAGCTGGAGGGCAAGCCCGAACCAGATCAGCTTCTCCAGCGAGTGCCGCGGCGCAAAGCGCACGCAAAGCAGATTGCCGACAAGATACGCGAAACCCGTCGTCGCAAACCATGCGCCGTATTCCGCGCTGCTGCGGCCCATCTGCGTCACCACGATATAGGGGCCGCCGCCGGCGAAGGTGAAGATGATCTGCGAGGCCAGCACCTGGCACATCACGTAACCCACGAAGGCGCGGTTGCGGATCAGGATGCCGACGTCGCGGCGAAAGCCGCTGCCGGCGGCACGGGTGCGGCGCGTCTCGGGCAGTGCGACGGCGATGCCGACGGCGACGATGATCGCGGCGATCGTGATGGCGTAGAAGATCGCGCGCCAGCCGAACGCGGTCTCGATCAAGCCGCCGGTGAGCGGGGAGACCATCTGTCCGATCATCAGAGCAGCGACCACGAGACTGATCATCGAGGCGACGCGGTCGCGCTCATAGATGTCGCGGATGATGGCGCGGCTCACCACCATGCCGGCGGCTCCGCCCAATGCCTGGAAGAAGCGCGCGGCGATCAACTGCGGCAGATTTTGCGCGAAGATGCAGGCAACGCTCGCCGCGATCATCAGCGCCAGCCCTCCAAGCAGCACCGGGCGCCGGCCGAACCTGTCCGACAGCGGCCCCATGATGAGCTGCGACAGCGCGATGCCGACCATGTAGAGCGACACTGTCATCTGCGCGATCGAGATGTCGCTGCCGAAATTGCTCGCCAGCACCGGCAGTGCCGGAACCAGCATGTAGAGCGAGATCGGCGCGATCCCGGTCATGACCACCAAGAGCAGCAGCACCAAGCGCGACGTCGCGAGGGTCGCCGCTCCCGGCGGCTTGCTGATCATGCCGTGCATGCGTATCCGTCTCTTCAAAATGCGAGTCGGACTGTAGCTTGCTCGCGCAAGGCGGATATCGGTGTTTCGGAATGCGGCTATACGGATTCCGGGAGGGTTATGGTGAGGGTGATCGCGATCGATTGGGCGCGTTGCCCGTGCGCCACTCTAGTTGTCATTCCCCGCGAAGGCGGGGAATCCAGCATTCCAGAGGCAGTCGTGCTATGCGGAGACGCCGCGGCGTACTGGATGCCCCGCCTTCGCGGGGCATGACAGCTCGGTGGGGCGAGGAGAGTTGCGTAGCGCGTGCGGCGCCATGCGCATTACGCCCTCAGCTCCGCCGTCGCCTGATCGAGCCAGGTCTTCGTCGCTTCGTCCAGCCCCGGCCGCACCTCGGTCCGGACGCGGCCGTGGTAGGCATTGAGCCAATCGAGCTCGTCTTTGGCCAGCATCGCCACATCGATCAGTCGGCGGTCGATCGGCGCCAGTGTCAGCGTCTCGAATGCATTCATCGGCTTCTCGGCACTCTTGATGTCGGCGGCGACCACCAGTTCGAGGTTCTCGATGCGGATGCCGAAACCGTCGGTCTTATAGTAGCCCGGCTCGTTGGACAGGATCATGCCGCGCTTCAGCGGCGTGGTGCCGAGCTTCGAGATCCGCGCTGGCCCCTCGTGCACCGAGAGATAGCTGCCGACGCCGTGGCCGGTGCCATGCTCGAAATCGACGCCGGCGGCCCAGAGATATTGCCGCGCGAGCGTATCGAGCTGCGCGCCCGTGGTGCCGTCGGGAAAGACCGCGCGCGCAATCGCGATATGGCCGCGCAGGACGCGGGTGAAGCGGTCGCGCATCTCCGCCGTCGGTTCGCCCACGGCCATCGTGCGGGTGACGTCGGTGGTGCCGTCTTCATACTGCGCGCCGGAATCGATCAGCAGCAGGTCGCCGGGGGCGATCCGGCGGTTGCTCTTGCGGGTGACGCGGTAGTGCACGATGGCGCCGTTCGGGCCAGTGCCCGAGATGGTCGGGAACGAGACGTCCTTCAGCGCACCGGTGTCGCGGCGGAATGTCTCCAGCGCCTCGACCGCGTCGATCTCGGTGAGCTTGCCGCTCGGTGCCTCGCGATCGATCCACGCGAGGAAGCGCGCCAGCGCCACGGCGTCGCGCACATGTGCCGTCTTCGTGCCCTTGATCTCGGTTGCGTTCTTCACCGCCTTGAGCAGCGCGATCGGGTCGCTGCCGCGCACCGGCTTGCCGCCGGCGCCTGCAATCAGCCGGCTGAGCGCGTCGGCTGCGGTGGCATTGTCGAGCGCGATTGCGACGCCGCTCTTGGCGAGCGCCATCAGCGTCGGCGCCATCGCATCGGGCTCACGGACGTCGGCGGACTGTTCGAGATGGTCGCGCGTGCTGTTGGAGAGCTTGCGCTGGTCGATGAAGATCGTTGGCCGTCCGTCCTTCGGCACCAGCGCGTAGGACAGCGGCAGCGGCGTATGCGCAACGTCGGCGCCACGGATGTTGAAGGTCCAGGCCACGGCATGGCTGTCCGACACCACCAGCGCGTCGACGCCGAGCTTGTCGATCTCGGCTCTGATCTGGGTCAGCTTGTCGGCTTCAGTGAGACCGGCATGTTGCATTCCGTGCACGGTCACCGGCGCGAGGGGAGGTTGCGGTCGGTCCTGCCAGATCGCGTCGACGGGATTGTTGTCGACCGCAACCAGCTCGGCGCCGGCCTTGCCGCAGGCAGCGGACAGGCGCTCGGCTGCTGAAGAAGTGTGCAGCCATGGATCAAATCCGAGGCGCTCGCCGGGCTTCAAGTGCGCCGACACCCAGCTCTCCGGCGGCGGATCGATCAGCGATTCCACCGCCCAAGCCCTGGCATCGACCTGCTTGGCGGCTTGGAGCGTATAGCGGCCATCGACGAAAATCGCGGCCTCCTGGGTCAGCACCACCGCCAATCCAGCCGATCCAGTGAAGCCGGTCAACCAGGCGAGCCGCTCTTCCGACGGCGGCACATATTCATTCTGCTGCTGGTCGGCGCGTGGGATCACGAACCCTGTCAGCTTGCGGCGGGCGAGTTCTTCGCGGAGCGCAGCGAGGCGCGCCGCCAATGCGACGCCGGCCTCGGGCTCCTCGAATGTTTGGAAGTGCGCTTCGAACATGGTGGATCACTTTAGGATGATGGGGATCAGTCCGCAATCTAGACGCATTTGCGTCGCATCTGGCATGGACTGTGCTTGAAATGGTTCCATTCGAATTGAGTGGAGTAAAGGGTGCGGCAGTTGCGCTTCGTCCGGATAACAGGGAAATTCGAGCAGGTGGTTCATCTCAACGGCGAGGGGACACACGATGCCATCATTCACGTTTGAGAAGATTTCGCCGCCGGTGCGCCGCGCGCCGGCTACGGCGACACCGAAGAAGCCGCGCGGCCTCATCAGCCAGATGATCGATCGATTCGCCGAACGCCGCGCGAGGCGGGCGTTGCAGGACGAGCGCGCGACGCGCCAGAACGAGAAGCCGGGGGAGTAGTGGGCGTTCGCGAATGAGGTTGGTGGACACGCTGCGCTTGGCCCAACCTAGGGCAGCTTCGACCAGTCACCCCATCTTCCGCAGCAACAGACTGCTCCATCCCTCGATGCGCAGGTGCCGCAGCGGCACGAGGCCGCGCGCGCGGTAGGCGGCGATCACGGCGGTGGCCTGATGCGTCAACAGGCCGGAGAGGATGACGTAGGCGCCGGCTGCGAGATGCCGCGCCATCGGACTCGCCAATTGCCGCAATGGATTGGCGAGGATGTTGGCCAACACCAGGTCAAACGGACCCCATTTGCCGAACTCCGCCGCGGCGAAGCCGGTGGCGCGGATCACCCGCACATGGTTGCCGACGTCATTCAGCGCCGCGTTCTGGGCCGCCACCCGCACCGAGGGCGGATCGATGTCGGAGGCAAGCACCGCGCGATGCAACGCCTTCGCGGCTGCAATCGCCAGCACGCCGGTGCCGGTACCGAGGTCGAGCAAGTTGCGCGGCCGGGAACTCTTCAGGACATGGTCAAGCAGCAGTAAACAGCCGCGGGTCGTGCCGTGGTGGCCGGTACCGAAGGCGAGCGCCGCCTCGATCTCGATGGCGAGCTTGTTCGCTGCCACGCGGTCGCGGTCATGGCTGCCGTGCACGACGAAACGGCCGGCCGGGACGGGGACGAGGTCTTCCAGGCTCGCTTTGACCCAGTCCTTGGCTTCGACGATATCGAAGGCTAGCGTCTGTGCGATCTCATTTCCTGCTGAAGTTGCAACCAGTTCGCGCAGCCATGCTTGGTCCGGCGCGGCGGCAAAATGCAGGGTGACGTCCCATCGGCCGTCCGGCCGCTCGAAAGCAGCGACCGCCGCATCCCCCTCGAAAAACACCTCGGTGAGCAGGTCGACGACACGCCTGGCGGCGGCCTCGCTGCCGATCGAGAAGCTGGCGCGATGGGTAGGGGCGGGCTGCATTCTAAGGTTCCGTCGGGTTCAATTTTTGCAGTTTTTAGTCCCAATTTTCAGCACAAGTTGCAGCTCTCAGATTAACCGGACCGTAGGTCGCATGCCGTAAATTTCCGGATGTTTGGCGGCGCCAACACAGCTTGAAATGGAACGGAGGCAAATCTTGAAGCGCATGGTTCAGAAGTTCTGGTCGGACGAGTCCGGTGCAACTGCGATCGAATACGGCTTGATCGCAGCCGGTATTGCCCTCGCGATCATCACCGTGGTGAACAGCCTGGGCACCAGCCTGAACGAGAAGTTCGGTTCGATTAGCACCTCTTTGAAGTAATTTCCGCCTCCCATTTCCCAGCGGGGGCTACTTTTCTTCATAGGCTGTTTTTGACCCAGCGCCCGCGAGGGGGATTACCCCCTGGCGGGCGAGGTCGTTTTGCGACATGTGGCTATCGAGCAGTCTCCACAGGTTATCCGCACCTTGTACGACGCCTATCCACGGACTTTTCCGGCAGTGGCCCCGCAGTTCTCCACCGCCTATCGACCAGCCTGTGGCGCTCCGCCGTGCGCAGGCATCTCGACAGGCGATCCACAGCTCGTCCACAGACCTATCCACGGCTTCCGAACAGCGACCGGTGATCCCTCAAGATCACCTGTGCGGCGTTGTGGCCGGGAGCGCCGGTGACACCGCCACCAGGATGGGCGCCGGAGCCGCAATGGTAGAGGCCTTTCAGCGGGCCGCGATAATCGGCATGGCCCAGCATCGGCCGCGCCGAGAACAGCTGGTTCAGCGTCAGCGCGCCGTGGAAGATGTCTCCACCCAAGAGGCCGAACTGCCGCTCAAGATCGAGCGGCGAGAGGATCTGGCGGCCGAGCACGCTCGCCGCAAAGCCCGGGGCATATTTGTCCACCGTCGCGATCATGAGATCGGCGACCTCGTCACGATGGTCGTCCCAGGACTTTCCATCGGGAAGCTCCGGCGCGACGTGCTGGCAGAATAGGCTCGCGACATGTTTGCCTTCGGGCGCCAGCGTGCCGTCCAGCGTCGAGGGGATCAGCATCTCGACGACAGGTTCACGGCTCCAGCCCTGCGCGCGCGCATCGTGATACGCGCGGTCCATGTAGCCGAGGCTCGGTGCCAGGATAATGCCCGAGGTGAGATGATCGCCCTGACCGGGGAGCGCCGTGAACGAGGGCAGGCGGTCCAGCGCCACGTTCATGCGGAAGGTGCCGGAGCCATTCTTCCAGTGCCGGATACGGGCGAGGAAGTCTTGGGGCAGGGCGTCGGCCGCAACCAGCCGCGTATAGAGCAGTTTTGGGTTGACGTTGGCTGCGACATATTTGGCGCGGATGGCGGTGCCGTTCTCCAGCACTACGCCGACCGCGCGGTCGCGCTCGACGATGATCTCGCGCACGCCCGCGTCGGTATCGATCGCGACGCCCCGATCGCGCGCAGTGCGCGCCATCGCCTGCGTGATCGCGCCCATGCCGCCGATGGCGTGGCCCCAGACGCCCTTCTTGCCGTTCACCTCGCCGAAGGCGTGATGCAGCATCACATAGGCCGAACCCGCCGCGTAGGGACTGGCATAATTGCCGACGATGGCATCGAAACCGAACAGCGCCTTGACAAGATCATGCTCGAAACGCTCGTCCAGCATCTCGCCGGCGGAGCGGGTGAAGAGGTCGAGCAGGCTGCGGCTCTGCTCCAGCGTCAGCCCACGCAGAATGTTGGCCGTCTTTAACGCATTCACGGCCTCGCGGATCGCGCTCGTGCCAAAGCCGTCAAGCAGGTTCGGCGGCGCGCGCAGCACGAACTGCCTGAGCACGTCGGCAATCTCTTCCAGCTCGCGCGTGAAACCGTCGAGCGCATCGGCGTCATGCGCGTTCAGCCGCGCCACGGAATCCTTCGTCCGCCCCTCGCCGGTGAGGAGATAGCTGCCGTCGGGTGCGGGTAGAAAATTCTGCGCGCGCCGTTCGACGATGCGCAAGCCTTGTTCCGCAAGATTCAAGTCGCGGATCACCTGCGGATTGAGCAGGCTCACGGTGTAGGCCGCGACCGAATTTCGGAAGCCGGGGTGAAATTCCTCTGTGACCGCCGCTCCGCCGATCACCTTGCGGCGCTCGACCACGCGCACGCGTAGACCTGCCGTCGCGAGATAAGCTGCGCAGGTGAGGCCGTTATGGCCAGCGCCGATGATGACGACGTCGGTTTCTGTCATGAAGTGTTCAAGTCCAATCCACCGTCATTCCGGGCGCGCGGAGCGCAACCCGGAATTTCGAGGTTCCAGGTTCGATGCTTCGCATCGCCCCGTACGACATCTGTATATCAAGCATTCCTCGCCGCAACATCAGGAGCGCCTTTATTGCCCGTTCAGGCGCCTTGTGCTCCATTGCGGCCGTCCGGCGCCCGCCGGGGGCATCGTCCGACGCGTTCTGTCGCGCGAACCGGTGCCCACTTCGCTGGAAAACGCTTTTGCCGGAGCTTCCATGGATTCGATCGTGCAACCCGCCGCCACGGAGCAGCCGTCCTCATCACGCAACCGGCTGTTGCTGACGGTCTACACCGCCGCGATCTTCGTCAGCGCGCTCTTGCTGTTCTCGGTGCAGCCGCTGTTCACCAAGATGGTGCTGCCGCGGCTCGGCGGCTCGCCGGCGGTGTGGTCGGTCGCGATGGTGTTCTTCCAGTCGCTGCTGCTGGCGGGTTACGCCTATGCGCATCTGTTGATGCAGGTCAAAAGCCGCATCGTTCCGGTCGCAGTGCATCTGGTGCTGCTGATCGCGGCCTTGGCGACCCTGCCGCTCGGCATCGCCTCCGCCTATGGCGAGCCGCCCGCTTCGGGCTATGCGGTCTGGCTGCTCGGCCTGTTCGTGGTCTCGATCGGCCTGCCGTTCTTCGCGCTCGCCGCCAACAATCCACTGTTGCAAGCCTGGTTCGTCCGCACCGGCCATCCCGCCGGGCACGATCCCTATTTCCTCTATGCCTCCTCCAACATCGGCAGCTTCCTCGCGCTTTTGTCCTATCCGTTCCTGCTGGAGCCGATGTTCACGCTGCACACGCAGAACCGGTTGTGGACCGCCGGCTATGGCCTCCTGATCCTGCTGATCGCCGCCTGCGGCGTGCTGCTGTTGCGCTCGCCGCAGCTGACGGTGGTCGATGCGCGAGCGGAGGAGGTCAATGCGCCGGCGCCCGGTCTGGTGACGCGGCTGCGCTGGATCTTCCTGGCCGCGGTGCCGTCGGGTCTGCTCATCGCGGTGACCGCGCACATCTCCACCGATGTCGCGGCGGCACCGCTTCTGTGGGTGCTGCCGTTATCCCTGTATCTGCTCACCTGGGTCGTCGTGTTCCAGTCGCGTCCGCTGCTGCCGCACAAATGGATGCTGATGCTCCAGCCGGTCGCGATCGCGGGCGTGGTTGTCCTGCTGGCTTTCGGCGGGGAGCAGAACCTGCTGCTCACGCTCGGCGGTCATCAATTGTGCTTCTTCCTCATCGCCATGGCCTGCCACGGCGAACTGGCGCGGACGCGGCCGGCAGCCAAATATCTCACCGGCTTCTATGTCGCGCTGTCGTTCGGCGGCATGGTCGGCGGCCTGTTCGCAGGGCTCGTCGCGCCGTTCACCTTCTCGTGGATCGCCGAATACCCGATCCTGATTGCGCTCGCCGCGCTATGCCGGCCGTCGGCGAACGAGCGGCTGGCGGGCATCGTCAAATGGTACTGGCCGGCGCTCGCCGCGCTCGCGGTGGCGCTCGTCGCGCCCTCCACTACGACGGGCGACCTCTCGACCTGGTTCGAGGACCATCGCGTCTGGATCGCCGGTGCCGTCGGCGGGCTGGCAGCTCTTCTGGCGCTGACGCTCAATGCCGGCCGCTGGAAGATTTTTGCGACCGTCGCCCTCGCGTTGGCGTTGATCCGGGTCTATCCCGCAGACGAGGGACGCGTCACGACGGTGCGCAGCTTCTTCGGCGTGCACAAGATCGTGGTGACGCCCGGCGGCTATTTCCACGTGCTGATGCACGGCACCACGATCCACGGCGCGGAGCGCTTCCGCAACAATGATGGCACGCCGGTCGTCGGCCGGCCCGAGCCGATCACCTACTATCACAAGGACGGCGGCATCGGTCAGGCGGTCAGCGCGATCCGCGAGCGCAAGGGCGCGCCACTGAAGGTTGCTGCGATCGGTGTCGGCTCCGGCACGCTTGCCTGTGCTGCTGAACCCGGCGAGAGTTGGAAATTCTTCGAGATCGACCAATCCATGGTCGACGCAGCGCGCGACCCCAGGAATTTCCGCTACATCTCGAGCTGCCTGCCGGATATGAAGCCGGTGATCGGCGATGCGCGGCTCACCTTCGCAAAGGAGCCCAACGGCGCCTACGACCTCATCATTGTCGATGCCTATTCGTCCGATGCGATCCCGATTCACCTTGCGACCAAGGAGGCGATGAAGATCTACAAGGACAAGCTCGCCCCGCATGGCGCCGTGGTGATGCACGTCTCCAACCGGCATCTCGATCTCGAGACCGTCGTGGTCGGCATTGCCGATGCCAACGATCTCACGAGCTGGGTCTTCAACGAGGATTCCGGGCGCGATTCCGATTACATCTTCTCGACCGACGTCGTCATCTCCGCGCGGGAGGAGGCGGACATCGGCAGGCTCGCTTCCTCGAAGTCATGGGAGCAGACCGAAGCTGACGACAGGATGCGGGTCTGGACCGACGACTATTCCAATATTCTGGGTGCGCTGTATCGGCGCTTGCGGGACGGGGAGTAGGGCAGGCGAAGGTATGGCGCGCAGATCCACAAGAGGTCGTCATGCCCGGGCTTGTGCCGGGCATCCACGTTCTTCGGACGACGACGGAACGCGTGGATGGCCGGGACAGGCCCGGCCATGAAGACGGATAAACCTTACGGCGCCACCGGCGTCCCCGCCGGCAACGCAATTCCCTTCTCGCCGGCGATCTGCCGCAACAGGTCCGGCCTGTCGGAGATGATGCCATCGACGCCGAGCTCGATCATCCGCGCCATGTCGTCGGGCTTGTTGACCGTCCACACTACGACGCGCAACCCAAGTCCGCGGGCCTCCGAGATGAGCGCCCCGGTCACATCGCCGAAATAAGGCGACCAGACCGCGCCACCGGCGGCCTTGATCGTCCGCGGCAGCGAGCCGCCGTGATCCGCAGGACTGAAGCCCGCCGTCCAGTTGGTGGCTTTGTCGAGCGCCACCGTCTGGCCTGACCCGCGCTGGAGCGTGAGGTACACGGTTGGTATTTTCGGTGCTTGCTGCTGCACGAGCAGCAACGTTCTCCAGTCGAACGACTGGATCATGACACGCTCGGAAAACTGTTCGGCCTCGATCAGGCTGAGCAGCCTGGTGACGAAAGCCTGCGGGTCGAGCGTTTCGTCCGGATGGTTCGGATCGATCTTGGTTTCGATGTTGAAGCGCACGCGCATGTTGCCGGACTTGCGCACCAGCGCGAACAGCTCGCTCAAGGTGGGAATGCGTGTCCCCGGTAAGGCGCGCTGATCGGGGAATTGCTTTGCGTACCCACTATCCGGCCGGATCCGGCCGACGTCGTAGGTCCTGACCTCGTCGAGCCGCAGTTTCACGAACGGCATGCCGGGCGGAGTGATGTAGGCCCCGTCGGGGCCGCGCGTGAGATCCGGATTGAGCCCGCGCTCATGCGAGACGACGACTTCGCCGTCGGCAGTCACGCCGACGTCGAGCTCGAGCGTGTCCACGCCCATCGACAGCGCGTTGGCGAAGGCCGGCAGGGTATTTTCCGGCAGCAGCGCCCGCCCGCCGCGATGCGCTTCGAGGTCGAATCCCATCGCCGGTCCCGCTAGCAAAGCCCAGAGCACAGGCAGAATGGTCGTGGCACGTGGCGGCATGATGCCTCGAATGGCAATCTGTTGGTCGTGCTGATCGCCGAGCGCGGTTGGCGGAAATGGTTGCGAGCGTCAGTTCTGATAATAATAGCCCCGCGGCTGATAAACGTGCCGGGGCTGTGGCTGATAGGAGTAGCCCTGCTGGCTATAGCCCTGGTCGTAATAGGGGCGCGGCTGCTGCTGCTGATAGACCTGCGCGTCATAGAGCGGGCGGCTGGCCGAGCGCGGCGCCGGATAGCGTGCGCCGGTGTCGCTGCCGTCGGCCGGATAGATGTAATTGTCGTCCTGCGGCATGTAGCGGCGGGCGGGCTGCGCCGGCGGCGTCAAGTTCACGGGATCGCCTGCGGCACTGTATTGTTCTTCGGCGGGCTGTGGAGCGCGGGCGACGGCGGTGGGATTGCGGCCGCGCGGATTGCGCGCCAGCGCCACCTGCGCCGAGCCGGTCAACGTCACCGTGGTGTTGAGCACGCCCTGTTGCTGCACCAAGGCATAGAGCGTCGAGGCATTCTGACGCGACAGCCGCACGCAGCCATGCGAAGCCGGCGAGCCGAGCCGGCCGACCGAATCGGTGCCGTGGATGGCGTGCCCCACCTTGGTGAAGAAGATCGCGTGCGGCATCGGCGCGTCGTCGAATTCCTTGGAGTAGTGATCCTCTTCCATGCGGAAGGCGCGGAACGCGCCGTTCGGCGTCTCGCGCGAGGGGATGCCGGTCGACACCGGCCAGTGATAGCGCGCGACGCCGTCGACGGCGACGGTCATCTGTTGGTTGTCCTTGTCGACGGTGATCTCGACCTTGGCGTGCGCGGCGCCCGCGCTCAAAAGCATCAGGGATGTGAAAGCAATCAAAAATGTACGCATCTGACTTCCGGCCTCCGGCCTGTTCACGCTAGGCGCCGCGGCTCTCCTCCCCGGCGTGCATTATGCCTGTCATTCGGCGTTGGTTCCAGTGGCCTGCCTGTCCATCGTTAACGTCATGCCTGATGTAAGCAAGGCCGTCTTGTGCCGCACGGCGCCCGGCAGCGCTGACATTTTCGCGAGCCGGACGTGGATTCACAACGCCGGCAAAGGGGCAATTGGTACCCCACCTCGTCATTCGGGGGCGCCACGCAGTGGCGAACCCGGAATCTATTCATCGACCAACTCTGCTGCACGATGGATTCCGGCTCGTGCTTCGCACGCCCGGAATGACGGCAGGCTCAATTCTTCAGCCGATACCCCGTGCGGAAAATCCACCAGATCACGATCAGGCAGGCCACCAGGAATGCCAGCGTCATGCCGACGCTGACGGACACGCTGACATCCGCGATCTCGTAGAAGCTCCAGCGGAAGCCCGAGATCAGATAGACGACTGGGTTGAGCAGCGCCACCGTGCGCCAGCCGGCCGGCAGCATGTCGATGGAATAGAAGCTGCCGCCGAGGAAGGTCAGCGGCGTCACCACCAGCATCGGGATCATCTGCAGCTTCTCGAAGCCGTCGGCCCAGATGCCGATGATGAAGCCGAACAGGCTGAACGTCACCGCCGTCAGCACCAGGAAGGCCAGCATCCAGACCGGATGGTGAATATGCAATGGAACGAACAGCCCGGCGGTGGCGAGGATGATCAGGCCGAGGATGATCGACTTGGTCGCGGCGGCGCCGACATAGCCGAGCACGATCTCGAAATAGGAGATCGGCGCCGACAGGATTTCGTAGATCGTTCCGGTAAATTTCGGGAAGTAAATGCCAAATGAGGCATTCGCGATGCTCTGCGTCAGCACCGAGAGCATGATCAGGCCCGGCACGATGAAGGTACCGTAGCTGACGCCCTCGACCTGACTGATGCGCGAGCCGATCGCGGCGCCGAACACCACGAAATAGAGCGAGGTCGAGACCACCGGCGAGACGATGCTTTGCAGCAGCGTGCGCCAGGTGCGCGCCATTTCGAACAGGTAGATGGCGCGGATGGCGCGGTGATTCATGACGTCCTCACGAGATCGACGAAGATGTCCTCGAGCGACGATTGCGTCGTGTCGAGATCGTTGAAACGGATGCCGGCGGTGCGGAGGTCGCTGAGCAGGCTGGTGATGCCGGTGCGATCACCCTTGGTGTCGTAGTCGTAGACCAGCGTGGCGCCGGAATCGCACAGGTCGAGCTTATAATGGCTGAGGCTCTGCGGCAGCGCGTCGAGCTTGCCCTGCAAATGCAGCGTCAGCCGCTTCTTGCCGAGCTTCTGCATCAAGGTCGTCTTGTCCTCGACCAGCACGATCTCGCCCTTGTTGATGACGCCGATGCGGTCGGCCATCTCCTCGGCTTCCTCGATGTAGTGCGTGGTGAGGATGATGGTGACGCCGGACTGCTGAAGGCCGCGCACGACCTCCCACATGCCCTTGCGCAGCTCGACGTCGACGCCGGCGGTGGGCTCGTCCAGGAACAGGATCTGCGGCTCGTGCGACAGTGCTTTTGCGATCATCACGCGGCGCTTCATGCCGCCGGAGAGCGTGATGATCTTGTTGTCCTTCTTGTCCCATAGCGAGAGGTCCTTGAGGACCTTCTCGATGTGATCAGGATTCTTCGGCTTGCCGAACAGGCCGCGGGAGAAGCTCACGGTCGCCCACACGCTCTCGAAGGCATCGGTGTGCAGCTCCTGTGGCACCAGGCCGATTAGAGAGCGCGCCTTGCGGTAGGAGGTCTGGATGTCCTCGCCGGCGACGAGGACGCGGCCCTCGCTCGGGTTGGCGATGCCGCAGATGATGGAGATCAGCGTGGTCTTGCCGGCGCCGTTGGGGCCGAGCAGCGCAAAGATCTCGCCACGCTTGATGTCGAGACTGACGTTCTTGAGCGCCTTGAAGCCGGACCCATAGGTTTTCGACAGATTGGCGACGGAAATGATAGAGGACATGATGGCCGCAAGGCTGAGGGGCAAAGGCTGGGGAGGGAGGCTGGAACCCGTCCCGGGAGGGCGGGTCAGCGGAGCCATGAGATAGGAACGCCGTTGCCGGGTCGCAATTGCTCAGAGAAAAATGGTCTCAAAACAGGCCCTTCAGTGGCAGGTTTCAGCCAAGTGTTGCGCGATGGTCACGGAGCGCGGCTAAGATTGTCGCTCACGCGGCTCTTTGTTGCGTCTGCGAGCGGGCCGTGGCTACGATTCCGACCAATCGCGAAGCGTATTGTCCCCAGGGAAAACATCGATGAGACCGAACGGCCGTCACACCGCCGGCGCCAGCCAGTTGCCCGCCCTCCGCATGTGGGCGATGGGCCTGCTTCTGCTGTCAGCTGTTGCCATAAGCCCGACCGGCGCCAAGGCCGCGCCGAGCCAGGCAGCGGCAGCGACCACGCATGTCTACCTGCTTCGTGGCGTGCTCAACATCTTCTCGCTCGGGCTCGACACGATTGGCGCCCGGCTCCAGGCGCAGGGCATCCCGGTGACCGTCGCCAACTTCGTCTCGTGGTCCTCGCTCGCCGATGAAGCGGCGACCGCCTACAAGGCCGGCCGCCTCAAGACCATCATCCTGGTCGGCCATTCCTCGGGCGCGACCGCGCTGCCGGACATGATCGCCAAGCTGAACCAGCTCGGCGTTCCCGTGAAGCTCGCGATAGGCCTCGACTCCGTGTTCAAGACCAAGCTCTCGACCGGCGCCGAGCGCTACATCAACATCTATATCGGCGATGGTCCCGGCGAGCCGGTGCGGGCCGCGGCTGGCCTGCGGGGCAAGCTTGACAATGTCGATGTTCGCGGCACCGGTGTTGGCCACATCTCGATCGACAAGAACGAGGCGATCCAGCGCCGCGTCATCGCGGAAATCAACGCCGCGATCATGCGCTCGCGCGCCCCGGCTGTGCCGGTCGCGGAGCCCGGTGTGCCGCGGTCAGCGCGCTCGGCGGCCGCAGCGGCTCCGGCCAGGAACTAGGCCGCCATCACCCGCACCGGCATGCTCGCAAGGCCGCGCAGCGAATTGTTGAGCCTGCGCCTCGGCTCTGCCGTGAGCTCGATGGTCTTCACGCGCCTTGCGAGCTCGCTGAAGATCAATTCGCCTTCCAGGCGCGCGATCATCTGGCCGACGCAGGCGTGGATGCCGGCGCCGAAGCCGACATGGCCCGTCGCAACCCGCTCGACGTCGAAGCGGTCGGCTCTGTCCCAGCGTGCGGGATCGCGGTTGGCGGAAGCCATGAACAGCAGCACCTTGCGATGCGCCGGGATCACGCCGCCGCCAATCTCGACATCGCGCGAGGTGGTGCGGAAGAACGTCTGCACCGGTGAATCGTAGCGCAGTCCTTCCTCGAAAGCATTGCGCGCCAACTCCGGTTTGTGATGCAGCTTGCGATATTCATCCGGATGGGTGGCTAGCGCAAGCAGGGTGTTGCCGATTCCGTTGACGGTGGTGTCGATCCCCGCGGTAAGGAACGGCCGCACCAAATGCGTTGCCTCGTGCTCGCTGATCTCGCCCTCGTCGGCCGCTTGGTAGATCATCATGCCGAGCCCGTCGGGCCGTAGCGCATCTCGCGCGCAGCATTCCATGATCCAGCTTTGGGCGGCGAGACCTTCCTTCCGCGATGCGGCCAGCATCTCGTTGTCAGGGCCAAAGCTGTCGAACACGAACGTGCTCCAGGCCAGCAGCTTGTCACGGCCATCCGGCCTGATGCCGATCGCATCCGGAAACACCTTCATGGGATAGGCTTCGGCGAGATCGGTTACGGCATCGAATGTGCCTTTGTCGATAAGCTCCGACACCTTCTTCTCTGCTTCACGCTGAAACGTCTCGCGCAGCTTTCTTGCGAGACCCGGAGACAGCGTACGGCCGAGAACCCGCCGGCCTTTGTCGTGGTCGGGAGGATCGATCTGGAGCGTCAGCGGCTTCGGGAGTGCCGGGTTCATGCCGTGGAGCCCGACGCCCTCGCCACTGATGAACGTCTTCCAGTCCTTCAGGGCTGGTTCGACCTCGGCATAGCCTGCCATGGCCCACACGCCGTAACGCTCCAGTGCGAACGCAGGCCCGAGCGCGCGCAACGCCTCATAGGCGGGATAGGGGTCGATCAGGAAATCGGGCGCAAACGGGTCGACCGGACTCGATGCAATGCCGCTCATGGTCAGCTCCCAACCGCTATTGCTTCGCCAGCGGGCACTGACCGTCGCTCTCGGAGCGGAACGCGTCCTCGCCTTGATCGTGGCGACGACCTTCAGCAGATCCCAAGTGGAGGTCGACTTGGAGACATCGCTGGATCTGCGGGCGCTGCAGCGGACACCCGGCTTCATGCTGCGCCTGGCGCAGCTGAAGTTCTTCGAAGGCTTCTACGAGGAGTTCGCCGCGTTGGGCCTGACGCCCGCGACCTATGCGATCTTCGTCGTCATTCGCGACAATCCCGGCGTTCCCCCCAGCAGCCTTGCCAGCCTGCTCCGCCTGCGTCTGCCGAACTTGATCAAGATCCTGAACGAGCTCGAGTCATCCGGCTTCATCAAGCGCAACCGCTCGAAGTCGGATCGCCGCGCCGTCGAGTTCATGCTGACGCCAAAGGGCGCAAAGCTCATTCAGGAGGGGGCAAGGCTGACGCAGCCCTACAATGAAAGGATGCTGGCGCCGCTCAGCGACGCGGAGCAGCGCACGCTGCTCGACCTATTGAACCGGATTCTGCCGCTTTAGCTCTCGCGACGCCGGCCTGAGGCCGATCGTCGCAAAGCCTGTCATCTCCCGCGGATACGCGGCAGCTCGATGGATTTGCGAGGGGCCGCAGCCGGTTCCGTGCCCCAAAATCCACCCAATCGGTGGTCACTAAGCCCGGCAGGGAAGGCCGTTGCCTTCCGTGGTGGGACTGGTGGACTGATGATTCGTTTGAGGCGACTAGTCGCGCTGGCCGCGGTTGCGCTGCTCGCCATGAGCAGCGGCGTGGCCGCGACCTCACCGGCCAAGTCCAAGGCCACCGCGGCCGTCCCCGCCGCGCCGCCGCCGCCCCCGTTCGAGCCATTGCCGCCGCCGAGGGTCTACCTGTTCCGTGGTGCCATGGGCCCGATCTTCTCGACCGGCATGGACCGGCTCGGCGAGAAACTGACCCAGGCCGGCTTCTCGGCCGATGTCTATGAATTCACCCTGTGCCGGCTGATCGGCAACCGTGTCATCGCCAGCTACAAGGAGAAGGCGGCACCGATCGTGCTGGTCGGCCATTCCATGGGCGGGCTGTGCTCGATCGTCATCTCCGAAATGGCGGCGAAGGAGAACGTCCCGATCAGCCTCGTCATCGCCATCGATCCCGCGCATGCGACCGGCGACGTCCCGCTCAATGTCGAGCGCTTCATCAACATCTTCCTGTCCGACAGCGTGCTGGGGGGCGGCGATGTCGTGGCGGTGCCCGGTTTTCGCGGTCATTACGCGAGCTATGATCTGAAGGAAAACGCGCGCGTCTCGCACATCAACATCGAGAAGTCCGACGACATCCATCGCCAGATCGTCGAGATGGTGACGCAGTTGCCGCGCATCCCACCGCAGGCCCAGGCTGATGCCGTGCCGCTGCGCTATCTCGTGCCCGGCGATGCACTGGTCGAGTTGTGGGATAGCGGAGTTCGGCTGCCGGTTCGTCGCGGCGACACCATGGAGAGCATCGCCGCTGCCAACCGCGTGCCGCTGTGGTCGCTCGCGCAGAGCAATTCATTGCCGGAGAACGCGCAGCTCGTCCCGGGCCAGACCATCATCGTTCCGCGCCACCTCACCCCTCCGGCGCCGGCCGCCGCGATGGCGACGCCGCCGGCGGCTCCCGCGGGGCGGAGGTAGAGCGCATCATCGCTGCGAAAGCAGCATTCATTGAGCGTCCGGCTGTTCCGCAAATTCGTCACGCCCGGGCTCGTCCCGGGCATCCACGTTCTTGGTGCCGCACGAAAAGGTCGTGGATGGCCGGGGACAAGCTCGGCCATCACGGAGAGTGGCGATCAGACGTTCGACCCGTGGATCGCGTCGATCACGGCATCCGTCACTTCCTTCGTCGTCGCCTTGCCGCCGACATCGGGTGTCAGCACGCCGGCTGCGCAGACGCGCTCGACGGCGGCCATCAGTCGGCTCGCCGCATCCTTCTCGCCGAGATGCTCGAGCATCTGCGCGCCGGTCCAGAACGTTGCGACCGGATTGGCGATGCCCTTGCCGGTGATGTCGAAGGCCGAGCCGTGGATCGGCTCGAACATCGAGGGGAAGCGGCGCTGCGGATCGATGTTGCCGGTCGGCGCCACGCCGAGGCTGCCCGCCAGTGCGCCGGCGAGATCCGAGAGGATGTCGGCATGGAGATTGGTCGCCGCGATCGTGTCGAGGCTCTTCGGATGCAGCGTCATGCGCACCGTCATGGCATCGACCAGCATCTTGTCCCAGCTGACGTCGGGAAAATCAGCGGCGACCTCGGCCGCGATCTCGTCCCACATCACCATGCCATGGCGCTGCGCGTTCGACTTGGTCACGACCGTGAGCAGCTTGCGCGGACGCGATCGCGCGAGCTCAAACGCATAGCGCATGATCCGGGTAACGCCGACGCGGGTGAAGACCGCGACTTCGGTGCCGACCTCTTCCGGCAGGTCCTTGTGGGCGCGGCCGCCCATGCCGGCATATTCGCCTTCCGAATTCTCGCGCACGATCACCCAGTCGAGATCGCCGACGCCGACATTGCGCAGCGGCGAGGCGACGCCCGGCAGGATTTTTGTCGGCCGCACGTTGGCGTATTGGTCAAAGCCCTGGCAGATCGGCAGGCGCAGCCCCCACAGCGTGATGTGGTCAGGCACGTCAGGCGCACCGACCGCGCCGAAATAGATCGCATCGAATTTTTTCAGCTCGGTGAGCCCATCGGCCGGCATCATCACGCCGTGCTTCTTGTAATAGTCCGAGCCCCAGTCGAACGTTTTGACGTTGAAGGCGAGGTCGCCGCTGCGTTTTGCCAGAGCCTCCAGCACGCGGATTCCGGCCGAGATGACCTCGGGACCGATCCCGTCGGCGGGAATGGCTGCGATCGAATGGGTGCGCATGAGAATACTCCGTATCAGTGGGATTGCGGCGGCGGATCACAGTCCACGCCATGCCGGGGATCGGTAAGGCGAACTCAATTCGCACTGGCTTATACAGAAAACGATACGCTATGACATCAATCCAGCCAGAAAGTGGGATGCGATGACCGAACATAAGGCTTCGAGCGATTTGCGGATTGCCATCGCGGGATTGGGCTCGATCGGCACCAAGATCGCATCTGCGTTGGATCAAGGCATCGAGGGACTGACATTGTCGGCGGTGGCGGTGCGCGATCCCGTCAAGCATCGGGCGTTTCTCAGCGGCCTGCGGCGGGCACCATCCGTGCTATCGATTGATCAGCTCGGCGATGCCGCCGACATCGTGGTGGAATGTGCACCGAGCCGGCATCTGCGCGAGATCGTCGAGCCCGCGGTCAGGCGCGGCAAGGCCGCGCTCGTGGTCAGCGTCGGCGGGCTGCTCGACAATTTCGATCTCGTCGATGTCGCCCGCGCCAATGGCGGCCGCATCATCGTGCCGACCGGCGCGCTGATCGGGCTCGACGCCGTCAACGCGGCCGCAATCGGCACCATTCATTCGGTGAAGATGGTGACGCGCAAGCCGATCGACGGCTTGAAGGGCGCGCCGTTCATCCTCGAGAACAGCATCGATATCGACAAGCTGCGCGAGCCGCTCAAGCTATTCGAAGGCACGCGCGCGAGGCCGCAAAGGGTTTCCCGGCCAATCTCAACGTCGCGGTCGCGCTGTCGCTTGCCGGCGTCGGGCCGGATCGCACCCAAGTGCAGATCTGGGCCGACCCGACCGTGACGCGCAACGTTCACCGCATCGAGGTTGAGGCAGATTCCGCACGCTTCTCGATGGGAATCGAGAACATCCCGTCCGAAAATCCCAAGACGGGGTTGATCACGGCGCTGTCGGTGATCGCGCTGCTGCGCAAGCAGCGCGCTACGCTCTGCGTTGGGACGTGATCCTCTAAGCGCCCGTCACGCGCCAGATCACGTTGCCGACGTCGTCGGCCATCAATAGCGACTTGTCGGGGCCGATCGCGACGCCGACCGGGCGGCCGTAGGATTCCTTCTCATCGGGCGCGAGGAAGCCCGAGAGGATGTCGCGCGCGGGGCCGGAGGGACGACCGTTCTCGAACGGGATGAACACCACCTTGTAGCCGGACAGCTTGCTGCGATTCCACGAGCCGTGCTGACCGATCACCATGCCGTCCGGGAAGCCGGGCAGGGTGCCCGCGGGCATCCAGCACAGGCCGAGCGAAGCGGTGTGGCCGCCGAGCGCATAGTCCGGTTGAAGCGCCTTGGCGACCATCGCCGGATCCTGCGGCACGCGGTCGTCCACCGTCTTGCCCCAGTAGCAATAGGGCCAGCCATAGAAACCGCCGTCGCGCACCGAGGTCAGATAGTCCGGCGGTGTCTCGTCGCCGAGCCCATCGCGCTCGTTGACGACAGTCCAGAGCACGCCCGTCGTGGGCTCCCAAGCCAGGCCAACCGGATTGCGCAGGCCGGCAGCAAAAATGCGATGCGCGCCGGCGGCGAGGTCGAGCTCATAGATCGCGGCGCGGCCTTGTTCGACCTCCATCCCCATCTCGGCGATGTTGCTGAGCGAGCCGACGCCGGCATAGAGCTTCTTGCCGTCGGGGCTCGCAAGCAGGCTACGGGTCCAGTGGCCGCCCGGCTTGAAATTGGTGAGCCTTTTGCCCGGCGCAGTGATGCGATCGGCGCCCGCGACATAGGGAAACGCCATCACGCCGTCGGTGTTGCCGACATAGAAGGTGTCGCCGACCAGCGCCATGCCGAACGGCTGGCGGAGGTTTTCCATGAAGGCGCCGCGAACCTCCGCAACGCCGTCACCGTCCCTGTCGCGCAGCAGCGTGATGCGGTTGGCGGAAACGCCGAGCGCGGCGGCGCGCCGCATCGTCGCTTGCATCGCGTAGTGAAACACGGTGCGCGGAGGGCTGGCGATCTGCGTCGCTTCCGCGATCAGCACATCGCCATTGGGCAGCACCTCGATCCAGCGCGGATGATCGAGGCCGGTCGCAAACGCATTGACCTGGAGCCCGGGCGCGACGGACGGCTTCTGGCCCGCGCTCCAGCCGCGCGCGGTCGGCATCTTGAGCGTCGGGATCGTGCCTTGCGGCTTGGCCTCGGGGATCGCTGGCTTCTCTCCCCAGGCGGGTGCGGGCTCGGTGCCCGATAGCTTCCGCCATTGCAGCGCGATGCCGCCGAGGAGCGCAACGAACTGCGCAAAGATGCCTGAAAACGTCATGAGAAGCCCCTGTTTGCGCGCGCATCCAACTGGCTGGCGGCTCGGACGTCAACCTGTGCGGTGCGTCGTCAGGGTCTATTCCATTGGAATGGCAGCCGATCGAATTTGCATGGGACGAGCGCCGACGGGCTGTGCGGGGAGATCAGCGGCCGATCTGCCGCTCGAGCCGCCGTACCGCGCGAAAATCATCGAGATGATGGATGTTCGGCGCAAGCGCGGCCTCCTTGGACAGGAGGTGATAGACCCGCGCCACCGTGCGCTGCTTTCGCTTCGGCCGCCCGGGCGGCAACGCCCGCGCCTTACGGACGGCGGCAATCGCGTGCTCGCGAAAATAATCGTAGGCATCAGACATGGCGATGCTCTGCGGCTAGTTGCAGGCGTCGTGGGTAACGGGCGCAGGGAGCGGTGGTTCCTCATAACAGGCAGGGTTGATGCGGTCCCACGCACTGCTTCCCCAGCGTCGTCCTGGCGAAAGCCAAGCTTTCGCCAGGATGACAACGGCGGATATGGCGGCTGGTTACGTCACCGCGGCGACAGGAACGGAATAATCATCGGCACGCGGCGGCAATAGGCGCCATAGGCGTCTTCGCCCAGTTCCTTCGACAGGAACACCTCTTCCATCCGGCCCTTCTGCCACATGCCGAGCGAGATCAGGATGGCGCCGAGGATTGCGGTGACGGTGCCGACCGCGATGCCGGTCGCCAGCATGCCCGCGATCAGGCCGGTGTAGATCGGGTGGCGCACGATGCCGTAGGGGCCGGTGTCGACGACGCGATGATCTTCCTTATGGGTGATGGTGTTGGACCAGAACTTGCCGAGATGCAGCCGCCCCCACCAGGTGAAGGAGATGCCGGCGAGCACGATCAGGGCCGTGATGTAGACGCCGGTGTTGCTGAACACCCAGAGCGGCTTCTCGTTCAGCACTTCGGCCGTCCAGGGCGTGAACAGGATGCCGCCGACCAGGATCGGGATCCGATAGCGGCCGGATTCCAGCGTCATCACCTGCTTCTGGGTGCGGCCCTGCCAGAACGAGGCGCCGACCCAGCTTACGAGCCAGGCGAGCCAGATCAGGGCGAGCAGTTGCGTCGGCCAGGTCGTGGTCCAACCACCCCAGGCGACAGAGAGAAGCTTGCTGAAATCGAAGGACATGAAGGTTCTTTGCGTTGGGCCGAGAGCTCAGCTCGCGCGCGAGGAGAGCGCGTGATGCTCGAGCGAGCCGGAGGCCGACTGACCGTTGCGGGCGAGAAGATGGGTGATGGTTTCGCGCAGCACAGGCTCGATCGGACGCGGCGAATAGCCGAGTTCGGTGCGCGCCTTGCCGATCGAGAGGTCGCTCGCGGCCAGCGCAATGCGCACGCCCTCGGCAGTGCCGTTGGGCGGCCGGCGCGTGATGCGATCGGCGATGTATTCGAGCATGATCGCGGAGAGCTCGGCGATCCTGCCGGGCACGATGATTGGAAACTGCCGTCGGCCGCTCATCGCCGACATCATCCGCAGGATGTTGCCGAGCGGGACGCAGTCGCCGCCCAGAATGTAGCGCTGGCCAACCCGGCCGCGTTCCATGCTCAGCACGAGGCCCATGGCGACGTCGCGGACGTCGACGAGGTTGACCAGGAAGTTGAGATGCGGCTGCACCTTCTTCTGGAGGAAGTACCACAGCATCGCCGTCGGCGGCGTCAGATTGTGGTCGGCGGCACCGATCGGCATGGTCGGCGTGCCGATCACGAGCGGAAAGCCACTTGCTGCGGCCTTTGCGGCGCAATGCTCGGCGAGCGACTTCGAGCGCGTATAGGCGCCGGGCATCGCTTCGGCAGGCTGCAGAGCCTCTTCGGCGGGAACACCGTTGAGGTCGGAATAGGGGAACAGGATCGATTCGGTCGAGCAGTGCAGGAAGCGCGACACGCTGCGCTTCATCGCGGCCGCGAGCACGATTTCTGTGCCGCGGCAATTGACCTCATGAAAGTCCTGCTTGTTGGCGACCCACATGCCGGGAAGGCCGGCGAGGTGATAGACCTGATCGACGCCGGTCAGCGCGGCATCGACCGCATCGCGGTCGAGCACCGAGCCATGGGCATATTCAACGTCCGCGTGCGCCGCGGCCGTCGGCCGGACATCGAGGACACGCACCTGCTGCCCGCGGGCGCGGAGCGCTTCTACGAGATGATGTCCGATGAAGCCGCTGCCACCGGTAACCAGTACGAGAGCCATGAAGACGGTTTGCTGTTTCGCTTCTGGAAGTTATCGGGTCGAAAGGGAATTGGCCGGAAGAGGCGCCAGAATCGCGGCAAGGTCGCGACGGAAGCCCAATGCAATGAATAATTTCGCCATGACAAACATCGGTCCAAGCAGGAAATGCGTGGGGTGATCGACCATCGACGGCTGCCGTTCCTCGAAAACCTTGTGACCGACAATCTGCGCTGCGACGCCAATGCCGATCAGCACGGCAAAAATCGACCACATCATGGCGACCGAGACCTGATTGCCGATTGCGGTTGCGACTGAAAGCAGCACGATCATCGAGACCAGGATGGCGAACCCGATCCCGGCGTCCAGCATCAGCCAGTAGACCAGCACGGGCAGCGCCATGATCACCGCCAAGCTGACCTCGATCCCGAAGACGGAGACATGCACGAGGGTCAGCGGCAGCACGGCGCCGGTGAACAGCAGCAGGATGCCGACCACGTGCATCGCGCAGTTCCAGGGATCGCGATGATATTCGACGTAGTCGGCCAGTTGGCGTTGAAAATAGCCAGCCATCTCGCTCTCGTTCAGCACAGGGTCGGGGAAGGACGAAAAAAGCCTATAGCACCTGACCGGGCGGTGCACAAACCGGCCCTATTGTCGCGCGAAACCGTGCTGTTGCGCTGTGAGACAGGTCACAAAATGGTCAAAACTTCAAAGGGTTCCGTCGGACGCTGGGATGCACGCGCTCAGCGCTTCTTGGCGGGCTTTTTCGCCGCAGGCGCAGGTGCCGCAGCAGGGTGCGCAGGCTCTTCCGGCAACTTGGCATAGGTCAGGATCTGCAACTGGCCGTTGACGGCGGACGTCGGCTTGGCCCGGTCGAGAAACTGCTCTTCGCCGAGGCCGATCGGATGCAGCCGTTTGGTCGAGATCTTGAACGTGTTCACCAGCACGTCGCGGATCGCATCTGCCCGGCGCTGGCTCAGGATCGCGTTGGCCTCGCGCGTCTTCGAATTGGACTCGACATGGCCGACGATCAGGAACGTGTAGGGGAGCAGCGAGGAATGCACCAATGCGTCCGCGATGCGGCCCACCGTCTGGTAAGACGCCGGCTGGATGATCGGCGTGTCGGCGTCGAACTGAATCTGTGCGTTGAAGGCGGGCAGCTTGGCAAGATCGGGCGCGATCAACGGCCGGTTCACCGGACCGGGATCATTCTTGATCCTGGCCTTGGCGCGCTCCATCACCTGCTGCTTCAGCGCGGGAAGATCGACCTCGGCGGCTTCCTCGAAATGGTTGAGCTTGCCGACGATGTCGTCGCGGGTCGGTGCCGCCGTCTGCGCGCCGGCCGCGCTCGCGAGCAGGACGAAACTCAGCGCGATGCCTAGTCCGGCGGTGGAGAGCCCCTTCGCGCGCATCAGCGATACCCCGCGTCGTCGATGGCCTTCAGACAATTGTTGCTGATGCCCTTGGGGGTCGAGACCAGGCAGGGGATCGACTTGCTGGTCTCCCTGGTCGAGCCGCCGCAGACCTTGACGATCTCGCGCTGGCAGGCGTTCGCCACCGTGACGCGCGCCGAAACGCGTTTCTGGATGGCGTCGAAGACGCCGAGATAGTCGCTCTGGCACTGCGGCGACAGCACGTCGCGGTTGCGCGACAGGCACTCCTTCAGGCGGGTCGAGTCCGGATTGACGCCGCGGCAATTGGCGACGATTTCCGCGCCGCAACTCGCCGCCAGCTTGCCGATCGCATCGCCAAAGCTCATGGTCTCCGCCGCTGCGAGCGGCGGCATTCCCAATGCAAGCACGATCAATGTGATGGAGCCCCGGACCATGGGCTTCATCTGATACGGGGAAGTTCGTGATGGTCAAGGGGCGAGCGGAAGAAACGCGGCGGCGTAACACCGCTGCAACAGGGACGGGCGCTCACGCCCGCTGCACAAAGCTGTCCACGACCTTCTTCTCGCCGGCCTTGTCGAAGGCGATCGTGAGCTTGTTGCCGTCGATCTTGGTGACGCGGCCGTAGCCGAATTTCTGGTGGAAGACGCGGTCTTCCAGCGAGAATTCGGACGTCGTGCCGGTGGATTTGGCGACCAGCTCGCCCTCGATGGTCAGGGGCCCGCGGCGGCGCGAGGAGAAGCTGCCGAAATCGGGCGAGGAGGAAGACGAGAACGAGGCGGTCTCTTCCTCGAAACCGCCGCGGCCACCGCCATTGCGACCTTGACCGCCGCGGTTGCGGTTGGCCTGCGCCCGCTGCCAGCCCGGCGTCGAATAGCTGGAGCCGAACGCCTCCATGTCGTCGAAGCGCGAGGCGCCATAGCCGCCGGTGCCGCCCCAGGCCGAGCCGCCCTTGGATTCTGTAATCTCGACATTGGCCGCCGGCAGTTCGTCGAGGAAGCGCGACGGGATCGTGGTCGACCAGGTGCCATGGATGCGCCGGTTGGTTGCAAAATAGATCATGGCACGGCGGCGGGCGCGGGTCAGGCCGACATGGCCGAGCCGGCGTTCTTCCTCGAGGCCGGCGCGGCCCTGTTCGTCCAGCGTGCGCTGGCTCGGGAACAGGCCTTCCTCCCAGCCCGGCAGGAAGACGTTGTCAAATTCGAGCCCTTTGGCCGAATGCAGCGTCATCAGCGACACGGCGTCGTCCTCGGCGCCGCCGTCGCGGTCCATCACCAGCGAGATATGCTCGAGGAATCCTTGCAGGTTCTCGAACTCCTCCATCGAGCGCACCAGCTCTTTCAGGTTCTCCAGCCGGCCCGCGGCATCGGCCGAACGGTCCTTCTGCCACATCTCGGTGTAGCCGCTCTCGTCGAGCACGATCTGGGCAAGATCCGTATGCGCGGTGACCTCGCGCTGGGTGCGCCAGCGGTCGAACTGCGTGATGAGATCACGAAGCGAGCCGCGCGCCTTCGGCTTCAGCTCGTCGGTCTCGACCACCGCGCGGGCCGCTTCGAACAGCGGGATGCGGCGCTTGCGGGCGTGATCGTGCAGCATCTGCACGGTGGCATCGCCAAGGCCGCGCTTGGGCGTATTGACGATGCGCTCGAAGGCGAGATCGTCGGCCGGCGAATTGATGACGCGCAAGTAAGCCAGCGCGTCGCGGATTTCGGCGCGCTCGTAGAAGCGCGGCCCGCCGATGACGCGATAGGGCAGGCCGAGCGTGACGAAGCGGTCTTCGAACTCGCGCATCTGGTATGAGGCGCGCACCAGGATTGCGATCTCGTTCAGCTTCTCGCCCTGGCGCTGGAGCTGCTCGATCTCCTCGCCGATGCCGCGCGCTTCCTCTTCGGAATCCCACGAGCCCGTCACCGTGACTTTTTCGCCGTCCTGATCCTCGGTGCGCAGCGTCTTGCCGAGTCGGCCTTCGTTATGCGCGATCAAATGCGAGGCGGCGGCGAGGATGTGGCCGGTCGAGCGGTAGTTGCGCTCGAGGCGGATCACCTTGGCGCCCGGAAAATCGTGCTCGAAGCGCAGGATGTTGTCGACCTCGGCGCCGCGCCAGCCATAGATCGACTGGTCGTCGTCGCCGACGCAGCAGATGTTTTTGGTGGGGCCTGCAGCCGCCACCGTCATTCCGGGATGCGCCGAAGGCGCAGACCCGGAATCTCGAGCTGAGGACTCATCTCCAGATTCCGGGTTCGCGTCTTCGACGCGCCCCGGAATGACGGCTTTGGTTGATGCCGGCGCCTGCGACAGCAGCCGCAGCCACAGATATTGCGCGACGTTGGTGTCTTGGTACTCGTCGACCAGGATGAATTTGAAGCGCTGCTGGTACTGCCGCAGGATGTCCGGATGCTCGCGGAAGATGCGGATGTTTTCCAAGAGCAGGTCGCCGAAATCGGCGGCGTTCAATATCTTCAGCCGCTCCTGGTAGCTCGCATAGAGCTTGCCGCCTTTGCCGTTGGCAAAGACAGCGGCCTCGCCCGAGGGCACCTGCGACGGCATCAGGCCACGGTTCTTCCAACCGTCGATCAGCCCGGCGAGCATGCGCGCCGGCCAGCGCTTGTCGTCGATGTTCTCGGCTTGCAGGAGCTGCTTGAGCAGCCGGACCTGGTCGTCGACGTCGAGCACGGTGAAGTTCGACTTGAGCTGCGCCAGCTCGGCATGGACGCGCAGGATGCGGCCGCCGATCGAGTGGAAGGTGCCGAGCCACGGCATGCCCTCGACCGCGTGGCCCAGCATTTGGCCGAGCCGGTGCTTCATCTCGCGCGCGGCCTTGTTGGTGAAGGTCACCGACAGGATCTCGGCGGGGCGGGCGCGGCCCTGGCTCAGGATGTGGGCGATGCGCGTGGTCAGGACGCGCGTCTTGCCGGTGCCGGCACCGGCCAGCACCAGAACCGGGCCGTCCAGGGTTTCGACCGCCTCGCGCTGCTCCGGATTGAGCCCGGACAGATATTTCGGACCCACGGAGGCCCGCGCACGCGCGGCAATGCCGCCGGCTGCGGGCTGGTGGTCGGGAACGTTGGTGATCTTGCTCGGCTCGGTCATGCGAATCATTGGCCCCACGATCGCACCGCGGGGTGGTGGAAGGGAGCCTTCTTAACAGGGATTAGTCCCTATATGGGGCGATGGACAGGGTTTTCCACGTGCGCGGCGGGCCGATTCGTTCCTGCGAAGGCAGCGAATTTCGCTCCTGCGTCGGCCGGAACCATCATTCTCGCGTCGAGATTGTCTGGGCAGGCGGCGCGGTCAGCGCCGGACGCAAGACGGACATCAAGACGAGGGTTTGACCATGCTTGGCTGGGTTGTGACGTTTCTGGTTATCGCACTGATCGCGGGTATCCTGGGCTTCGGCGGCATCGCCGGCGCCTCGATCGAGATCGCCAAGATCATCTTCTTCATCGCGGTCGTCCTGTTCCTGGTCTCGGCCGTGGTCGGCTTGGCGCGCGGCCGCAACAGGATATAGCGGCTACCGCTTCGAGGGCATCGCCACGCTGCGGCCGATGCCCACGGGGCGGGGCAGGGTGCTGTGCGCCTTTGTGACCGCGGCGATGCGCGCCTGGATATCGGGCGGAAATGGCGCAACGCGCCGCGCCTTCATGTCCATGTGCAGCGACATGTTCTCGGAAGTTGCCGACAGCCAGCCTTCGCTAGCATGACGCATCTCCTCAAAAGTGTGCAGCCGCTTGTCGTCGGCCTCCAGCAGCCAGACGAAGATCTGCACGGGATCGCCGAGGTGGATCTCGCGCAGATACCGTACATGGCATTCGGCGGTGAAAGTCGAGCCACCTCGCTCCTTCATGTAGGCTGGCCCGATCCCGAGCTCGAGCCAGAGCTGGTCGATCGCGCGGTCGAACATCACATTGTAATAGGCCATGTTGAGATGGCCGTTGTAGTCGATCCATTGCGGCTCGATCTGCATGATCGAGGCGCGGAACGGCTCGGCTTGTGGCGCTGAGGCGGCAGTCTCCGGCATATGTCCTTCCCTAGCCATGTGTCCGGTCCCTTGACTTGACCGATTTTATGTCCTTTGCCACGGTCCTTCTGTCGGGAGGAATTCCGTGGGCACGACCATCACCAATAATCCGCCGCGGCCGGAGCCGAAAGCCCTCACAAGCGCGCTGGAACAGCTTGCCGCACGCTTCGGCAACCGCCTCATCACCTCGCAGGCCGTTCGCGAACAGCACGGCCATACCACGACGTGGATTCCCAACCAGCCGCCTGACGGCGTGGTGATGGCGCAGGAGACCGCCGACATCCAGGACGTGGTGCGGATCTGCGCCAAAAATCGCGTCCCTGTCATTCCCTTTGGCACCGGCACCTCGCTCGAGGGCCAGGTCAACGCACCGGCCGGCGGCATCTCGATCGACCTGCGCGACATGAACAAGGTGCTCGCGGTGCATGCCGAGGACCTCGACTGCGTGATCCAGCCGGGCGTCACCCGCAAGGCGCTCAACGAGCATCTGCGCGACCAGGGCCTGTTCTTCCCGATCGACCCCGGCGCGGATGCTTCGCTCGGCGGCATGGCCTCGACGCGCGCTTCAGGCACCAATGCGGTGCGCTACGGCACCATGCGCGACAGCGTGCTGGCCTTGAAGGTGGTGCGCGGCGACGGCGAGATCATCACGACCGGCACGCGCGCCAAGAAATCATCCGCCGGCTACGACCTCACCCATCTGTTTGTCGGCGCCGAAGGCACGCTCGGCATCATCTCGGAATTGACCATTCGCCTGCGCGGTATCCCCGAGACGATCGCGGCGGGTGCGGTGTCATTCGAAACCGTGCACGGCGCCTGTCAGGCCGTGATCCTGGCGATCCAGACCGGCATTCCCGTGGCGCGCATCGAGTTGCTCAATGCCGCGCAGGTCAAGGCCTGCAATGCCTATTCGAAGCTGACGCTGCCGGAGACGCCGCTCTTGCTGATGGAATTCCACGGCAGCGAAATCGAGGTCGCCGAGCAGTCCAAGGCCTTCGGCGAGATTGCGAAGGAGTGCGGCGGCGGCGAGTTCTCCTGGACCACAAAGCCGGAGGACCGCACCAAACTGTGGCAGGCGCGGCACGATGCCTATTGGTCGGTGAAGGCGCTGCGGCCCGGCGACAGCATCGGCGTCGTCGCGACCGACGTCTGCGTGCCGATCTCGCGCCTCGCCGACTGCGTCAGCGAGACCGAGGAGGATCTCAAGCGGCTCAACCTGCTGTCGCCGATCGTCGGCCATGTCGGCGACGGCAACTTCCATTGCTCACTGGTCTGCGACGTCAACGATCCCGACGAGATGGCGCGCGGCGAGGAGTTCATGCATCGCCTGGTCGAGCGCGCGCAGGCGATGGACGGCACCTGCACCGGCGAGCACGGCATCGGCCAAGGCAAGCAGAAATATCTCAAGGCCGAGCTCGGTCCCGAAGCGCTAGATGCGATGCGGGCGCTGAAAAAGGCGCTCGATCCGCTCAATATTTTCAATCCCGGCAAGATCGTGCCGGAGGCCTAGGGCCCTGCGCAGCCAAGAACCGGGAACTTTTGGCAACGTTGCCGGTTCCATTCCCGCCAAGTTCCGATGCCTCAACGGCAGGGCTTTGCGCGGGAGGGCGTGATGATGCGACCGGTCATTGGAATTGCCGCGGTGGCGTTTGCCTGCATGCTGGCAGGCGCGGCGCTGGCGAAGGGCGGACATGGCGGTGGCCATGGTGGCGGGCACGGAGGCGGGCACGGCGGTGGTCATCATGGTGGCGGCCATTTCCGCGGCCACGGCGGCGGGCACGCGCACGGCGGCGGGCATCATCGCGGGATGCGGTTCGCAACAGGCGCCCGGCGCGGCAGCCCCAATTTCGGTCATATCCGCAACGCGGCGATACGGCCCGCGAACTTCCGCAATGCGCTCAACTCAAGCACATTTCGGAACGGCCGGCTGATCAGCAATCCAGTGGCGCGTGCGCAGATCGCGACCGCGGCCGCACTGGCCGGCTGGAGCGGCGCAAGCAGCGGATGGTGGCAACATGCGGGTGGCGGCTATGGCTGGGTCGGACCGCTGTTCTGGCCGTTCGCCTACAATGATCTCTACGACTACACAATCTGGGGCGACGGTCTCGGCTTCTGGGGCTACGGTTATCCGGACATCTATGCCGGCATTTTCGGCCCCTACGGTTATGATCGGTTGTCGGCCTATCTGCCGCAGCAGCCGCAGGGACGACGGCGGGCGCGCAGCGCGCCGCTCGATCAGCTCTGCGGCAGCGACCGGCGTGCCATCGTCGGTCTGCCGATCGACCAGATTGCGGCGGCGGTGCAGCCGAGCGATGCGCAAGGCGCCGATCTCGATGCGCTCGGCAATGCCTCGATGGACGCTGCAGCGCTGATCCGCACATCCTGTCCGACGCAGGCCGCAGCGACGGCGCCCGGCCGGCTCGCGGCGATGCAGCAGCGTGTCGAAGCCATGCAGAAGGCCGTCGATCTGGTCCAGCCTGCGCTCGACAAGTTCTATGGTTCGCTGACTGACGAGCAGAAGGCGCGCTTCAATGCGCTGGCTGGCGACCAGCGGCGCGCGACCGCATCGAACGATGCGAGTGGATCGTCGGTGCAGAATTGCAGCGCGTCCGCCGCGTTCGATTGGCCTGGCGCCACGATCGAGGAGAGGATTCGTCCGAACGATACCCAGCGCGCGGCCCTCCAGGTGCTCCAGGATACCAGCGCCAAGATCAGTGCATCGCTCAAGGCAGCCTGCGAGCCCAATGACGTGATGACACCGCCGGCACGCATGTCCGCAATCCGCCAGCGCCTCGGCGTGATGCTGGATGGGATCAAGTCGGTGCGCGCAGCGCTCGATGATTTCTACGCCACGCTCAATGACGAGCAGAAGGCGCAGTTCGAGGCCATCGGCCCGCGCCGCATGTCCTGAACGCGACGACGCCGTGCGCCGCATCGTCCGGTACTGTTGCAGTAGATCCGGCTTGCGCTATCGGCGCGAGCCGGATCTCTGTTTGTGCCGGGCCGGCTCAGTATCTGCGGTAATCGCCGCGATAATGATCTCCGCCGCGGCCGCCGCCCATTCCCATGCCGATCCCGATACCGATGCCGATGCCCTGCATCACGGCGCCGGGCGGCGGCCCCGGGGGCGGCGCACGCTCGTAGACGACCTCTTCGGGCGGCGGCCGGCGCTTCGGCGGCGTCTCGACCACCTTGCGCTTCGGCGGCGTGTCGTCGACGCGCTTCTTGATGATGGGCGCGACGCTCGGATTGACCGGCGTTGCAGGCGGCGACGGCGTCGAGCACGGGCAGGTCGGCGCCATTGCGACGGCGATCGGGGCCGGCGCCGCAGCGGCGGCAGCGGCCTGGCCATAATTGCGGTTCTGGACGCGAAGCAGCAGCCTGCGCGCGGTCGCAGCTAAGTCGCTGTTGTCCCAGTTCGCAAGATAAGCTTCGAACGAGGCGCGGGTATTGATCGAGACCGCGCGCTCCCAGGCCAGCATCTGCCGCCGCCGCTCCAGCACCGTGCGCAGGCGCGGCGTCTGAGCGTCCTGTGCGTACAGCTCGATATAGGCCTGATAGGCCGGCACCGTATCCTCACTGATCACGAGCTCATAGGCGACCTTGGCGGGCTTGCCCTGCAAATCCTTGCGCCAGTCCTCGACGCTGCGCGTGGCGCTGGCGAGCGCCATCGAATTTGCGCCCGGAAGGGAAGGCGGCTGGTCGCTGCTCTCGCCGAAGAACTTGAAATCAGTGGTCAACGACGAGCTTTCCCAGGGGATCTGCCGCCCTGCGGTCGATTGCGCCACGGCGACGCGGATGCGCTTGAACACCTCTTCGATCGGCAGATTGGGCTGCTTGGCGATGGTCAGTGCGGCGGTGGTATAGGGGCTGTCGATGCCGTTGCCGTCCTCGGCTTCGGCGCCGGGCGAGGTCGAATAGGAGATGAAGGAGCCGGGCGCGCCGGCCTTGGTGTCGACGATCGCAAGCCCATGACCGGCGCCGCTGAGCGCGGGGAACGGATTGTTGCGGCAGGCGTCGAGCATGAAGATGCGCGCCCGCGTCGGCAGCGCGCCGAGCGTGTTGAGCAGGTCGTTCAGCCGCACGCCCTGGAGCGGAATGTCGGCCTCGCGCTTGGGGTCGAGATCGACCGGCACCAGATAGTTCTCGCCGTCGATTTGCAGGCCATGGCCGGCATAGAACACCAGAGCCACGGTGTCGGCGCCGCTGGCGCTGACCTTGCCGGCGAAATCCGAGATCGCCGCACGCATCTCGCTCTGCGCCAGATTGGCCGCCGTGGTGACGGTGAAGCCGGCATTGCCGAGCAGCTCCGTCATGCCCTTGGCGTCGTTGGCGGCGTTGGGCAGTTCCGGCACGGTGCGATAGGCGGATTGGCCGATCACCAGCGCGAGCCGTGCCTCGGCGGCGGCGCCGGTCGGCATCATCAACTGTGCGAGCGCAAAAAAACCGGATGCTAGAAGCAAATTGGAAAAGACTGGACGGCGCATGGGCGTCACCTCCATCGGCGCGACGATGTCACCTTTTGTACGTTTGCGCCATCACGCCGTCTGTGCGCTGGATCACGCAGCGGGCCGCGGCAAAATGGGGCAGGGGACCTGCCGGGAGGGGAGCATCGTTCGAGCGCAATCCATGTGAATTGCGCATTGATCCATGCGCCAATTAGATCAATCCGTGGCACCCCGCGAAACCCTCGTCCTCACACATCGGCCGCAAGCCGATCCTCATCGATAATCCCGGATAACCTCGGCGTTTTCACGATCCGCCCATGCTGCCGCCAGTCATCGCGCGCCGCCCTGCCGCGACTGGCGCTAGCCTTGCCTGCTTCGTCGCTTTGGCCATACAGTCTGCGTAACAGGCTGCGGCAACGACCGCGGCGAACAAGAATAATCGGGGAGAAGCCGCACCATGACCATCGTGCCCGTGAACCGTCGCGCGTTCATCAAGTCATCGGCGGCGGTCACCGCCGGCCTCGTGCTCTCTCCCGCGATCGTCGGCCGCGCCGAAGCTGCCACGCTGAAACTGAAATGTTCGTCCTCGCTGCCGAACGATCCCAAATACGCCAACGGCCGCGTCTATTACGACAATCTGGTCAAGAGCCTGAAGGCGAACGGCCTCGGTGAGCAGATCGAGGTCGCCTTCTTTCCAGACAACCAGCTCGGCCAGGAGATCGACGTCATCAATTCGGTGAAGCTCGGCGTCATCGACCTCATGGTGTCGGGCTCGTCGATCTCGGCCAATCTCGTGCCGCTGGTCGGCACCTTCGACCTCGGCTTTCTCTTCTCGAGTTTTCCGCAGCAGACCAAGGCGTTCGACGCCGGCGCCGCCAAGCCGATCGAGGATGCGCTGCTCAAGGGTGGCAACATCCGCATCATCGCCTGGGCCTATAATTTCGGCTCGCGCAGCGTACTGGCGAGGAAGCCGGTCAAGACGCCCGAAGATCTCGCGGGGCTGAAGATCAGAACGCTGCCCAACCCGGTCATCACCGAATGCCTGCGCCTGATGGGTGCCGCGGCGACGCCGCTGGCATTCGGCGAAATCTACACGGCGTTGCAAGCCGGCGTGCTGGATGGGCTGGAGCATGATCCGCCGACCATCCTGGCCAGCAAGTTCTTCGAAACGGCGAAGTTCTATGCGCTGACGCAGCACAATTTCTCGCCGCTCGCGATCTATTTCAGCGACATGACCTACAACCGCATGGATCCGAAGCTGCGCGAGGGCTTCCTCGATGCCGCGAAGAAGGCCGCGGCCGACACGCGCACCCATGGGCTTGCGGTCGAGAAGGAGGCGCTGGCGGCGTTGACGGAGAAGGGCGTGACGGTGGCCGAATGCGACCGCGAAGCGTTCAGGAAACGCGTGGCGCCGCAGACCGATAACTTCATCAAGGCGCGGCCGGAATCCAAGGCCGTCATCGATATCATCCGCGCGACGCAAGCCTGAGATGGCCAAATCTGAGCTGGCGATGACAGCCGCCGTGCCTCTCTCGGGCGGACGCCACGGGAGCATCACCATGCTGCTTCGCCTCAGCGACGCGATCGCAGCCATTCTCTTGGCCGTCGATCTCGTGGTGGTCTGCGCCTCCGTGCTGCTGCGCTTCTTCTTCAACGCGCCGGTCGAATGGTCCGACGACGTCGCGCGCGGACTGATGGTCGGCTCGGCCTTCTTCGGCGCGGCGAGCGCGTTCGCGCGCGGCGAGAATGTCGGCGTGTCGTTCTTCCGGGATCTGCTGTCACAGCGATTGCAGGTGCTTGTCGATGCCGCCAGCGCGCTCCTGGTCGTGCTGATCTCCGGCTATGTCGCCTACAACGCCATCAAGCTGGGTGCGCTGACGGCGGGACAGACCACCGGATCCGGCCTGCCACTGGAGCTGACCTTCTATCCGATGGGTGTCGGCGCGCTGTTCATGACGGTGTTCGCGATCAACCATCTCTGCATGCGGCCGCTCCCTGAAATCGTCAGGGGCCTCGTTGCGATCCTGGTCGTCACCGGCCTTTATCTTGCCTGGGATTATCTCTCGCCGTCATCGGTGCCGTCGGCGGGCATCTTGATGCTGATCGGCTTCTTCGCCACCCTGTTCGGCGGATTGCCGATCGGGTTTGCGCTGGCACTCGCCGCGCTGATCTTCATCTGGGTCGAGGGCGCGCTGCCCGGCGTCATCTTCGCCCAGCAGATGGCGCGGGGCATCGACAATTTCGTGTTGCTCGCGATCCCCTTCTTCATCCTCGTCGGCTATCTCATGGAAGCCAACGGCATGTCGGTGCGCCTGATCGAGCTGTTGCAGCGCGCGGTGGGGCGGATGCGCGGCGGATTGAACGTCGTGATGGTGGCCTCGATGGTGCTGTTCTCCGGCATCTCCGGCTCGAAGATGGCGGACGTCGCCGCGGTCGGCTCCGTCTTGATCCCGGCGGCGCGCCGCTCGAAGCAGAATCCGGGCGGCGCGGTGGCGCTGCTTGCAGCGTCCGCGGTGATGGCTGAGACCATTCCGCCCTGCATCAATTTGATCATCCTCGGCTTCGTCGCGAACCTGTCGATCGGCGGCCTGTTCGTCGCAGGCCTCCTGCCGTCGGCGCTGATGGCGCTGGTGCTGATCGCGGTGTCCATCATCTTCGGCAAGCGGCCGGACAAGATAGAGGAGGTCGAGCCGCAGATGCCGGTGTCAGGCCTGTGGAGCGGCGCGATCGCCTCGTTCGGCCTGATCTTCATGATCTTCTTCGGCTTCAAGACCGGCTTTGCCACCGCGACCGAGATCTCGGCTTTCGCCGTCGCCTATGCGCTGGTCGTCGGCAGCGTGGTGTTCCGCGAGCTCGGCTTCAAGTCCGCCGCGCACAGCTTCGTGCAGGCGGCGACGCGCGCGGGTCTCGTGCTGTTCATCGTCGCCGCCGCGCAATCGCTGGCCTTCACGCTGACCTTGCAGCAGGTGCCGCATGCGGTCGGCGACTTCATGCTCGGCCTGTCCAAGACCTCAGGCGTCTGGTTGTTCATCCTCTTGGCGATTGCCGTGCTGATCGTGATGGGCTCGGTGCTGGAAGGCGCGGCCGCCCTCATCATCTTCGGACCGCTGCTGCTGCCGGTCGCCGTGCAGCTCGGAATTGATCCCCTGCATTTCGGGGTCGTGCTTGTCATCGCCATGGGGATCGGCCTGTTCGCGCCGCCGCTCGGGCTCGGGCTCTATGGCGCCTGCCTGATCGGTAACGTCCCGATCGAGCAGACGGTGAAGCCGATCATGGGCTACCTCGGCCTCTTGTTCCTCTGCCTGCTCGTCATCGCCTTCGTGCCGTGGCTCTCGACGGCGCTGCCGCGCGCGTTCGGCTATTGAAGGAGTCTCGTCGTGAAAGTCCTGCTCGCTCACACGCCGGAGATGCGCCGGAACTATTACGGCGATCGCAGCCTGGACGGCCTGCGCGCGACCGCCGAGGTGATGCTGCACGATGGCGACGAGCCGCTCGACGCTGCCGGGCTCGTGCGTGCGGCCAAGGACGTTGACATCATCGTTGCCGATCGCATGACGGAGGGGCGCGGCGAGATCTTTGCGCAGCTGCCGCGCCTGTGTGCATTCGTCCGCTGCGCCGTCGACATCCGCAACGTCAATGTCGACGCGGCATCGAGGGCGGGCGTGCTCGTGACCCGTGCCGGCCCGGGCTTCGTGCAGGCGGTGGCCGAGCTCGCGCTCGGCTTCATGGTCGATCTCTCCCGCGGCGTCTCGCGAACCACCGCCGACTACCAGGCCGGCCGCAAGGCGGAAGCACGGATGGGCCGCCAGCTCGCGGGCAGCCGGATCGGCATCATCGGCTATGGCAGCATCGGGCGCTATCTCGCCGAGGTGGCAAAAGTGCTGCGCATGGAGGTGCTGGTCGCCGATCCCTTCGCGACCGTCAGTGATGCTGCGATCCGGCAGGTCGGTCTTGATGAGCTGCTCGCCGCGTCGGACTACGTCGTCTGCCTCGCGGTGGCCAACGAGCAGACCGAGAACCTGATTGGGGAAGCGGCACTGGCGCGCATGCAGAAGCATGCCGTCTTCATCAATCTCTCGCGCGGCAATCTCGTCGACGAGGCGGCGCTGGCGCGGGCATTGATCGAGCATCGCATCGCCGGCGCGGCCATGGATGTCGGCCGCGCGCCCGATCAGATGCCGACGCCCGAGCTGGCGAAACTGCCGAACGTGATCGCCACGCCGCATGTCGGCGGCCTGACCCCGCAGGCAATCGAATATCAGTCCCTGGAAACGGTGCGTCAGGTCGAAGCGATCGTGAAGGGAGCGATCCCGCAAGGCGCCGTCAATGCCGACCACTGGACGCGGCGGCCTTAAAGACGATCCACCGCTTGAGCGTCCCTCCTTCGGCCGAGATGATCTTGGCGGTGCGCGCAGATTCGGGCCTGCCGCCGCAGCGGCTGGAGATCGAGATCATGGACGATCGCCGCAGGGCCGCTCTCATATGCGATTGCGCTGCCGCTCAAGAGGCATGCACGAAAAGCGCTTGACCCGGGCATCTCCGGATGGTCGGAAGGATCGTCCAGGGATGAAACACAAACATGCGGTTTCCGTTCTTCTACGGCTGGGTCGTAGTCGCCGTGACCTTCGTCACCATGGCCATTGGCGTCAACGCGCGCACCGCCTTTTCATTGTTCTTTCCTCCCATCATCTCCGAGTTCGGCTGGGAGCGTGGCGTCACCGCGGGGGCGTTCTCCTTCGGCTTCGTGGTGTCGGGCGTGGTCAGCCCGCTGATCGGCCGCCTCATGGACCGCGCCGGCCCGCGCGCCGTGATGGAGCTCGGCGTCGTGCTGATGGGCGGCGGCCTGCTGCTCGCGCCGCTCACCAGCGCGCCCTGGCATCTCTACGTCACCATCGGCGTCATGGTCGGCGCCGGCTCGGTCTGTCTCGGCTATTCCGGCCAGTCGCTGTTCCTGCCGAACTGGTTCATCCGCAAGCGCGGCTTCGCCATCGGTATCGCGTTCGCCGGCGTCGGCATCGGCTCGGTGACGCTGCTGCCATGGGTGCAGCACATGATCGAACAGACCGGCTGGCGCACCGCCTGCACCGCGATGGGGCTGCTGGTCCTGATCGTTCTGGCGCCCATCAATCTGCTGCTGCGCAAGCGCCCCGAGGACATCGGCCTTGAGCCGGACGGCGATGCCGCCCGGCTCGCGGGAGCGGCAAAGCCCGTCTCCAATGTCGTCGATCCGGTCTGGGCCGGCACCGAATGGACGCTGAAGCGTGCCGTCGCAACTGCACGATTTTGGTGGATCGCGTTCGGTTATTTCTGCGGCCTGTACATCTGGTACGCGGTGCAGGTGCACCAGACCAAATTCCTGCTCGACATCGGCTTCAGCCCTGGTGTCGCGGTGTGGGCGCTCGGCATCGTCAGCCTGCTCGGCATTCCCGGCCAGATCCTGCTCGGCCATGTCTCCGACCGGATCGGGCGGGAATGGGTGTGGGCGATCAGCTGCGCGGGTTTTGCCGTCTGCTTCGCGGCGCTGATAGCGCTGAAGTACCAGCCATCATTGTGGCTGGTCTATCTCATGGTGTTCACGCAAGGCGCGCTCGGCTACGGCCTCACCTCGATCATGGGCGCTGTGGTGTTCGAGATCTTCCAGGGCCGGCACCAGGGCAGCATCTTCGGCACGATCATGCTGGCCGCGCTGGCGGGCGGTGCCGCCGGTCCCTGGGTGACCGGCTTTCTCTACGATCGCGCCGGCGATTACACGCTCGCCTTCGGCATTGCCGTGATCGTGAGCGCATTGTCGGCGCTGTCGATCTGGCGGGCCGCGCCGCGCAAGGTGCGGGTGGTGGCCGGCCGGCTGCACGCGGTCCAGAGCGAAGCTGCACAGTAGGTTCCGCATGCACCGCGTTGCCGCCGTCGCCCTGGCGGCACGTTAAGCATGCCGCCTCTTAGTGGGACGTGGAAACGCGACGGTCCTGCGAAGCGACATCCTATTCCGACGCCAACCCGGTCCTCCGCCGCAGATCCGTGATCGCGCGCAAAAAGCTGTCGGCCGGCGTCGTCTCGGGGTCGATCAGCCGGTGCAGGCGGAAGCCGTCTTCCAGTGCGAGCACGACGGAGGCCATCCAGGGCGGGTTCAGACTGTCATTCCGCCCGTTGCTCTTCAACGTCGCCTCGACGATGTCGGCGACCAGCTTGCGCCGCGCGCGCAGGCGTTTTGCAAGTTCCGGGCGGCGCTTCTCGGCGCGCGCGACGAACAGGATCATCTCCATGTGCAGCAGCGGCGAGCGGCCGAGTGGATCCTGCTTGCTGCGGTCCATCGTCTTCAGCGCCGCGATGAAATCGTCGAGATTGTCGTGCTGCGCGAGGATGTCCATGTTGCGCCGGATCGACTGCTCGACATGGTCCTCGAGCATGGCGATGATCAGCTCGTCCTTGCTCTTGAAGTTGGAATAGAACGCGCCGCGGGTAAAACCCGCCGCGGCCGCGATCGCCTCGATGCTGGCGCCGCCAATGCCGTCTTGCTCGAACACGCGCGCGGCCGCCTCGAACAATCTGTCGCGCGTATCGTCCCTGGTCGGCCTGGTTCTCACTCTTGACATCCCGGCAGCTTAGGGCAGAATGCAATTCGATACAACAATGTATCGAGTTGATAATTCGAAAGGGATGGTTACGCCGGGCTGTGGGACAGCTTTGCGTATTCGTGTCATGCGGCAACCGATCTGAGGTCACCATGAACGAGCAAGTGCAAGGCGCGAATCAAGGCCCGAACAGCGATCAGCTGTTCAACCCGCTGTCGCCGGACTTCATCCGCGATCCCTATCCGCATTATGATCGGCTGCGCACGATCGATCCGATCCATGTGACGCCGTTCGGCCAATTCGTCACCAGCCGACACGCCGATGTCAGCCTGGTGCTGCGCGACAAGCGCTTCGGCAAGGATTTCGTCGAGCGCACCAAGCGCCGCTATAGCGAAAAGATCATGGACGAGCCGGTGTTCCGCAGCATGAGCCACTGGATGCTGCAAGCCGATCCGCCCGACCACACCCGCCTGCGCGGCCTGGTCGTGAAGGCCTTCACCGCCCGCCGCGTCGAGGACATGCGCCCGCGCATCCAGGAGATTGTCGACCAGACCATCGATGCGGTGATCGACGGCGGCCACATGGACCTGATCGAGGATTTCGCCTTCCGCCTGCCTGTCACCATCATCTGCGACATGCTCGGTATCCCCGAGGAGCACCGCGAGGTCTTCTACAAGAGCTCGCGCGACGGCGGGCGGCTGCTCGACCCGGTGCCGCTGTCGCCGGAAGAGATCAAGCAGGGCAACGCCGGCAACCTGATGGCCCAGATGTACTTCCAGCAGCTGTTCGAGCTGCGCCGCCGCAGTCCCGGCGACGATCTCATCACCCAGCTCGTGCAGGCCGAGGAGGACGGCAACAAGCTCACCAACGAGGAATTGACCGCCAACATCATCCTCTTGTTCGGCGCCGGTCACGAGACCACCGTCAATCTGATCGGCAACGGCCTGCTGGCGCTCCACCGCAATCCGGACCAGCTCGCGCTTTTGAAGGCGCGGCCCGAGCTGATGGTGGGCGCGATCGAGGAATTCCTGCGCTACGATTCCTCGGTGCAGATGACCGGGCGCGTCGCGCTGGAGGACATCGACGATCTCGGCGGGGTGAAGATCCCCAAGGGCGAGACCGTGCTCTGCCTGCTCGGCTCGGCCAACCGCGATCCGGCGGTCTATCCCGACCGGCCCGACCGGTTGGACGTCACCCGCCAGAACGTGAAGCCGCTGTCATTCGGCGGCGGCATCCATTTCTGCCTGGGGGCCCAATTGGCGCGCATCGAGGCCGAGATCGCCATCGCGACGCTGCTCCGGCGGCTGCCCGATTTGCGCATCGACGATGTCGAAACCCCGGAATGGCGGCCGACCTTCGTGCTGCGCGGCCTGAAGCGGTTGCCGGCAAGCTGGTAAAGGCGTCAGCCCTGGTTCTGCGAGCGCAGGTCCTCATCCCGAGGAGCCCGCGAAGCGGGCGTCTCGAAGGATGGCCGCCGGCGGAAGCGGGACCTCTATGGTTCGGGACGGCGCTTTGCGCCTCCTCGCCATGAGGGCCTCTCGCCGGCGTTAACCTCCGCGCGCAACGGTCGCTGTGACTTCGCCATACTTCCCCCTATATAAGGGGCTGTTCCGGCCCGCCTGAAGCCTTCCGAGGGCAAAGTCTGGTCCGGGCGCCGTTTTGGCCGAGGGGAGACCCGTGCAGACGACGCTGCTCGGATTGGCGATTGCCTTCATCATTGCGCTGCTGGCCGCGCTGATCGGGCCTCACTTCGTCGACTGGAACCAGTTTCGGCCCCAGTTCGAGGCGGAGGCGAGCCGAATCATCGGCGTGCCGGTGCGGGTGGCGGGCGAGCTCGACGCGCGGCTGTTGCCGGCGCCGACGCTGCGGCTGCGCGCGGTCACCTTCGGCGGCAACAACGATCTCGGCCGCCTGCGCGCCGACAAGCTCGACGTCGAGTTCAGTCTTGGCTCCCTCATGCGCGGCGAATGGCGCGCCACCGAGCTTTCGGTCGGCGGCATGGCGGTCGACCTCGGCCTGGACGCGCGCGGGCGGGTCGATTTGCCGTCTACTGCGAGCGGTGCCTTCAATCTCGCGTCGCTCGCTATCGAGCGGCTCAATCTCACCGGCCGCATCGCCCTGCACGATGCCGCCAGCCGCTCGACGCTGGAGCTGAGCGACATCGCCTTTTCCGGTGACGTGCGCTCGCTCGCCGGCTCCCTGCGCGGCGACGGCCGTTTCTCCGCCAACGGCGTGCGCTATCCGTTTCGCATCTCCTCCGGCCCAAGCGCCGACGGCAACGCCACCCGCCTCCACCTCAACATCGATCCGGGCGAGCGCGCCATCCTCGCCGATCTCGAAGGCGTGCTCGCCTTCGACAACCGCCTGCCGAAATTCGACGGCGCACTGACGCTCGCCGTGCCCGCGACGAAGAAGGCGGGCGAGGTAGGGCCGACGCCCTGGAAGCTCACGACGAAGCTGAAGGCCGATCCGGCCGGCGCAAAGTTCGACCAGATCGACGTCAGCTTCGGTACTGAGGACGCCGCACTGAAGCTCGGCGGCGTCGGCGACCTCAAGTTCGGCGCCTCGCCGCTGCTGCGCGCGGTGCTCTCGGCGCGGCAGGTCGATGCCGACAAGCTGGCGGCCAAGGATGCTGCCAAGGACGATGCCGATCCGCAGCGTGTCCTGCCGGCGCTGCGCGCAGGGCTGGCCGCGATCCCGCAGGCGCCGATCCCGGCGCAGATCGAATTCAACTCCGACCAGATCATGCTCGGCGGCCGTCCGCTCCAGAACATCACGGCCGAGCTTCAGACCGACGGACGATCCTGGACCTTCCAGCGGCTCGAGCTGCGCGCTCCCGGCATGACGCAGCTCTCGCTCAATGGCGCGACTCCCGGCGCCGACAGCTTCAGCGGCCGCCTCAGCGTCGAATCGTCCGATCCCGATACGCTGCTGGCTTGGCTGCAGGGCCGCAGCGAGATCAACCGGCGCAGCACGCGGCCGCTGCGCCTTGCCGGTGACGTGACGATTGCCGCCAACCATCTCGCCATCGACAGGCTGAAGGCCGAGATCGAGGGCGGTGCGGTGGAGGGCCGCATCGCCTTCGTCCAGACCGGCGCCAGCAAGGGCTCCCGGATTGATGCCGAGCTCAAGGCCGATCGTCTCGACCTCGATGCCGCGGCAAGTTTTGTGCGCGCGCTTGCCGGGCCGCAGGGCGAATGGCCGGAGGAGGCAAAGCTCTCGCTCGATATCGGCCGCGCCATCTCCGCAGGACAGGAGCTGCGGCCGTTTGCGGCAAAGCTCGGCTACGGCCCGGCGGCGCTATCGCTGGAGCACTTGCGGTTCGGACAGGCTGGCGGCGTGACCACCGAAGCGAGCGGCAGCTTCGATCGCACCCAGGTCACCGGCAGGCTCGCGCTGAAATCCTCCGGCAATTCGCTGCACGAGCTCACGGCGCTGATCGAGCCGTTTGCGCCCGCGGTGCGGGCGCGCTTCGATGCCATGCCGGCATTGGCCGGCGCGACGCGCCTGAAGCTCGACCTCAGCCTCGACAAGAATGCCGAGCATGCCGATCGCAGCAACGTCCGCGCCGTGTTCGATCTCGACGCGCCGCAGCTCAAGGCGACCGCGACGCTGGCCGCGCAGACGCCGGTGGCCGCCGTCAGCGGCTTCGACATCGAGCGCCTGCGCAACAGCGACTTCACACTCGATACGAAACTAACGGCGCCGCAGGCCGGCGCGCTGCTGGCGCTGCTCGGCCTCGATCGCGTGGTGGCCGCAGGCGAGGGCGCTTCGCAGTTCGAAGGCAAGGTGACCGGCGCCTGGAGCCGGCCGCTGCAAGTGAACGCAAAGCTCTCGGGCGCGCTGGATGCGGATGCGCAAGGCAATTTTGACTGGCCGGCATCAAAGGGCAGCGCGAGCCTGCGCGTGCGCAACGCCAATCTGGCGCCGCTGTTCGGGACCAGCGCGACCGACAAGCCAGCGCAGAAAGTCAGCCTGTCCTCGCGCGTCAGCCTGTCCGGCAATCGCCTGACCTTCGATGATCTCGACAGCACCGCAGCCGGCTCGCACCTGCGCGGCCATCTGACGGTGACGCTCGATCAGGACAAGAGTGTCGATGGCGAGGTGGGCCTCGATACGCTCGATCTTGCGCCGGCGCTCGCGATGGCAATCGGCGCCGCCGGACATGAGTCCGGCGAACCGTTGAGTGCGGGGCTCATCGGTGGCTGGCGCGGCCGCATCGCCTTCCAGGCATTGCGCGGCACATTGCCCGGTGGCATCGAGCTGCGCCCCTTCGCCGGCACGATCCGCGGCGACGGCCAGTCGCTCGCGCTCGATGCGCTCAAGGGCGGCATCGGCGGCGGCGAGATGTCGGCAAGTCTCGACGCGCGCAATAGCGCAAATGGCTTGGCCCTGAACGCGCGTATCGAACTCGGCAATGTCGATGCGGCGGCGCTGCGCTACCGCAATCTCGCGCTGCCCAAGGGACGCGCCTCGGTGCAGATGGCGCTGACCAGCCAGGGCCGCAGCGTCGCGGCCCTCACCGGCGCGCTCGCCGGCAACGGCACGGTGACGCTCGACTCCGCCGAGATTGCCGGCCTCAATCCGCGCGCCTTCGAGATCGCAATCCGCGCCAGCGACGGCGGCCAGGTCAGTGACGACAACCGGCTGCGCCAGCTGGTCGAGCCCGCGCTGTCGGCAGGCCCGATCGCGGTCGCTTCGGCGCAGATCCCGTTCACGATCCGCGATGGGCGCCTGCGCGTCGGCGCGACGCCGCTGGAAGCGAAGAACGCCCGCGCCATCGTCTCCGGCGGCTACGACATTCCCGCCGACCAGGCCGACATCCGCGCCAGCCTGACGCCGATCATGACCGGCCTCTCCGGCGCCCCGCCGGAGATCCAGCTGTTCGCGGCAGGCCCTCCGGACAAGCTCAATCGCACCGTCGATCTCGCGCCGCTGTCTTCCTGGCTCGCGGTGCGCACCATCGACCGCGAGACGCGCCGGCTCGATGCGATCGAGCGCGGCGAGCCGCCGCCCGCCACGGCCGCTCTGCCGACCCTGGTCTCTCCCGATGGCGCGCCGGAGCAGGCGCCTGCGAATGTGCCCCTGCCTGGCCAGGATCCGCGGCGCGCACCGGTAAAGGCGAAGGTTGCCCCGACGCCGAAAGCTCCGCACGCGGCCCCCGCTGTGCCGAGCCCACCGCTGGCAAGCCAGCAACTTGCCCCTTTGCCGCCGCCGATCGACGTGAAGCCCGCTCCGGGCCCGCCGCCCGCCAAGCCCAAGCCGAAGCCGCCGCTGGTGCTGACGCCACAGAATCCGTGAGGCGGTGCTAGCCGCAGGTCCGGTCTTCACCTTCCCTTCCGAAGAGGTGAAGCGAGACCTTCCGCGCCGGTAAACCCATTCCCACGCATTTGAATGAATTTTGGTCGGCAAAACTGATTTGCCGGTTTTACTGAATTCTCGCGTTTGATCTCTAGCGTCGGTTCCTGAGGAATCCGGTGTCCTGCCACGAGCGGCGGGACAGCTCGCCAAGCTGCTCGTCAAGAACTGCTCGGCAAGAACTGCTCGCCAAGAACTGGGGGTTATCGAGATGAACGGGGCGAAAACGCTTCTACAGGATCTGGACGACGCGATCGCACGCGGCACCGACGAAAGCCGTGCGAAGGCATTGTGGCATGCGACCGACATCCTGATCACCGGCCGCTACAGCGACGACGAGATCAGCATGTTCGGCGAGGTCATCGGGCGGCTTGCCGACGAGATCGAAGTCGCGGCGCGGGTGCAGCTCTCGGAGGTGATGTCGGCGTGCGACCATGCTCCCTTCAATGTCATCGAGAAGCTCGCGCTCGACGACGAGATCGACGTCGCAGGTCCCGTGCTGCGCGAGTCCAATCGTATCGACGAGAAGATGCTGGTCGAGAGCGCCATGACCAAGAGCCAGTCGCATCTGCTGGCGATCGCCCAGCGCAAGTCGATCGGCGAGGCCGTGACCGACGTGCTGGTCAAGCGCGGCAACCAGGAGGTGGTGACGTCCGTTGCGAAGAACGAGGGCGCACGCTTCTCCGGCTCAGGCCTGCTGCACATGGTGCGCCGCGCCGAGGGAGATTCGATCCTTGCCGAACAGCTTGGCCTGCGCAAGGACGTGCCGCGCCACATCTTCCAGCAGCTGATCTCCAAGGCCTCGGAAGACGTCCGCCGCCGGCTCGAGACTGAACGACCCGAAATGATGACGCAGATCCAGAGCTCGGTGACCGAGGTCACCGGCGATCTTCAGTCCAAGTTCGGTCCGTCCTCGCGCAGCTATTTCGTCGCCAAGCGCGTGGTAACGACGCAATACCGCCAGGGCAATCTCAACCAGGACTCGATCTCGAACTATGCGCGCCAGCACCGCTTCGACGAAGTGCAGATCGGCTTGTCGCTGCTGTCGGCGCTGCCGGTCGACGTGATCGAGCGTGCGCTGATGGACCGCAATCGGGAGATGATCCTGGTGCTGTGCAAGGCACTCGACTTCTCCTGGGACACGACCATGTCGCTGCTGTTCCTCGGCGCCAAGGATCATCTGATCACGGCGCGCGAACTCCACGACAATGAGCACGAGTACGGCCGGCTCAAGATCGAGACCTCGCGCAGCATCCTGAAGTTCTACCAGTCGCGCAAGAACAGCGCGGGTGCCGACGCGGGCCGTCAGCCCGAGCTCCAGGTACACTGAGGAGTATCAGCAATGTTGCCTCAATTCGGCACCGCAGTTCGCAAGAAGATCAACAAGACACCGGCCGCCGATCTCGGCGGTGCGCCGGACAAGGCGTCGGTTGAGGCCGCCTGGCTCGTGCTGGAAGCCGCCAACGACCTCGGTGACCACGCCGCGATCGAAGCCTGCCGCCGCGTCATCGACGCCGAGCTGAACGGCACGCTGGCCGGCAGCTCGGACATCGATCTGGTGCTGGGGTATTTCCGGTGAGCGCACAAACGGCTGGGACCGAGGAACGGACGCGTTGGCAGTCGGTTTGCGTGCATGCCACGCTATTACTTCGACACCCGGGACAATGAGACCTTCATCGCCGACGAGATCGGCGTCGATATCGCCTCCTTGGAGGAGGTGAGAACTATGGTCTCGGCTGCGATGGCCGATTTCGCCAAGGACGTGCTGCCCGGTTCGGCGTTTCGGGCGCTGGCAATCGAAGTTCGCGATGATTTCGGCCCGGTTTTGCTGGTTTCGTTGCGCTTCGAGATCGAGCGGGTATCAGCCCAGAAACTAACTTAGGCCCTCGGTTGGAACCTTCCCCTTAACCTGTGATTGTCCCCGATCACCGGCCGCGACTCTTGGGCGCTGGTGGCTGAGAGTTTTGTGCTCCCGCCTTATAGGCCGGAGCGGCGAGTTCCTCTCCGGCTCAAACGTCCTCAAGCGCGGAGAGGTGCGCGATGCCCGGAACGTTAACGGCTGCGCTCGTTCAAAAGCTCAGTAAGGCCAATCGGCTCGACCAGGACGATGTCCTGGCACTTGAACAACTTTCTATCCATAGCAAGCGCGTCGCGGCCCAGCACCGTTTCGTGCGTGACGGTGACCGCCCCTCGGAATCCTGCCTGATCGTTGATGGGTTTGCATTCCGCTCCAAGCTTACGCCGGATGGACAGAGGCAAATTCTCTCGCTCCATATGCCGGGAGAAATCCCGGACCTCCAGAGCCTGCACTTGCACGTCATGGATCATGACCTGACGACGCTCACAGAATGTACCCTCGGTTTCATCAAGCACGACACCTTGCGTGAGCTAAATCAAAGGCGACCTAACGTAGCGGCTGCGCTCTGGCGCGAAACGCTGATCGACTCCGCAATTTTCAGGGAATGGATCGTCAATGTCGGACGCAGGCCGGCGCGTGTTCGAATGGCGCACTTGTTGGTAGAGCTTTACGAGCGGCTTGAACTGATCGGGCGCACGACAAAGGGGTCCTTTGAGCTCCCAATTACTCAAATCGAACTGGCGGACTGCCTTGGATTATCGGTCGTTCACGTCAACCGGATCCTGCAGCAGCTTCGTCACGATGGTCTCGTCGCAACCGAGCGCAGAACCTTCCACTTGCTCGACAAGGCCAAGGTGGAGGAGGTAGGGCAGTTCGAAAAGATCTACCTGCATCAGCGCCCATCGGTCTGATTTCGCTTTCGCGTGCCTCCGCCCAGCTCAGCGGCAATTCGAGCGCCTTGAGTCCGTGTCGAGCCGAAGCTTTGACTTGACCGCGTGAAGGGCGGCGGCCAGTTCGTCGATATGATAGGGCTTTGCCAGGATCTGAACGTCCTCGGCTTCGGCTTCATGGACGGCCGCTTCGGCGTATCCACTGGTCAGCAAGACGGGTACGTCACTGCGTCTTTTCTTGATCTCTCGCGCGAGCTCGACCCCGTTCATACCGCCCGGCATCATGATGTCGGAAAAGATCAGATCGATGGAGCGCCCGTCGGCCAAGGCGCCAAGCGCCGCCGCCGCGCTGGAGGCGTGCGTGACGTCATAGCCGAGTTGGCCGAGCATCTCGCTGACCAATGCAGCCACCTCGTCATCGTCTTCGACCAGCAGGATCCGACCGTGGTTCTTCTTCTTCGGCCGCACCCTGGTGAGGTCGATGAGGTGTCGCTCCCTGGAAGGAACGTCCAACGATCTCGGCAGGTACAGCTCGATGCTGGTGCCGCGGCCGACCTCCGATTGGATGCGCACCGTGCCCCGCGACTGCGTCGCAAATCCATGAACCTGCGCCAGCCCAAGGCCCGAGCCCTTTCCGACGTCCTTGGTCGTGAAGAACGGCTCGAAGACGCGGGACAAGACGCCCGGAGCCATCCCAATACCGGTGTCGATAACTGAGAGACGCACATAATCGCCGGAGATCTCTTGGTCCTTCAGGTCGGGTAGATTTTCCCCGCGCACGACGATCGTGCCGCCGTTGGGCATGGCGTCGCGTGCGTTGACGGCCAGATTGAGAATGACCAGCTCGAGCTCACCGGGATCGACCTCTACCGGCCACAGCGAATCCGGAAAATCGAACTCGACATGAACATCGCCCCTCAGGCTGCGATCGAGCAGTTCGCGCATGCCGCCAATCTGAGCGGCGACGTCGACGGGCTCCGGCCGAAGCGTCTGCCGGCGGGAAAACGCCAGAAGCTGCTTCGTCAGGCTGGCGCCGCGCTGCGCCGCCTGGATCATCCCGTCCATCAGACGCCGGCGCCGGTTTGGATCTGTCTGGCGGTCGAGCATGTCGAGCCCGCCGGAAATCACCATCAGCAGATTGTTGAAGTCGTGAGCCACGCCGCCGGTGAGCTGGCCGATGGCTTCGATTTTCTGGGCCTGGCGTAACGTTTCCTCCACGCGAGCGCGCTCGTTCATTTCGAGGCGAAGCTGCTCGTTGGCCTCCTTCAGCTCTCGCGTCCGCTCGATCACCAGCTTCTCGAGCTCCTGCGCCGTCTGCTCGCGCGCCTCAAGCAGAGCCCGGATCTCGTATTGACGCCGCCGTGCCCGCATCGCGGATTGCACCGCGCTGGTCAGCGTAATCGGCTGCACCGGCCGCTCGAGCAGCGAAACGTTACGCAAAAGCTCGACGATGCTGCGGCGCCAGGCGACGACCGCCGGCTGCTCTCGATGGCTGGTGAGAACGACAAATGGGAGGTCGGACCATGGCGGTTGGTTCGCGATCCATTGTGCCAGCGGCGCCGTGTCTTTCCCGAACAATCCCTCCTCCGCCAGAAACACGGTGCCCACGCCAGCGGCCATCTCGCTGACGAGTTGGAGCAGGCTTCGGCAGTTGACCGCGTCCAGATCCGCGCCGCGGAAAAGCTCGGCCGATGCCGGTCCGTCCCGGCCGATGGGCGCATATACGAGAACACGGTTGTCCCGGCGGGCGCTCATTCCGCCAGTCCTTCCGGGAGTTCCGAGCCGGTATAACGCGGATTGCCGGAAAAGATGCCGCTGAATTCATTGAGGGGTGGGCCCAGTTTGATCCCGGTGCTGCCGAGCCGAAACTCGCGGATACTATGCTCGTGATTGCCGCTGCGCTTCTTGACGACAGACAAGGCGCGCCGCACTCGTCCGCCGAACTCGAAATAGCGCAGCATCAAGACCGAATCGCTCAAATAGCTGATGTCGAGCGGCGTATCCATCGGGCCGACCAGTCCATGCTGAGCGAGGATAAGGATGGTCAACACGCCCTGCTGTGCCAGGTAGCTCAGGAGTTCATGCATCTGCAGGATGAGAAACCGCTCATCCGGCATCGCATTCAAGTAACCGTTCAGACTGTCGATGATCACCACGCGCGCATTGTCGACCTCGACGCTCCGGCGCAGGCTCGCCGTGAACTCGCCGGGCGACAATTCGGCGGGATCTATCTGCTGAAACCGAATTCGCCCCGAGTCAATGTGCTCCTGGAGAGGCAGGCCGAGCGTGCGGGCTCGCGCCTCCACGGTGCCCCGGCCTTCATCGAAGGCGAAGAACACGGCGTGCTCGCCACGTTCCGCCGCCGCTATCGCATAGGTCAGCGCTAGCGACGATTTGCCGACCCCGGCAGCGCCAATGAGAAGTGCGTTGGTGCCGCGCTCGAGGCCGCCTCCCAGCAATTGGTCGAGCTCGGCGCTGCCGCTGGGCGTGAACTCGCCGGAAAAGGGCTTGTGATGTTCGGCCGCGACCAGCCTGGGGAATATCCGCAAGCCGCCCTCCGAGATCGTGAAATCGTGGTAGCCGCCGCGAAACTTTATGCCGCGCATCTTGATCACGCGAAGCCGTCGCCGCTCGGCCCCGTACTCGATTGCCAGCTGTTCGAGCATAACGACGCCGTGTGCGATGGAATGAAGCTGCAGGTCGTCCTGGGACGATGAGAGATCGTCGAGGAGGACCACCGTGCAATTTCGATTGGTGAAATAATGCTTCAGAGCCAAAACCTGGCGTCTGTATCGCAGCGGGTTTTGAGCCAGCAGGCGCAGTTCGGACAGGCTGTCGAGCACCACGCGAGTGGGATCAACGCGTTCGACCTCCTTGAAAATCAAATTGGTGGTTTCGCTCAGCTCCATCTCTGCGGGATGGAACACCGTGAGCTCGCGTTCGGGATCGAGCGTTGTCTCCGGCGGGACCAGTTCAAAGATGTCCACGCCTTGCAAAGACCAGCCGTGCCGATGCGCGACAAGCTCCAGCTCCCGCCTCGTTTCAGATAGCGAGATATAAAGCACGCGTTCGCCATCGCGCACGCCCCTGAGAAGGAATTGGAGGGCGATGGTGGTCTTGCCGGTGCCGGGCCGTCCCTCATAAAGATACATCCGGTTGGCGTCCAAGCCGCCGCCCAGGATGTCATCCAAGCCGTCGCTGCCCGTCGAAACTCTCGGCAGATCTTTGAGATGACTGTCCGACACAGGCCTCGACGTACCGGTCATTGAACCCCCGTTGCACTTGTTTACTAGAGCGCAGCTGCTTGCCCCAAGGGCCCCGAGGCGAGCAGCCGCATTTGCACTGTAAGATCGGTAAGGAACTCTCGCGCCGCCGCCGGGTTCCACCGGGCCTGACGGCCCGCGCTCTTAGCGGAAGGTGATCGGGGGGCCCGCCGCGTGTCGGCCTGAGGCCGCCGTTCCCCTATGAGCTTATCTGGCCCTTTGAGGTTATTTGGATCCGATAAATTGGCTTACCGGCTTCATCGGTCACTTCCAGGCTCCATGCTTGGCCGGGCCGAAACCTGCCGTCGATGTCCTTGAAGAGCTGCCCGGCAAAGCTCGTGGCTTCGCGCCAGGCGGCTTCGTCATCTGGCAGGTCCTCGCCGTGCTGATCGGAGCTCGGTTCGACGTCGTGGACGTGGAAGAAGTACCTGGGCATGGCGGGAGAATGCTGAGGTAGCCCGATACGTTCCGCAGCTGCGCGAGCCGACTAGTCTACCGGCAGATGGCGAGACGTCCCGGATCAGTCTCTCACCGCCGTTTGCGGTAGATCGCGACGTCCTCGCCGTGACGGTTCGTGCGCCGCTCGAGCAGATAGTGCGACTTCTCCAGCACGCGGCGCGATGCGCCATTCGCGACATAGACGATGCCGATGAGGGATGGCAGCGCGAGCTGCGACAGCCCAATGTCCGTCAGCGCGCTCGCGATCTCGCTCGCAAGTCCCTGGCCCCAGAGATCGCGCTTGAACGCGTAGGCAATCTCGATCTCGGCGACGTCGTCGACGAGGATGTGCCGGATTCCCGCCCGCCCGGCGAACGCCCCGTCTTTCGATCGCAGCGTCCACAGCCCGAAGCCATGCTCGTCCCAATGCGCCATGTTGGTGGCGAGATAATTCGTCGTCGTCTCGGCCGAGCGTACGCCGCCGATATAGCGCGAGACATCGGGATCGAGATGGAGTGCGACGAGGTCGGCGAGGTGGTTTTCGTGCAACCTCTCGGCGGTCAGTCTGTCGGTGCTGAAGTGATCCATGAAGCCGATGGCGATTTCGGACTGGCCGCGATCTTGATGGCGTTGAAGGTGACGATGCCATCATGCCGGTGTTTTGCCCGACGGGTCAACTGATTTTCCGAATTTCGGCCGGTTATCCCGTCTATGGTCGGATGACTTTCGCACACGCGTAAGCCATTGATTTCATGACCCCTGTCTACTGTGCATGGGGTTGTTTTCGCAGCTTTTGTCTTGGGAGGGGCTTTAGCCCGCCCCTAGCGCGACCGCGACATTGTAGGTGACGAGGCTCGCCGCATAGGCCAGCAGCAGCATGTAGGTGAAGGTCACGGCCATCCAGGCCCAGCTTCCGGTCTCGCGCCGGATCACCGCCAGCGTGGAGGCGCATTGCGGGGCGAAGATGTACCAGGCCAGCATCGACAGGGCGGTCGCGAGCGACCATTTCGTCGCCAGCACCTGACCGATCTGCTCGGCCGCCTCCTTGCCGCCCTCGATCGCATAGACGGTGCCGAGGGCTGCGACCGCGACCTCGCGCGCCGCCATGCCGGGGATCAGGGCGACCGCGATCTGCCAGTTGAAGCCGACCGGCGCGAGCAGCGGCTCGAGCGCCTTGCCGATGATCGCAGCCAGGCTGAAATCGATCGCCGGCTCCGTGGCGCCCGCAGGCGGCTGCGGGAACGAAGCCAGGAACCAGATCAGCACCATCATCGAGAAGATCGTGGTGCCGGCGCGCTGCAAAAACATCTTCGCTCGGGTGTAGATGCCGATCGCGATCGATTTTAGCTGCGGCACTTTGTAGTCCGGCAGCTCCAGCATGAACGGCGCCGGGGCATAGTCGCGCAGCATGAAGAACTTGATCACGAACGAGACCAGCAGCGCGCTGGCGATGCCGGTGGCATAGAGGCCGAACATCACGAGGCCTTGCAAGTTGATGAAGCCCCAGACGTCCCTGGCCGGAATGAAGGCGGAGATGATCAGCGTGTAGACCGGAATGCGCGCCGAGCAGGTCATCAGCGGCGCGATCAGGATCGTGGTCAGCCGGTCGCGCTTGTTGTCGATGACGCGCGTTGCCATGATGCCTGGAATGGCGCAGGCAAAGCTCGACAACAGCGGAATGAAGGCGCGGCCGTGCAAGCCGGCGCCGCCCATGATGCGGTCCATCAGGAACGCGGCGCGCGCCATGTAGCCGAAATCTTCCAGGAGCAGGATGAATAAGAATATGATGATGATCTGCGGCAGGAACACGATGACGCTGCCGACGCCCGAGATCACACCGTTCTGAAGGAAGCTCTGGAGCAGGCCGGCGGGGAGGGTGTTGTGGACCAGCTCGCCCAGCGCATCGAAGCCGGAGTTGAGCAGCTCCATCAGCGGCTGCGCCCAGGCGAACACCGCCTGGAACATCACGAACAGGATCAGCGCGAGCACGATGAGGCCGCCGACGGGATGCAGCACGATCGCGTCGATCCGGGCGGTCAAGGTGTCGGGACTAGCAGGCAGGCTGACGCAATCGGCGATGATGCGGTCGGCCTCGCGCTGGGTTGCGCGCAGCTCGGAGACGCTGAGCGCGCGCCAGCTGTTCTCGCGCAGCTCGGCGGCGAGCTTGGACGAGATCTCGTCGGTCAGCTGCAACAGATCGGCCGTGCCGCCCTTGCGCACCGCGATCGAGGTGACCACGGGCACGTCGAGCTCCTTGGCGAGCCGTTCCACGTCGACATTGATGCCGCGGCGCGTGGCGATGTCGAACATGTTGAGCACGAGGATCATCGGCCGTCCCGTGCGCTTGAGCTCGAGCAGCAGGCGGATGGTCAGGCGCAGATTGGTCGCGTCGGCCACGCACAGCACCAGATCGGGCATCGTCTCGCCGGAGGCCTTGCCGAGCACGAAGTCGCGGGTGATCTCCTCGTCCGGGCTGCGGCCGCGCAGCGAGTAGGTGCCGGGCAGGTCGACCACGGAGACCTGGCGACCGAGCGGCGTGACGAAAAAGCCTTCCTTGCGCTCGACCGTGACGCCCGGATAGTTCGCCACCTTCTGCCGGCTGCCGGTCAGGGCATTGAACAGCGAGGTCTTGCCGCTGTTTGGTGTGCCGACCAAGGCGAGATGCAGCAGGGGTAATTCCATGGGAGCAAATATCCGGCCGCTATCTAAGCGACGATGATGGCCATGGCTTCGCGACGACGGACCGCGATGGTGATATTGTCGACCCGCACGGCGATCGGGTCGCGTCCGACCAGCCCCTCATGCAGGACCTCGACCCGGGCGCCCTCGACGAAGCCGAGTTCGATCAGCCGGCTCTCGAGCTCGATGTCCGACAGCGCCGAGCCCGCCTCGCGGGCAGACAGATGCTGGATGACGCCGGTATAGCCGCGCTGCGCCAGGCCCAGCGGCATCTGCGAACGCGTATCGTTGGTGTCGGTCATGCCCTGTATTTTCAACCCAGGGCATTGAGGTCAAGCGCGCTTGCTCGCCGAAGCTGCACCTTAGAGTGATTTTAAAGTGCAGAGCAGGTCGCCCGGGAAAGTCCCCGCAGCTACTGGGCCGAGACCTTTTCCGGCTGGACGGTCATGGCGCGGCTCTTGAAGTAGTCCAGGACGAACAGGCGGATCGCCGACGACAGATTACCCTGCTGGCGGTTACTGTCGATCTCGCCGACCAACTCGGACAGCGTCATGTTGCGCAGGCCCGAGATCTCCTTCATGCCGTTCCAGAACGCCTCTTCCAGGCTGACGCTGGTCTTGTGGCCGGCGACGACGATCGACCGTTTCACGACGGGCGACTTCATGGCTGCTCCTCGCGATCGATCTGGTGCTGATCCAGATGCTCCTTCGCCCGGTCCGCCCGCTTCTCCTCCGCCGACCGCTCCGCTTTCGTGCGGCCGAACTTCGCCCGGTTGGCGTCCGCCTGCTTCGCCGAGGCTTCCCGCTCGGCGCGCTTCCTGAAACGATTCAGGTTGATGACGTTCCCCATGCCGCGTCTCCATCACCCGATCCTCTTCAGGCAGGTTGAAACGTTCAGAAACCGGGCGCTGCATTGCGCCCCCAAAGACTTGATTGCCATTCGCTCGTCCTCGTCAATCGGCCACTCGGCCATCAAACGATGAATTTCGCCCCCGTCGAGGGCAGAAGGGCTGCGCAGCACGCCGCCCCGCAGCGCCATTGACGGTAATCAAATCCCGTCCCCAAAGCCGCATATTTCTGCGGGTCTGGCGTCCGTATCACTACGGATGGCTAGCGGAATTCGGAATTTATCCCGGGCTGGTCATCTTCTCAGGGCGGACCAGGCGGTCGAATTCATCGGCCGAAACGAAGCCGAGCCGCAGCGCCTCTTCCTTCAGCGTGGTGCCGTTGGCATGCGCGGTCTTGGCCACCTTGGCCGCATTGTCGTAGCCGATTTTCGGCGCGAGCGCCGTCACCAGCATCAGCGAGCGCTGCATCAGCTCCTTGATGCGCGTCTCGTCGGCGCGGATGCCGCTGACGCAATGTTCGGTGAAGGAGCGCGCGGCGTCCGCCAGTAAGCGGATCGAGTGCAGCATGTTGTAGGCCAACACCGGCTTGTAGACGTTGAGCTCGAAATGGCCCTGGCTGCCGGCGACCGTGATCGCGGTGTGATTGCCGAACACCTGGCAGCACACCATGGTCATCGCCTCGCACTGCGTCGGATTGACCTTGCCCGGCATGATCGAGGAGCCCGGCTCGTTCTCCGGCAGGATCAGCTCACCCAGGCCCGAGCGCGGGCCGGATCCGAGCAGGCGGATGTCGTTGGCGATCTTGAACAGGCCCGTCGCCACCGAATTGATGGCGCCGTGCGCCAGCACATAGGCATCGTTCGAGGCCAGCGCCTCGAATTTGTTGGCGGCGCTGGTGAAGGGCAGCTTCGTGATCCCGGCAACGTGCTTTGCGAACAGCTTTGCAAAGCGCGGCTTGGAGTTGAGGCCGGTGCCGACGGCGGTGCCGCCCTGCGCCAGCGGATAGAGCTCCTTCACCGCGATCTTGAGCCGGGCGATGCCGCTCTCGACCTGCGCGGCATAGCCCGAAAACTCCTGGCCGAGCGTCAGCGGCGTCGCATCCTGGGTGTGGGTTCGGCCGATCTTCACGATCTTGGAAAACTCCTCCTCCTTCTTGCGCAGCGCGCGGAGCAGCTCATCGAGCGCAGGGACGAGATCGGCATTGATGCGGCTTGCGGCGGCAATGTGCATCGCGGTGGGAAAAGAGTCGTTCGACGACTGACTCATGTTGACGTGGTCGTTGGGATGCACCGGCTTCTTGGCACCGAGCTCGCCGCCGAGCAGCTCGTTGGCACGGTTTGCGATGACCTCGTTGAGGTTCATATTGGTCTGCGTGCCGGAGCCGGTCTGCCACACCACCAGCGGGAAATGATCGTCGAGCTTGCCCTCGATCACCTCGCGCGCGGCGCGGATGATGGCGTTGGCGCGGCGCTGGTCGAGCAGGCCAAGTTCGCGATTGGACTGTGCCGCGGCGAGCTTGACGATGCCGAGCGCATGCACCAGCGAGATCGGCATGCGATCCGTGCCGATGCGAAAATTCTGGCGCGAGCGTTCGGTCTGCGCCCCCCAATAGCGGTCGGCGGCGACCTCGATGGGGCCAAAACTATCGGTCTCGGTGCGGGTGGCGGGGCGGTCGGTCTTCGAGCGAGCAGTTTCTGAGCGGGCAGTCTCTGAGTGGGCAGTCTTGGCCATGAGCACATCCATTTCGCCGTGCGGAATGCCGCGCGGCCCCTTGATATGCCTTCTATATAGGGAGTCGGATATATAGGGAGTCCGGCCGCGCGAGACGGGGCGAGCCCAATCTAGATCATTTCTTGCGGAAACGATCGAGCCGTACGACTTCGGCGCCGCCCTGGTTCGGGGCCGCCGGCGCGTCCGTGCTTTCCTTCGGCTCAGCGGCGGGCGCGGGTACCGCGACGGCCGACGGTGCGGGTGCTGCCGGCAAACTCTCGGGCACCACCTCGGCGAGGTCGGAGGTGTCGAACTGGAGGCCGAATTTCACGGACGGATCGAGGAAGCTCTTGATGGCGCTGAACGGCACCACCAGCCGCTCCGGAATGCCGCCGAACGACAGGCCAACCTCGAAACGGTCCTCGAGCACGGTCAGGTCCCAGAACTGGTGCTGGAGGATGATCGTCATCTCTTCCGGATATTGCGCGAGCAACCGCGGCGACAGCTTCACGCCCTCGGCCTTCGACACGAAGGTGATGAAGAAATGGTGCTCGCCCGGCAGGCCATGGGTCGCCGCATCGGTCAGCACCTTGCGCAGCACGCCGCGCAGCGCGTCGCGGGCCAGCACATCGTATCGGATATGATCGGTCGCCATGGTGGTCCTGTTGCATCCCCGAAGCCGGGCCCTGCCGGCCCGACTCGCCAAGCCGCAATAGTACCGCGCCTGACGGGTCAGCAGGAGTCCCCGCCGGGGAAGAAATCAAAGAGTAAAGTGGAGGCTTCTGTTGCCAGGTGCCTCCGAACCCCGCCTAGCGGAGCTTAACCCGCTAGGACTTTAGAGTGGTCTTTCAAACTGCGTTACGCAGCCTGAGCAACCGGAGCAAAGTTGTCGTTGGCAACTATTGCAGTAGCCCGATAACGGCGGAACAATACCGGGAAAAAGTACGCCCTTTACGCCCTCGTCGATCCTATTTCGCCCCCGCCAAAGCCCACTTCTTGGGCCAGCCCGTCGGTGGGCTTTGGTGGAGGCGCCGGGTACCGCCCCCGGGTCCGAATGGTTTATTGCGACGACCGTTTATTTCCATAGCCGGCGAACCGGCATCCCCAATATAGGGGGCAAACGTTTCGAAAAACAGGGGTTTCAAGCGGCGATCCAGCGGTTTCCATCCGCGGGTTCCGGATGGTCGTCGGTTTGCAATCTTTTCATCGCCATTGAAGTATCCCGCTGCCGCTCCAACAGCGCGACGGTTGCGGTGCTCACCTCCGTTCGCGCATCAATCCACTCTGGCTCCTGCTCGCCGGAGCCTGTTGGGTTTTGCTGGCATTGTGTGATGAAAATCGCTAGGCAGTGATCCGGGCGGGGGATCCAGTTCCAGCCGATTTAGAACAACAGTGCTCGTGACTTACGGGTCGCGGAGGAGACAGCCATGGCCGACACGATGGGCCACTCAGCGACCGCCACCCGAAACACAAAGGTGGCGCTCGGTTTTTGCCTGCTGGCGCTTGCGCCGCAGATTTTCGAATTGATCTGGTCGATCGGGACGATCTTCGGCTGGGGCGCCGGGCGCGGCCCGGCGACGGTCGTCACCAACCACGCGACCGCGCTACTTGCCGGCGCGCCCAGCGCCATCCTCGGATCGTTCGGTGGCGGTGCCAAGAAGGCCTCGTCCGAGGTGCTGCTGGCGCTCATCTATTCCTATCCGCTGTTCGTGGTGGCGATTCTCACGCTGTTCATGACGATCCGATCGGCGCAGGACTATGTCGGCGGCGTTGTCCTGATGGCGCTGGCCCTGTTCGCGTTGTGGGCATCGAGTGATTTGCAGGGCATGCGGGGCTTCTCCTTCGGCGCAGGGACCGCGCCGCGCATGTTCGGCGGCCTGCTGGTCGCCTTGTCCGCCGGTATCGCCCTGACCGGGCTCCTGACGGAGGGAGCCCCGCTCGCCCATTACGCCTGGCGCGGGCCGCTGTTCGTGGTGGCGGCGATCGTCTTTTTCGCACTGGCGATCCGGCCTCTCGGCCTCGTGGTCACAGCCTTCGTAAGCTTCATGATTGCGGCGACGGGCTCGCACGAGACGCGCTGGCTCGAAGCTGCGATCGTCGGCGCCTGCCTGACGTTCGGTTGCGCAATCCTGTTTCCGTACGTGCTCGGGCTGCCGATGCCGATGTTTCCGCGTTTCCTGATCCAGTGAGGGCGTGATGGATATCTTTGCCAACCTCGCTCACGGCTTCGCCGTCGCGCTCTCTCCGATCAACCTTCTGATGTGCCTGATCGGCGCTCTGGTCGGGACGCTGGTGGGCGTGCTCCCGGGCATCGGCACCATCGCGACCGTCGCGATGCTGCTACCGATCACCTTCGGACTGCCGCCGGTCGGCGCGCTGATCATGCTCGCCGGCATTTATTACGGCGCCCAGTACGGCGGCTCGACCACGTCAATCCTGGTCAACATACCCGGTGAGGCGACATCGGTCGTTACCGCCATCGATGGCCATCAGATGGCCAAGCAGGGCCGCGCTGGCCCCGCGTTGGCGATCGCCGCGATCGGCTCGTTCTTCGCCGGCTGCGTCGCGACCGTCTTGATTGCCGTCCTCGGCGCGCCGCTTACGAAGCTCGCGCTGGCGTTCGGCCCGGCCGAATATTTCTCGCTAATGGTGCTTGGCCTGATCTTCGCGGTGGTCCTGGCCAAGGGCTCGGTGCTGAAGGCGATCGCGATGATCGTGTTCGGCCTGTTGCTCTCGATGGTCGGCTCGGACATCGAGACCGGCGCCTCGCGCATGGCCTTCAACATCCCGGAGCTCGCCGACGGTCTCGGCTTTGCGACGGTGGCGATGGGCGTATTCGGCTTTGCCGAGATCATCCGCAATCTCGACGCCGGCGCCGAGATGAGCCGCGATCTCGTGCAGCAGAAGATCACCGGCCTGATGCCGACCAGAAAGGATCTGATCGACTCGACGCCTGCCATCCTTCGCGGCACCGTGCTCGGCTCGATCCTCGGTATCCTGCCCGGCGGTGGTGCGACGATCGCGTCGTTTGGCGCCTATACGCTCGAGAAGAAGCTTGCCAAGAATCCGTCGCGCTTTGGCCGCGGTGCGATCGAGGGCGTGGCGGGGCCGGAGAGCGCCAACAATGCCGCCGCGCAGACCTCGTTCATCCCGCTGCTGACGCTCGGCATCCCGCCCAACGCGGTGATGGCACTGATGGTGGGCGCGATGACCATCCACGGCATCGTGCCGGGCCCGCAGGTGATGCAGAAGCAGCCGGATCTCGTCTGGGGCATGATCGCCTCGATGTGGATCGGCAATCTGATGCTGATCATCATCAACCTCCCGCTGGTCGGCATCTGGGTGCGGCTGCTGCGCGTGCCGTACCGGCTGATGTTCCCCTCGATCGTGATCTTCTGTGCGATCGGCATCTATTCGGTGAACAACGCACCGGTCGACGTCATCCTCGCAGGCGTGTTCGGCCTCGTCGGTTACTGGCTGATCAAGCACGATTTCGAGCCCGCGCCGTTGCTGCTCGGCATGGTGCTGGGGCCGCTGATGGAAGAGAACCTGCGCCGTGCGCTGCTGATCTCGCGCGGCGACTGGAGCGTGTTCCTGACGCGTCCGTTGTCGGCGGTGCTGCTGGCGGTCGCGGCGGGCCTCCTCGTTCTTACGGTGCTACCGGTGTTGCGCGCCAAGCGCGACGAGGTTTTCACCGAGTCTGAGAACTGAGAGGTTGCGCCCTGCGTCGGCGCGCCGCATTCGGAAGTCGAATCGACTTGTATGACGGCTTCGTGGAATGAAAATGCCGGCCCTTGTGGCCGGCATTTTTGTTTGTCTCCCGGGAGATCGAGATGACTGTCATTCGCGCGCTTGCGGGCGCATGTGCCGCGGCGTTCGCATCATTGTGCGTCCTTGCCGCACCCGCTGAGGCACAGACCTATCCGACGCGCAGCATCACCATGATCGTGCCGTTCGCGGCCGGCGGACCGACCGACGTCGTCGCGCGCATCGTCACCGCGCACATGGCGCAGACGCTGGGGCAGAGCATCATCATCGAGAATGTAGTGGGCGCCGGCGGCACCACCGCCACAACGCGCGCCGCGCGTGCGGCCAACGACGGCTATACGCTCATCACCGGGCATATGGGCACGCATGCCGCCTCCGTGCCGCTTTATCCAAAGCTTGCCTATCATCCCGAAAAGGACTTCGAGCCGGTCGCGCTGCTCGCGGGCACGCCGATCCTGATTCTGGCGCGCAAGGATTTTCCGCCGAAGGACCTCAAGGAGTTCGTCGCCTACGTGAAGGCCAACGCCGAGAAGGTGAATGCCGCGCATGCCGGCGTCGGCTCGGTCTCGCACGTCTCGTGCGAGCTTCTGCACTCCATCCTCGACATCAAGCCGGTCGGTGTGCCCTTCAATGGCACGGGCCCCGCGATGAACGCGCTGGTGGCCGGCCAGGTCGACTACATGTGTGACCAGATCGTCAACGCCGTGCCGCAGATCAATGCCGGCACCATCAAGGCCTATGCGATCGCGACGGCGGAGCGCAATCCGTCGCTGCCGAACGTGCCGACGACGGCGGAAGCCGGCCTACCCGCATTCCAGGCCCAGGCCTGGAATGCGATGTTCGCACCGAAGGGAACCTCGCCGGCAATCGTTGCGAGCCTGAACGCCGCGGCCATCAAGGCGCTCGACGACGAGACCGTCCGGAAGCGCCTGCTCGAGCTCGGCAGCGTCATTCCCGGCCCCAAGGACCGTACGCCGGAGGCGCTGGCGACCCTCGTCAAGAACGAGATCGCGAAATGGAGCCCGGTGCTCAAGCCGGCAACTTAGCCAGCGGGATCAGGCTGATAGGTGAGGGGCGGGACGCTGGGTTCCGCCGCTTGTCGTTTGCGCCGGGAACGCTCACTTTTCCGGGTATAATCGGCGCGAACAGCGAATCGCCGCTGTCGCAGCGCGGAGGCGGCCGCTAAGTTTCCAGCCTCCCCAAAGGCGCACGACACATGCACCAGTATCAGGACCTGCTCGAGCGGATTCTTTCAGACGGCGCCGAGAAGACCGACCGGACCGGTACCGGTACGCTGTCGGTGTTCGGCCACCAGATGCGCTTCAATCTGTCCGCCGGTTTCCCGATGCTGACCACCAAGCGGCTGCCGCTGAAGGCGATTGTGCATGAGCTGCTCTGGTTCCTGAAGGGCGATACCAACATCAAATATCTGCGCGACAACGGCGTCACCATCTGGGACGAATGGGCCGATGCCAATGGCGATCTCGGCCCGGTTTACGGGCATCAGTGGCGCTCCTGGCCCGCGCCTGATGGCCGCAGCATCGACCAGATCGCGAACGTGGTCGACATGATCAAGCGCAATCCGGACTCGCGCCGCCTGATCGTCTCGGCCTGGAATCCGGCCGAGGTCGACAAGATGGCGCTGCCGCCGTGCCACTGCCTGTTCCAGTTCTACGTCGCCAACGGCAAATTGTCTTGCCAGCTCTATCAGCGCTCTGCCGACGTGTTCCTCGGCGTGCCCTTCAACATTGCCTCCTATTCGCTGCTGACGATGATGGTCGCGCAGGTCACCGGCCTCAAGCCCGGCGACTTCGTGCATTCGTTCGGCGATACCCATCTCTATTCCAACCATCTGGAGCAAGCGAAGCTCCAGCTCACCCGCGCGCCCCGCGCGCTGCCGGTGATGCGGATCAACCCCGACGTGAAGGACATCTTCTCGTTCCGCTTCGAGGATTTCGAGCTCGTCGGCTACGATCCGCATCCGCACATCAAGGCGGAAGTCGCGGTTTAGCGCCTATGTCGCTCAACATCCGCCGCGTGCGCCCGGGCGAAGCCGGGCTCGTTCTTGCTTTCATCCGCGAACTCGCCGAATACGAAAAGCTCTCGCACGAGGTCGAGGCAACAGAGGCGATGATTGCGGACGCGCTGTTCGGCGAGCGGCCGCAGCTCCATTGCGCGATCGCCGAATGGAACGGCGAGGCGGCCGGTTTTGCGGTGTGGTTTGCGAATTTCTCCACTTTCAGCGGCCGCCACGGCATCTATCTCGAAGACCTCTATGTGCGGCCGTCGCATCGGGGCAGGGGCCTCGGCAAGGCGCTGCTGGTCTATCTCGCGAAGGAATGCGTCGACAACGGCTGGTCGCGCCTGCAATGGGCGGTGCTCGACTGGAATGCGCCGTCGATCGCGTTCTACAAATCGCTCGGTGCCGTCATGATGGACGACTGGACGCTGTGTCGCGTCACCGGGCCAGCGTTGACACGGCTTGCCGGGAGCGCGACCTGATGGAGATCGTCTTCGTCGTCGCGATCGCCGAGAACGGAATCATCGGCGCGGGCAACACCATGCCGTGGCGACTGAAATCCGACATGGCGCGCTTCAAGGCGCTCACGATCGGCAAGCCCGTGATCATGGGCCGCAAGACCTTCGAATCCCTGCCCCGGCCGCTGCCGAACCGCACCAACATCGTGATCACGCGCGATGCGGGTTATCGCGCCATCGGAGCCATCGTCACGACATCGGCGGCTGATGCGGACGCGGTTGCGCGGGGCGACGCCCTGCGGCGTTCGGTCACTGAGATCGCGGTGATCGGCGGCGCCGAGATCTTTCGGCAATGGATCGATCGCGCCGATCGGCTCGAAATCACCGAAGTGCATGCGCGGCCCCAAGGCGACACGTATTTCGACATCGACAAGGCCGAGTGGGACGAGGTGGCGCGCATCCGTCATCCTGCCGGCCCCGACGACAGCGCCGACTTCTCCTATGTGACATATCGTCGGCGGGCGGGCCATTAACCGCATTCGCCAATGTTTACATTGACTTTTTCGCGCCCGAGCATAGCTCGGAGGACGGTCAGGGCTGCGTTGTAAGGGACCTGCCTGTCCCCTATAAAGCCGGACCGGACAAAGCGGGCGGGGGCAATGCCACCCTGCCGAGGAGAGCGTCGAATGCCGTGGAAGAATCAGGGCGGTGGCCCATGGGGCTCGGGTCCAAAGGGACCATGGGGCTCCGGCCCGCAACCGGTCGGGCCGAGGCCGCCGGATCTGGAAGACCTCCTGCGGCGCGGCCAGGACCGCCTCCAGCAGATCATGCCGGGCGGCTATTTTTCCGGCGTCGGCATCACGCTGATCATCCTGCTCATCGTCGCGTTCTGGCTGCTGTCGGGCTTCTTCCGCGTGCAGTCCGAAGAGCGCGGCGTCGTGCTGCGCTTCGGCAAGCATGTCCGCACCGTCGATCCGGGCCTGAATTACCACCTGCCCTATCCGATCGAGACCGTGCTGCTGCCGAAGGCGCTGCGCGTCTCCACGACTTCCATCGGCATGACGGTGATCGAGGATCCGGCGCGGCGCGGCCGCTCCATTCGCGACGTGCCGGAAGAGAGCCTGATGCTGACCGGTGACGAGAACATCGTCGACGTCGACTTCACCGTGCTCTGGCGCATCAAGCCCGACGCCGGCGGCGTGGGCGATTTTCTGTTCAACATCCAGAACCCCGAAGGCACCGTGAAAGCGGTCGCCGAGAGCGCGATGCGTGAGGTCATTGGCCGTTCGCAGATCCAGCCGATCCTGACCGGTGCCCGCAATACGATCGAGCAGGGGGTGCAGGAACTGATCCAGAAGACTCTCGACAGCTATGGCGCAGGCATTCTCATCACCCAGGTGCAGATGCAGAAGGTCGATCCGCCGGCGCAGGTGATCGACGCCTTCCGTGACGTGCAAGCGGCGCGCGCCAATCTGGAGCAGCTGCAAAACGAAGCGCAGACCTACGCCAACCAAGTGGTGCCGCAGGCGCGCGGACGTGCAGCGCAGATCCTGCAGGCCGCCGAAGGCTACAAGGAGCAGGCGGTCGCCGAGGCCAAGGGCCAGAGCGCGCGCTTCCTGAAAGTGTACGACGAATACAAGAAGGCGCCCGACGTGACGCGTGAACGGATTTATCTGGAGACGATGGAGCGCGTGCTCGGCGGCGCCGAGAAGCTGGTCTATGACGGCGGCCCTGCGGGTCAGGGTGTCGTGCCCTATCTGCCGCTTCCCGAGTTGACGCCCAAGCGGCAGCCTACGACCGGTCCGCAGTCGAGCGGAGGCAACCGATGAGGTCTCCGGTTACAGGTTTCGTCTCGCTGCTCGGACTCCTGCTGGTCGTGATCGTCGGCTACATGTCGCTGTTCACGGTGCAGCAGACCGAGCAGACCATCGTGCTCCAGTTCGGCAAGCCCGTCGACGTCGTCACCGCACCCGGCCTGCATTTCAAGGCGCCGTGGAATTCGGTGATCAACATCGACAAGCGGATCCTCGACCTGGAGAACCCGTCGCAGGAAGCGATCGCCTCCGACCAGAAGCGGCTGGTGGTCGACGCTTTCGCGCGTTACCGCATCAAGGATGCGTTGCGCTTCTATCAGAGCGTCGGCTCGATCCAGGCCGCCAACATTCAGCTGACCACGCTCCTCAACGCGGCGCTGCGCCGCGTGCTCGGCGAGGTCACCTTCATCAACGTGGTTCGCGACGATCGCGAGAAGCTGATGCAGCGCATCCGCGACCAGCTCGACCGCGAGGCCGATGGCTACGGCATTCAGGTCGTCGACGTCCGGATCCGCCGTGCCGACCTGCCGGAGCAGAACAGCCAAGCGGTCTACCAGCGCATGAAGACCGAGCGCGAGCGGGAGGCCGCTGAGTTCCGTGCACAGGGTGGCCAGAAGGCCCAGGAGATCAAGTCCAAGGCCGATCGCGAGGCGACCATCATCGTCGCGGAGGCCAATTCGCAGGCTGAGCAGACCCGCGGTGCAGGCGATGCCGAGCGCAACCGCCTGTTTGCGGAAGCCTACAGCAAGGACGCCGATTTCTTCGCCTTCTACCGGTCGATGACGGCCTATGAGAACGGGCTGCGTTCGAACGATACCCGTTTCCTGCTGCGGCCAGACTCGGATTTCTTCCGGTACTTCAGTAACCCGTCCGGCAAGATGGCAACCGAGACGCCGGCGAAGCCGTAAGCTAGACAGGGCGGCCGGCTTGGCCGCCCTTGCCCAGACAAGAACAGCATAACGGGAGGTTCCATTCCGATGAGGTCCATTGCGTTTGCCGACTTCCTCATCGGCCTAGGCATCCTGTTCGTGCTGGAAGGCTTGATGTTCGCGGCCAGTCCCAACTGGATGCGCAAGGCCATGAAGAGTGCTATCGCCACGCCGGACAACATCCTGCGGGCTGTCGGAATCGGTTCGGCCGTGGCCGGCCTGATCCTGATCTGGGTGATGCGGCGCCCGGTTTAAGCATCATGCCAACGCCAAAGTGAAGGCAATCGACCGGTTTTTCGCCGTATTATCGGGGTGTTGAGACCCGTTAAGCTCTGCGCTTGCGCCGTCCCCCCGTTCGAGCGCAGGCTGGCGCCGAACCCTATTCTCTGGAGATCACAATGACCGCTGCCACCATTGCCCCGTCCCGCTTGCGCCATTGGGTGCGAACTGGGCTGGCCGCGCTCGCCATCGGTGCTTTCGGCGCGTTCGGCACGCCGGCCCATGCGCGTGGAGCGGACGGCATCGCCGACGTCGCCGAGAAGGTGATCGACGCGGTCGTCAACATCTCTACGTCGCAGACCGTCGAGGCCAAGGGCGGCGGCAGCAATACCATGCCGCAACTGCCGCCAGGTTCGCCGTTCGAGGAGTTCTTCGACGACTTCTTCAAGAACCGCAGGGGTCCCGGCGGTGGCAGCAAGGGCGGCGACAACAACCCGCCGCGCAAGACCAACTCGCTCGGCTCCGGCTTCATCATCGACACAGCAGGCGTGGTCGTTACCAACAACCATGTCATTGCCGATGCCGACGAGATCCATGTCATCCTCAACGACGGCACCAAGATCAAGGCCGAGCTGGTCGGCGTCGACAAGAAGACCGACCTCGCCGTGCTCAAGATCAAGCCTCCGAAGCCGCTGGTCGCGGTGAAGTTCGGCGACTCCGACAAGCTCCGGCTCGGCGACTGGGTGGTCGCGATCGGCAACCCCTTCAGTCTCGGTGGCACGGTCACGGCCGGTATCGTCTCGGCCAAGAACCGCGACATCTCCTCAGGGCCATATGACAGCTATATCCAGACCGACGCCTCCATCAACCGCGGCAATTCCGGCGGCCCGCTGTTCAACCTCGACGGCGACGTCATCGGCGTCAACACGCTGATCATCTCGCCCTCCGGCGGCTCCATTGGCATCGGCTTCGCCGTGCCGTCGAAGACGGTCGTTGGCGTCGTCGACCAGCTCCGGCAGTTCGGCGAGCTGCGCCGCGGCTGGTTAGGGGTGCGCATCCAGAGCGTCACCGACGAGATCGCCGAGAGCCTCAACATCAAGCCGGCGCGCGGCGCGCTGGTCGCCGGCGTGGACGACAAGGGTCCGGCGAAGCCCGCCGGCATCGAGCCTGGTGACGTCGTCGTCAAATTCGATGGCAAGGACGTCAAGGATCCGAAGGACCTGTCCCGCGTCGTCGCCGACACGGCGGTTGGCAAGGAGGTCGACGTGATCATCATCCGCAAAGGCCAGGAACAGGCCAAGAAGGTCACGCTCGGCCGGCTCCAGGATCCCGAGAAGGTGCAGGCCGCGGTGAAAACCGACGAGCCCGCACCCGAGAAGCCGGTGACGCAGAAGGCGCTCGGTCTCGATCTGGCAACGCTGAGCAAGGATCTACGCACGCGCTACAAGATCAAGGACACCGTCAAGGGCGTGGTCGTCACCAATGTCGAGGCCAATTCCGACGCCGCCGAGAAGCGGCTCTCCGCCGGTGACGTCATCGTCGAGGTGGCGCAGGAGGCGGTGTCGAGCGGCGCCGACATCCAGAAGCGGGTCGATCAGCTCAAGAAGGACGGCAAGAAGTCGGTGCTGCTGCTCGTCTCCAATGCCGACGGCGAGCTGCGCTTCGTGGCGTTGAGCGTGCAATAGGAAGGGCTGGTCGTCCTACCATTCATTGTCATTCCGGGTTCGATGCTTCGCATCACCCGGAATGACGCAGAGAACGTTACCCCTCCACGAACTCCTCGCGCCGATACCCTTGCGCATACAGCAGCGCGGTGAGATCGCCGTGATCAATCCGCGCTGCCGCGGCCGCGGCCACCGCCGGCTTGGCGTGATACGCCACACCGAGCCCCGCCGCCTGGATCATCCCAAGGTCATTGGCGCCGTCACCGACCACGATCGACTCGAGGTCGTCGAGATCAAACGATTCCATCAGATCCAACAGTGTCGCGAGTTTCGCGGCGCGGCCCAGGATCGGTTCCTTCACCTCGCCGGTGAACTTGCCGTCGCGCACGACGAGTTCGTTGGCGCGGTTTTCCTGGAAGCCGATCTTGGCGGCGACCGCGTTCGTGAACAGCGTGAAGCCGCCCGAGACGAGGCAGGTGTAGGCGCCGTGCGCGCGCATGGTCGCGACCAGCTCACGGCCGCCGGGGGTCAGCGTGATGCGTTTGGCCAGTACTTCGTCGACCGCGCTGGCGGGCAGATCCTTGAGCAGCGCAACGCGCTCGCGCAGCGCCGGCTCGAACTCGATCTCGCCGCGCATCGCGCGTTCGGTGATGGCGGCCACATGCGCCTTCACCCCGACCAAGTCGGCGAGTTCGTCGATGCATTCCTGGCCGATCATGGTGGAATCCATGTCGGCGAGAAAAAGCTTCTTGCGCCGGAAGCCGACTGGCTGCACGACGATGTCGATGGGCAGGTCGCCGCGAAGCTCGCGGAGCCGCTGTTCGATGGCGTGGCGGTCGCCTTCGAGGTTACTTTCGGCGCCGAAGGGAATGTCGACCGCAACCCCTTCGAACAACCAGTGCGCGGGAGCTGCTTGTGGCAGCACAGCGCGGGCGCCGTCGACGATGGTAGAGTCGAGCGCAGGATTGTCGGGATTGCAGATCAGCGTGGCGACGAGGGACATTTGAGGTTTTCGTGAGCGAGGGGCAAGTCAGCGGAAGGCGTGTTGGCAAGGCCGTGCTTATCGCAGGCCCGACCGCCAGCGGCAAGTCGGCGCTGGCGCTCGAGCTTGCGCTCGCCACCGGCGGCATCATCATCAACGCCGATTCCATGCAGGTTTACCGCGATCTGCGCATCATCACGGCACGGCCGACAGGGGCTGATGAGGCGCTCGTGCCGCATCGTCTCTATGGCCATGTCGATGCGGCCGTGAATTTCTCGGCCGGTGCCTGGGTGAGCGACGCGGCGAAGGCGCTCGAAGCGGCGATGGCCGAACGCCGCCTGCCGATCTTCGTCGGCGGCACCGGGCTCTATTTCAAGGCACTGACGGCGGGCCTCTCCGTAGTGCCGCCAATTCCTGCCGAGGTGCGCGAGGATGTGCGCGCGCGGCTGCAGCAGAACGGCGTCGAAGCGCTACACGCGGAACTCGCGCACCGCGATCCGCGTGCGGCCGAACGATTGAATCTGCGCGACCGCACCCGGATCGCGCGCGCGCTGGAAGTAGTCGAAGCGACCGGCCGTTCGCTGCTCGACTGGCACGGCGAAGGCCAGCCGCCGTTGCTGCCGAAGGACAATTTTCGCGCGGTGTTTCTCGCCCCCGCGCGCGACGAACTCTATGCCCGCATCGATGCGCGCTTCGATGCCATGTTGAGCGCCGGCGCGCTCAGGGAGGTCGAGCGGCTTGCCGCCAGACACCTCGATCCGCTGTTGCCGGCCACGAAGGCCCACGGCGTGCCGGCGCTGATCCGGCATCTGCGCGGCGAGCTCAGCCTGGAAGAAGCTGCCACAATCGGCCGCGCCGACACCCGCCACTACGCCAAGCGCCAGTTCACCTGGTTCCGGCATCAATTGCCTGAGTTCGAATGGGTGAAGCCGGAGGAGGCGAGGGGATGGCTCGCCGCGATCGTGGACGCGACACGGGATGCGAACTGACGAGCTTTTGTACCCGGTTCCCGAATTTACCGCTCGCCGAACCCGGGGAACACCGCTACACTGCCAAAATCGCGCGGGAACGGCCACATTGCCTTGACATCCGGGCTTTGGCCGCTATGTTTCGCGCAACCTTTGGGAAGCCGAGCGCCTGCCATGCGTAACATTATTACCAAACTCCTTATCGCCGTCGTACCCAGGCACACCGCCGGGGGTGGCTAGCTGCCATCCACAAGACAGGCGGTGTGCGTGGGCCCTCTTCGGGGCCTTTTTTATTTCCCGAACCCGACACGAACGAAGCCGCTGACAACAGCGCATCCGGAGCAAGCCAATGAGCGAGAAGAGCCACGATCCGAACCAGATGACCGGCGCCGCGATGATCGTCCGCGCGCTCATCGATCATGGCGTGACCGACATTTTTGGCTATCCCGGCGGCGCGGTGCTTCCCATCTATGACGAGATCTTCCAGCAGAGCGAGGTCCAGCACATCCTGGTCCGCCACGAGCAGGGCGCCGGCCATGCCGCCGAGGGCTATGCGCGCTCGACCGGCAAGCCGGGCGTCGCGCTGGTGACCTCCGGTCCCGGCGCCACGAACATGGTGACGCCGCTGACCGACGCGCTGATGGATTCGATCCCGCTGGTGTGCATCTCCGGCCAGGTGCCGACGCATCTGATTGGCAACGACGCCTTCCAGGAATGCGACACCGTCGGCATCACGCGCCCCTGCACCAAGCACAACTGGCTGGTGCGCGACGTCAACGATCTCGCCAAGGTGCTGCACGAGGCTTTCTACGTCGCGACCTCCGGCCGTCCGGGTCCGGTGCTGGTCGACGTTCCCAAGGACGTGCAGTTCGCGACCGGTACCTATCATCCGCCGCGCAAGTCCGACGTGCACCGCTCCTATGCGCCGCGCGTGAAGGGCGATGCCACGCAGATCCGCAAGGCGGTGGCGCTGCTCGCCAACGCCAAGCGTCCGGTGATCTACAGCGGCGGTGGCGTCATCAATTCCGGTCCCGAGGCGACCAAGCTCTTGCGCGAGCTGGTCGAGGTCACTGGTTTCCCGATCACCTCCACGCTGATGGGCCTCGGCGCCTATCCAGCTTCGGGCAAGAACTGGCTCGGCATGCTCGGCATGCACGGCACTTATGAAGCTAACATGACCATGCATGATTGCGACGTCATGCTGTGCGTCGGCGCGCGCTTCGACGACCGCATCACCGGTCGCGTCGATGCGTTCTCGCCGGGCTCGAAGAAGATCCATATCGACATCGACCCATCCTCGATCAACAAGAACATCCGGGTTGACGTGCCGATCATCGGCGATTGCGGCAACATCCTCGGCGACATCCTCCAGGTGTTCAAGGCAGAGGCGAAGAAGCCCGACATCAAATCGTGGTGGCAGCAGATCGCGCAGTGGCGTGCCCGTAATTCGCTGTATTACAAGAAGAGCAACGACGTCATCCTGCCGCAGCATGCGATCCAGAGCCTGTTCGAAGCGACGCGCGGCAAGGATACCTACATCACGACCGAGGTCGGCCAGCACCAGATGTGGGCCGCCCAGTTCTACGGCTTCGAGGAGCCGCATCGCTGGATGACGTCGGGCGGCCTCGGCACCATGGGCTACGGCCTGCCGGCCGCGATCGGCGTGCAGGTTGCCCACCCGGACAGCCTCGTCATCGACATCGCGGGCGATGCCTCGGTGCAGATGACGATGCAGGAGATGTCGACGGCCGTGCAGTACGAGCTGCCGATCAAGATCTTCATCCTGAACAACCAGTACATGGGCATGGTGCGGCAGTGGCAGCAGCTGCTGCATGGCAACCGCCTGTCGCATTCCTACTCGGAGGCGCTGCCGGATTTCGTCAAGCTCGCCGAAGCCTATGGCGGCATTGGCCTCCAGGTGCACAAGCCTGGCGATCTCGAGGGCGCCATCAACGAGATGATCGCGGTCAAGCGCCCGGTGCTGTTCGACTGCCGCGTCGCTGCGCTCGAAAACTGCTTCCCGATGATCCCCTCCGGCAAGGCGCACAACGAAATGCTGTTGCCGGAGCAGGCCAACGACGCGGCCACCGCAAAGGCATTCGCCGGCGGCAAGGCGCTGGTGTGAGCGCAATGGTCACAAGCTCCGCTGCCATCGCCCGGCTCGACCGGCCGATCCAGTACGCCGCTCCCTGTGTAGGGATCTCAGGCCGTGGCAATTACTGGCGGCCCGCCTTCGCGGACATGACGAAAAGGATTTGAGGGGACGACAATGAACCAGCCGGCATCCGCCTACTTCATCGAGGACCGTCACGATCCCAACGAGACGCACACGCTCGCCGTGCTCGTGCAGAACGAGCCCGGCGTGCTTGCGCGCGTCATCGGTCTGTTCTCGGGCCGCGGCTACAACATCGAGAGCCTCACGGTCTCGGAGACCGAGAGCCAGAAGCACCTCTCGCGCATCACCATCGTCACGACGGGCACGCCAATGGTGATCGAGCAGATCAAGCACCAGCTCGATCGCATGATTCCGGTCTATCGCGTCGTCGACATGACGCAGACCAAGCGCTCGATCGAGCGGGAGCTCGCGATGGTGAAGGTGCGCGGGCAGGGCGAGCACCGGGTCGAGGCGCTGAGGCTTGCGGATGCGTTCCGCGCCCGCGTGATCGACGCCACCACCGAGAGCTTCGTGTTCGAGATCACAGGCAATACGGACAAGATCAATCAGTATATCGACCTGATGCGCCCGCTCGGCCTCGTCGAGGTGTCGCGCACCGGCGTTGCCGCGATTGGTCGCGGGCCTGAAGGGATGTGAACCATGCTGGCGCGCGACTGGTACTATAATGAGCGGAACCGGATGGGGATCGAGCCCGCAGTGGCGTTGATCTATGACAGCCATGACGATGCCGACCTGCGGGCGCGCGCCGCGCTGAAAATGCTCGGGGTCCAGCGCGGCTGGCGCATCGCCGATATCGGCTGCGGTAACGGCGTGCTGGCCACCGAAGCGGCGCTAATGGGCGCCGAGGTCGATGCTATCGACATCTCGCCCGCGATGCTGGCGCTCGCCGAGATCTATGCACGTGACCGCAAGGCGCCGGTCCGCACCCAATCGGCCGGCCTGCTGAGCTTCTCCTACCATCCGGAATCCTACGATTTGATCGTCAGCGAGTTCACGCTGCACCATCTGCCGGACTTCTGGAAGGCGGTGGCGATGTCGCGGATCTATCGCGCGCTGAAGCCGGGCGCGAGCTTCTACCTGCGCGACATCGTCTACACTTCAATGCCGGACGCCATTGAGCGCGACGTCGAGCAATGGGCCGACTTCCAGATCAAGAACCACGACTTTTCGCGTGAAGGTGTCGTCGCGCACATGCGCGACGAATATTCCACCTTCGGCTGGGTGATGGAACGGATGCTGACCGACGTCGGCTTCAGGCTGGTCTCGGCCGACTATCACGCCCCGATGCACGGCACCTATCTGCTGCGGAAACCGAAAGCCGGCGAGCAAGGCTAGATCAGAACAATAACAGGGACTGCACGACAGGGCAGGACCGGGAACAACAATGAAGCCGGCCGACATCCTCATCGCCGTCCTGGTGGCGATCATCTGGGGGCTTGCCTTCGTGGCGAGCCGGATCGCGCTCGACGAGTTCTCGCCGGAGCTGATGACGGCAATGCGCTTCACCATTGCTGCAGTACCGTGCCTTTTCATTCCCAAGCCGAAGGTCGCCTGGCCGCTCCTGATCGCGATCAGCGTCACGCTGTTCCTCGGCCAGTTCCTGAGCCAGGCCTATGGCATCGCCCACGGCGTGCCGGTCGGCCTGGCCAGCGTGGTCGTGCAGAGCCAGGCGCTGTTCACGATCGGCTTCGCCGCTGTCGCATTCGGCGAACGCCCGACGCCGATGCAGACGCTCGGCATCGTCATCGCAGCAGCCGGCCTTTTGATGATCTGCGGGACCGTCGGCTACGATTTCAGCGTCGGCGCCTTCGGGGTGCTGATGATCGCGCCGGTCTGCTTTGCGGTCGGCAATCTGCTGCTGCGGGGCGCCCGTGGTGCGCCGATGTTCGACCTGTTCGCCTGGCTGTGCCTTACTGCCGCGGTGCCGCTGTTCGCGCTCGCGCTGGTCGTCAACGGGCCAACGCCGACCTGGCAGTCGCTGATCCACATGTCTCTGACAGGCCTGATCTGCCTGCTGGTGATCGGCGCCGTCTCCACCAGCATCGCCTACTGGCTGTGGGGACGATTGCTGCGCGATTATCCGGCGGCGCAGGTGGTGCCGTTCGCGCTGCTGGTGCCGTTCGTGGGATCGGCCGCCTCCAGCATCGTGTTCGGCGAGCGGTTCGGACCCCTGCGCCTCGCCGGCATGCTGACCGTGATCGGCGGTATCGCGGTGATGGTGCTGGCGCAGCGGCCCAAGGCATCGCCCAAAGAGCCGCTGCCGAAAGTCGCGTGAGGCGAACATGTCCCAGTCGCTGTTCTATGCCTTCCTCACCTTCATGGTCGTGATGTACTTCACGCCTGGGCCGAACAACATCATGCTGCTGTCCTCGGGCCTGACCTACGGCTTCCGGCGCACCATCCCCCACATCGTCGGGATCGTCATCGGCTTCGCCTTCATGGTCGCCGCGGTCGGCCTCGGGCTCGGCTCCGTGTTCCTGGCCTATCCGGTCCTTCAGACCATCTTGAAATATGCCGGTGCCGCCTACCTGATCTATCTCGCCGCCGCGATCGCCATGTCCGGGCCGACCAAGCCGGGCGACGGCGCCGCCCGCGGCCCGATGACCTTCTGGGGCGCGGCGATGTTCCAATGGATCAACGCCAAAGGCTGGGTGATCGTGATCGGCACCATTACCGCCTACGCGGCGATCGCCCAATTCCCGCTCAACATCGCAATCCAGACCCTGATCAGCCTGCTCGTAGGCACGGTCTCGACCGTGGTCTGGGCTCTGTTCGGCTCCGCATTGCGGCCGGTCCTGACCTCAGAGCGGCTGGTCCGTGCCTTCAATGTGCTGATGGCCGTCCTGCTGCTCGCTTCCCTCTACCCCGTCTTCATGGATGCATGATGCCGCAGATTTCCATGCAGAAACGGGTTTCCCAGCGGCCCTAAAATGCTCTAGACAGCCCCCGAAATCCGTCAATTCACCTTCGAAATATCTGACCATCGGCCGATTTCCGGCCCCGAACGAGGAAACGAACTATGCGTGTTTATTACGATCGCGACGCCGACCTGAACCTGATCAAGGGCAAGAAGGTCGCCATCGTCGGCTATGGCAGCCAGGGCCACGCCCATGCGCTGAACCTGAAGGACTCCGGCGTCAAGGAGGTAGCGATTGCGCTGCGCAAAGGGTCGGCCTCGGCCAAGAAGGCGGAGAACGCCGGCTTCAAGGTGATGGAAGTCGCCGAAGCCGCCAAATGGGCCGACCTCGTCATGATGCTGACCCCGGACGAGCTTCAGGGCGACATCTATCGCGAGCACCTGCACGACAACATGAAGAAGGGCGCCGCCCTCGTGTTCGCGCACGGCCTCAACGTCCACTTCAATTTGCTCGATCCGCGCGCCGACCTCGACGTGCTGATGATCGCGCCGAAGGGCCCCGGCCACACCGTGCGCTCGGAGTACCAGCGCGGCGGCGGCGTGCCCTGCCTGATTGCGATCGCCAAGGACGTCTCGGGCAACGCCCACGACCTCGGCCTGTCCTATGCCTCCGCGATCGGCGGCGGCCGCGCCGGCATCATCGAGACCACCTTCAAGGAAGAGTGCGAGACCGACCTGTTCGGCGAGCAGGTGGTGCTCTGCGGCGGCCTGGTCGAGTTGATCAAGGGCGGCTACGAGACCCTGGTCGAAGCCGGCTACGCCCCGGAGATGGCCTATTTCGAGTGCCTGCACGAAGTGAAGCTGATCGTCGACCTGATCTATGAAGGCGGCATCGCCAACATGAACTACTCGATCTCCAACACCGCCGAGTACGGGGAGTATGTCACCGGTCCGCGCATCATTACCGACGAGACCAAGAAGGAGATGCGGAAGGTTCTCGCCGACATCCAGGGCGGCAAGTTCGCGCGCGACTGGATGCTCGAGAACAAGGTCAACCAGACCTCCTTCAAGGCGACCCGCGCCAAGCTCGCCGCACACCCGATCGAAGAGGTCGGCGCGAAACTGCGCGACATGATGCCCTGGATCAAGAAGGGTGCGCTGGTCGACAAGAGCAAGAACTAAGCCGTTGTGCCCCGGACGCAGCGCAGCACCTTGGTGATGCCCTGCTGATCCGGGGCCAAGCGGCCTCTGGATCCCGGCTCCGCGACGCATTGCTTATGCGCTGCGCCTTGTCCGGGACACGCGAGCGAAAGCTTCGCTCGCCAAACAAATCTTTAAGCCTTCGCGACTATGTTCGAGCCAGATCGCAAACGCGATCTTTCTCTTCCTTCTCGCGCGAAGCATAGTTGCTTCATTCAAATTCTTCGCGAGTTGATGCGCTGCTTGAACGCCAAGAACTGACGCTTAAACCACATTCTTGATCTCGCGTCCCTTTTCAAAAATTTCTAGAACTCCCTGATCGTGAAAAGGGCTGCGTCGTCAGAGTGAAAGATTCGGCTCTTCATCCGCCTTTTCAAGGTGCCTTCGACCTCATGTCGCAACGTTCGCGCGCCGCTTCATCTTAACAACCGACACCTGCTGCGCGGACTTGCGCGCTGGGCGCCATTTGCACACAGGCACCTTCCTCCTGCATGATCACGGCAACCCGAGGTGGAAAGACCATGCGATCTGTCGTCGTTACCGGGGCGTCTACGGGCATCGGCTGGGCCGTTGCGAAATTCCTGATCGGGCGCGGCTATCGCGTGTTCGGCAGTGTCCGCAAGCAGGCCGACGCCGACCGGCTGCAAGGCGAGTTCGGTGCGAACTTTGCCCCGCTGCTGTTCGACGTCACCGACGAGGCAGCAGTCCTCGCCGCCGGGCGAAAAGTTCGCGGAGCGTTGGGCGGCGAGACGCTGGCCGGTCTCGTCAACAATGCCGGCATCGCGGTTGCCGGTCCCGTGCTCGAATTGTCGGCCGATGATTTCCGCCGCCAGATGGACGTCAACGTCATTGGCCCTGTCATCGCGACGCAGGCGTTCGGGCCGCTGCTCGGCGCAGACCCCTTGCTGAAGGGGCCGAAGGGCCGGATCGTGATGATCAGCTCGGTCGCTGGCAAGAGCGGCAATCCGCTGTCGGCGCCTTACAGCACCTCCAAGCACGCCATCGAGGGCCTGTCGGAGAGCCTGCGCCGCGAGCTGATGCTGTTCGGCATCGACGTCATCATCGTCGCCCCCGGCGCGGTGAAGACGCCGATCTGGAGCAAGGCCGAAGAGATCGACCTTTCCGTCTACCAGAACTCGCCCTATCTGCCGGCGCTGAACAAGGTGATGGCGTTCATGATGGACATCGGCGCCAAGGGCCTGCCCGCCGAGCGGATCGCCGAGATCGTGTTCGAGGCGCTGACGGCGCCAAGCCCGAAGGTGCGCTACCAGATCACGCCGGACCCGCTCCGCCACCTGATTGCGGCCGTGCTACCGAAACGGACGCTCGACCGCATCATCGCCAAGCGGCTCGGATTGCTGCCGCAGTGAGTTTGGGCGTTTTCAGCCCGCGGCGACGGTTTGCCTGCGCGGGTGGCGGGCCATCGCTATCATGCGCAACGTCAGCACGATCAGCAGCGGAACGAGGAATGCGGCGTAGAGCGGCATGGCCGGCACGCGCTTGCCGAACGACACCATGAACTGGAACCAGAGATAGTAGCCGCCCGCAACGTGCAGTATGCGCCAGGTGCGCAATCCGAGCAGCGCGGCGGTGCGGTCGAACGAGGTCGCACTCATCGCGATGATGAAGCCATAGCCGATGCCGCCAAAGATGTAGGAGGCGGCGGAGGTCGCCTGGGCAAAGCCGGCCGGATCCATCCTGGCGAACGCGACGATCGCCGCCGCGTGGATGGCGTGGGAGGCCGCGAAGCTCAAGCCGAGATAGCGGCGGTTACGGTGCTGCCAGCGCGTCCAGGCATTGGGCGAGAGCCGCGCCAGCGCCGCGGCACTGAAGGCGAGGCAGAACAGCAGCAGCGAACTTCGCGCCGTGAAGCGGATCACCATACGAACGCCCTCAACCTCGAACAGCCGCATCGAGGCGATCCACAGGCTCAGGGCGATCAGACTGAGCGTTAGGACGGCAAGCTGCCGCCAGCCTTCGAGCCAGCTTTGACGTTGTGACATGGCGATCTCCTCAAGGATGTAATCAATGATTACATATAGAGCAACAAAATCGTCAATAGTGTAATCGCTGCTTACATTCACGTTCGGGTGATGCTAGAAGACGCTATGCCCGCCCGTCAGACGTCCAAACCGCGTGCCCGCCGAACACCCGAAGCCCGGCCGTATCACCACGGCGACCTTCGCCGTGTGCTGATTGACGCTGCGCTGCAATTGGCGGCCGAAGGTGCGGAGGTCTCCGTCCGCGAGGCGGCGCGCCGGGCCGCGGTGTCGCCGGGCGCGCCGTTCCGGCACTTTCCGAACCGCGATGCCTTGATGGCGGCGGTGGCCGAGGAGGCGCAGCGGCGTTTCCGCGCTGAGATCGAGGCGGCGCTGGGCGAGGAGCCGCCCAAGGGTCCACTGGAGCGTTTTCGCGCCTTTGGACTCGCTTACTTGCGCTGGGCCATGCGCAATCCGGCTCATTTCGAGATCATCTCCACCGGGCGCTACTTCGCCCATGGCAGCTCGGCGGACCTGACCCGCGACAATACCGAGCTGATCGCGCTGTCGGAACGGATGCTGACTGATGCGGCCGAGCAGGGCCTGCTGAGGTCGGCGGATCTGAAGCGCATCCAGATCGCCAGTCGCGCGTTGGTCTACGGTTTTGCCCGGATGAATCTCGATGGCCACTTTCCGCGCTGGGGCATCGAGGACGGCCAGATCGAGCGGATGGCGGAGGGGGTGATCGACCTGTTCATCGCGGGGATCGCCCAACCCTGACGTTGAGCAGCTGCCTGCCGGCTGCGGCCCAACCCGTCTTTCGCCAACAATAAGCGATGTCGGATCGCCGGACGCGTTGCCTGACGTTGACCGTTCCGTTACAGTTTTATGACACGGCGCAGGCTTCCGGCTGCGCCGGGCGCCGCCAGCTGTCTCGATGCCGGCCAAGCGGCTTGGCATCACCGCGCCGGACCAAAAGTTGCGTGTCGTCGATGGCGTCCGCGCCCAATCCAGGTCCTTCTGCCACCACCGCCGTGCTTGCGAGCGTCGCCGCGCTCGGCATCTGGCGGCTGCTCGCGGTCACGGCGCCACATTTCGCAGCGCTGGCGCTGATGTACGAGACCGAGACCGATTTCGGCTCGCGCCTCTCCTTCGCCCTGGCCTGGGGCATCCTCAACTTCTTCTGGATCACGCTGCTGCGGCGCCCGGCGCTGTCGGGCGCGCTGTCCCTGACCATGGTCGTCGTGCTGGTGCTGCTGTCGCGCCTCAAGCACGAAGTCGTGCAGATGACAGTCAACTTCATCGATCTGATGATGATCGACCGCGACAGCGTTGCGTTCCTGTTCACGATCTTCCCGAATCTGCGCTGGTCGGTGATCCTGGCCGGCCTCGTCACGTTGCCGCTGATGTATGCGCTGTGGTGGCTTGATCCGTTCCGGATCCGCCGGCTGCCGGCGCTCGCCTGCAAGCTCGCCTGCGTTGCCGCATTGGTCGGCTATTCGCTTTATCATCCTGACCAGGCCTGGCGCGGCTATTACGACGACGGCTATCTCTCGAAATTCTTCCGCTCCGGCGTCACCGCGGTCGCCGACTTCGTGCAGTACGGTTTCATGGAATCCGCAGCCTCAACCAACGAGCGGCTCAACGTGCCGCTGGTGGACGCCTGCCATCCTGCGGGCCGCCGCCCTAATATCATCATGATCCATGATGAATCGAGCTTCGACATCCGCGCCGCGCAGGGCATCAAGGTGCCGCCGCGTTACGGCGACCATTTCACGTCTTGGGACGGCAAGCAGCGCACGTTCCTGGCCGAGAGCAATGGCGGGCCGAGCTGGTTCACCGAATACAACGTGCTTGCGGGGCTCTCGTCGCGTTCGTTCGGCCGCTTCGCCTATTTCGTGACGCGCATCGCCTCGAACCGCGTCGAACGCGGCCTGCCATTGGCACTGCGCCGTTGCGGCTACGACACCCTGTCGCTTTACCCCGCCCATGGCGGCTTCATGGGCGCGCGCAGCTTCCAGATGACGACCGGCATCGAACGTTTCCTCGATTCGGAGGATCTGGGCGCCAAGGACGTCGAGCCGGACTCCTTCTTCTACGACAAGGCGCTTCAGCTGATGGGGCAACAACCGCCGAACAAGCCGCTGTTCACCTTCATCTATCTCGGCGCCAATCATTTCCCCTGGGAGACGCGCTTCCGTCCTGATCTGCTGCCGAACTGGCGCGCGCCGGGCAACTTGCCGTCCATCGACGAATATCTGCGCCGCCAGGTGATGAGCGCCGAGCAGTACAAAGCTTTCGTCGCCGGTCTGAAGAAGAACTTTCCCGGCGAGCCTTTCCTGATCGTGCGCTACGGCGATCACCAGCCGGAATTCGCGCCGAACCTGCTTGAGCCCGGCCTCGACGAGGGCGCCCTCGGCAAGAAGCTCGACGCTTACGATCCGCGTCTCTACGCAACCTATTATGCGATCGACGCCGTCAATTTCGAGCCGGTGAAGAGCGATGCCGTGATGGACACGATCGACGGTCCCTATCTGCCGCTAGTGATCCAGGAAGCCGCCGGCATCCCGCTCGATCCGTCCTTCGCCGAGCAGAAGGAGATCATGCTCCGCTGCAAGGGCATCTTCTATGGCTGCAGGGATGGCGCCGAGGCGCGGCGGCTGAACCGGCTGCTGATCAACGCGGGGATGATCCGGGGGCTGTAGTGTCTTTCAGCTCTTTGCGAGGAGAGCGCCGGTGGAGCACACATGCCCCTCCAACGTCGTCCTGGCGAAGGCCCATGGGCGAAAGCCATGACGACGCTGAACCAGTCGCGCCAGCCTACCTATTGCTCACCTTCTCCCACAGCCACTTCGCCACTGCGTCGGGCGATGAATTCGCATCGTTGCCGCTCGCGCGCAGATTGGCTTCGCGCATCGTCGCGATGTCGATCCTGCCGAGCAGCGGCCTCAGCGCAGCCTGCAACCGCTCGTCACCGGCTCGCATGGGCGCGAGCAGCAGGATCGCATCGTAAGGCGGGATGGCGTGCCTGGGATCATCGAGCGCGACGAGATCGTATTTCGCGATCAGGCCGTCGCTGGTGTAGCCGGCGATCACGTCGACCTCGCCGCTCGCGACCGCCGCGTACATGAAGTCCGGCTGCATCTGGCGTTGGGTGCGGAACGAAAGCCCATAGGCCTTTTGCAGCGCGGCCCATTCGGGGCGCGAGAAGAACTCGTAGTCGCCGGCGATCGACATGGTCGATGCGTGCGCGGCGAGATCGGCGATGCTGCGGATGCCAAGCGCCTCGGCGCGCTTGCGCGGCATCACCAGCGCATACGCATTCTCGAAGCCGAGCTCGCCGAGCAAGGTGATGTTCTCTTTCGCGAGGGCTGTCTTCAGCTCTGCGAGCAATTCCGCGCGCGGCTTAATGTCGGTGCGATGCAACTGATTGGCCCAGAGTGTACCGGAATAATCGACATAGAGATCAATGTCGCCGGCCTTCAGTGCCTCGAAGATCACGCTGGAGCCGAGGCCGGATCGCGCCGTCGCCGACAGGTCAGCCGCCTGGAGGCGGTCCCTGAGCAGGGCCGACAACACATATTGCTCGGTGAAAGTCTTGGCGCCGATGACGTAGCTCTGGGACGAACGCCCCATCGTCGGCACCAGCGTTGCGGCGACCAGTGCCGCGATCCCGATCGCGCCGAGCCCGGTGCGCATGCGGCTGCGCTGGCGCAGGCCGGTCTCGAGCAGGCCGAGCAGTTGGTCGACGGCAAGCGCGAGCAGGGCCGAGGCCAGGCAGCCGAACAGCACGAACACCCAGTTCTGGGTCTGAAGCCCTGCGAAGATGTAGTTACCGAGGCTGGTCTGGCCGATCGGTGTCGATAGCGTCGCGGTGCCGATCACCCATACCGCGGCGGTGCGGATCCCCGCCATCATCACCGGCAGCGCCAGCGGCAGCTCGACCATCACCAGCGATTGTCGCGCGGTCATGCCGACACCTTTGGCGGCTTCGATCAACGCGGGATCGATGCCGTTGAGGCCGGTGATGCCGTTGCGCAGCACCGGCAGCATCGAATAGAGCGCGAGCGCCAGCACGGCCGGCAGGAAGCCGAAAGCGGAAAAGGAAAAGCCGAACCAGGCGAGCGTAACGGAGGCCAGCAGCAGCAGGAGCGGATAGAACAGCGCAAGAAGCGCAAGTCCAGGGACTGTCTGCACGATGCTGGCAAGCGCAAGCAGGATGCCCCGGGGCGCCGGGTGGTTGCGTGTGAGGAGTGCCAACGGCAGGCTCGCAATCAGGCCCAGCGCAAGCGCGGCGAGACTCACCCGCACATGGTTGCCGAGATAGTCGGGCAAATGCGACAGCGCCTCGCCCCAGCGCGGATCGGTGAAGAGGCTCATGCCGCACCGCTCGTTGGCAGCCGCGCATTCAATCGCTCGACCTGGCGCCGCGGCGTGCGCAACAATTCCAGCACGTAGGCGTCGCCGCTTTTCGACAGCTCTGCCGGCGTGCCCTGTGCGAGCAGCTTTCCAGCGCGCATCACCGCAATGCGGTCGGCGAGCAGAATGGCCTCCGTCATGTCATGCGTAATCATGACAGAGGTCAGGCCGAGCTTGCGGTGCAGGTCGCGAAAATCCTCGCCGAGCGCATCGCGGGTGAGGGGATCGAGCGCGCCGAACGGCTCGTCCATCAGCACGATCCGAGGTTTTGCCGCGAGCGCCCGCGCCACGCCGACGCGCTGGCGCTGGCCGCCGGAGAGCGCCTCCGGCAGCCGGTCGCGATGCGCGGCGCGGTCGAGCTGCACGAGCTCCAGCAGCTCGTCGACGCGCACGGCAATATCGGCAGCCGAGACGCCCAGCAGCTTTGGCGTGACACCGATATTGTCGGCAACGCTCAAATGCGGAAACAGCCCACCGGCCTGGAACACGTAGCCGATCCGCCGCCGCAGCGCGACCGGATCGACATTCTGCACGTCCTCGTTCTCCACCGTGATCGTGCCGCTGTCCGCCTCGATCAACCGGTTGGCGAGCCGCAGCAGGGTGGTCTTGCCGGAGCCCGAGCCACCCACGATGGCCAGAAACTCGCCCTCGGCGATATCGAGCGACACGTCGTCGACGGCTTTGAGCGGGCCGAAGCTCTTGGTGACACGTGCATAGCTGATCGCCAGCTTGGAGGGCATCGCGGGTAAGCTCGCTCTTACCTTCCCCTGCAGCGGGAGGGTGAAGGGGATAAGAGCTCCATGCGTAGCACGCTTGGCGCCTTGATTGAACTTGGTCGCGCGAGCGGCTAAGGCATCGGTCCAGGTTTGGAGGAAGCACATGACGACGCCCACGGCAGTGGCGCTGGAAGATGCCAAGGTCGCGTTCCACCTCCGGGACGGACGGGTCTATACGGCGGTGGAGAAAGCCCATCTCACGGTGGCGCAGGGCGAGTTCGTCGCCATTGTCGGCCCGACCGGCTGCGGGAAATCCACGCTGCTCAACGTCGCCGCCGGGCTGCTCAAGCCGGCAGCCGGCAGCGTCAGGATATTCGACCAGCCGCTCGCGGGGCTGAACCGGGATGCCGGCTACCTGTTCCAATCCGATGCACTGTTCCCGTGGAAGACCGCGCTCGACAATGTCGCGATCGGGCTCGAGATCAAGGGCACGCCGCGCTCCGAAGCGCTGCCGCGGGCGCAGCAATGGCTGACCTCCGTCGGCCTCGGTGCGTTCGCAGGCCGCTATCCACACATGCTCTCGGGCGGCCAGCGCAAGCGCGTGGCGCTGGCGCAGGTGCTGATCCGCGATCCAAAAATCCTGCTGATGGACGAGCCGTTCGGGCCGCTCGATGCGCAGACGCGCCAGGTCATGGGCAATCTGCTGCTCGATCTCTGGAATGCCGACCGCAAGGCTGTGCTGTTCGTCACCCACGATCTCGAAGAGGCGATCGCACTCGCCGATCGCGTCGTGATCATGTCGGCGGGGCCGTCCTCGCGCATCATCGGTGACTGGCGCGTGCGCTTGCCGCGCCCGCGCGACATTTTTGAGGTACGGCTCGATAAGGAGTTTCATTCACTGCATCGCGAGATCTGGGGCGTGCTCAAGGACGAGGTGATGAAGGGTTATATGCAATCCACGCAGGCGGCGGAGGCGGTCTGATGTCGCGCCCGATGCTGCTTGCGCTGCAAGTCCTGGTCGCGGTCGTCTGCATTGTGCTGTGGCAAGTGCTATCGACCGTCCCCGTCTTCGGCAAGATCCTGCTGCCGCCGTTCTTCTTCTCCAATCCGTTCGACGTGTTCAGCCAGATCGTGAAGTGGTTCGCGTCCGGCGTGATCTGGAAACATCTCGGAATCACGCTTGCGGAATCGATCCTGGCTTTCGTGATCGGCTCGACCGGGGGCGTGCTGGTCGGCTTCTGGTTTGCGCGCCAGCCACTGGTCGCAGCCGTGTTCGACCCTTACGTCAAGATGGTCAACGCGCTGCCGCGCGTCGTGCTGGCGCCGATCTTCGCGCTGTGGCTCGGCCTCGGTATCTGGTCCAAGGTCGCGCTCGGTGTGACGCTGGTCTTCTTCATCGTCTTCTTCAACGTCTATCAGGGCGTGAAGGAAGTCAGCCGCACCGTACTGGACAATGGCCGCATGCTCGGCATGAGCGAGCGCCAATTGATGCAGCACGTCTATTGGCCGTCGGCGCTGTCCTGGATGTTCTCCTCGCTGCATACGTCGGTCGGCTTCGCCGTGGTCGGCGCGGTCGTCGGCGAGTATCTCGGATCGGCGGCCGGGCTCGGCTATCTCATTCAGCAGGCCGAAGGCATCTTCGACGTCGCCGGCGTTTTCGCCGGCATGTTCGTGCTGTCGGCCTTCGTGATCCTGATCGACTTTGGCGTCACGCTGGTGGAGCGGCGGCTATTGGTTTGGCGGCCGACGGCGTCGGACGGTCGCGGCTAGGGCGCAAGGGGCCGCGCGTTGGCGCGAGCCCCGATCGCGAACGTTCAATCCAGCAGCTTGGTGTCGTCGGGTGCCTGCGGCGGCGTCTTGATCGCGATCGCCTTGACTTGGCCGCTGATCGGCTTGGTGCCGCCATGCGGCGTGCCCTTCGGGATGATCACGAGATCGCCGGGCTTCACCGTCACCTCCTTGTCGCCGAGCCAGATCGTCCCGGTGCCGTCCAGGATGTACTGAATCTCGTTGGTGTTGGGATGCATGTGCTTGGGCACGTTGCCGACCTGGGTCGAGACGGTGGCACCGTCCGCGCTCGCGAACATCTTGGAGCGGTAGCCGACAGCGTTTGCGGGCCCGAGCGCATCGCCCTCCATCTCGCCGGTATGGATGATCTGTGCGGTGATGTTTTCGGCGGCGAGCGCCGGCCGGAGCAGGTGGGTGGCGCCGCATCCGGCGGCAAAGGCGGCGGTGATCGACAGCCCGGCAGCAAGGCGATTCATGGATGATCCTCCCCATCAAGAATTGTTCTTGTTTGGGCATGCTATTGCGCCGCAGGGCCGATGGCCAGCCCACTTAGGCGGTGCTTCTCAAGCCAGCCCCGCTGCTCTATGGTGCCGCCGGCCGAACGGAGGAAACCAATGAAGAACACGATTGCCAGGCTCGCCGGCGCGCTGCTCGCGCTGACGCTCACCATCGGTCTTGCCGCGGCGCAAAGCAAGGTGACCATCGCGGTCGGCGGCGGCTCTTGCCTGTGCTACCTGCCCACCGTGCTGGCCAAGCAGCTCGGCGAATACGAGAAGGCCGGCGTCAGTGTCGAGCTGGTCGACCTCAAGGGCGGGTCGGACGCACTCAAAGCCGTGCTCGGCGGCAGCGCCGACGTCGTCTCCGGCTATTTCGACCATTGCGTCAATCTCGCCGCCAAGAAGCAGGAGCTTCAGGCCTTCGTGGTCTATGACCGCTATCCCGGTCTCGTGCTGGTGGTCGCGCCCTCTCGGACCAACGACATCAAGTCGGTCAAGGATCTCGCCGGCAAGAAGGTCGGCGTGAGCGCCCCTGGCTCCTCCACCGACTTCTTCCTGAAGTACATGCTCAAGAAGAACGGCCTCGATCCCGCCGGCACCGCCGTGATCGGCGTCGGCCTTGGCGCCACCGCGGTCGCAGCCATGGAGCAGGGCCAGATCGACGCGGCCGTGATGCTCGATCCGTCCGTCACCGTGCTTCAGGGCAACCACAAGGATTTACGCATTCTTTCCGACACCCGCACCCAGAAGGACACGCTCGAGACGTTCGGCGGCGAATATCCGGGCGGCGCGTTGTACTCGACGGCAGCCTGGGTCAACGGTCATGAGAAGGAGACACAGGCGCTTACGAATGCGATCCTGGCAACGCTCGCCTGGATCCATTCGCATTCGCCCGAGGAGATCATGGCGAAGATGCCGGAGGAGACTGTCGGCAAGAACAAGGATCTCTATCTCGCTGCGCTGAAGAACACGATCCCGATGTTTTCCGAAACCGGCAAGATGGACCCGAAGGGCGCGGAGGCCGTGCTTGCGGTGTTCAGCGTCGGTTCGCCCGAGGTGGCGAGCGCCAAGATCGACGTCAGCAAGACGTTCACCAACAAGTTCGTCGATCAGGCCAAGAAGACGACGGGGACTGCCAAATAAGTGACGCGAAGGCGTAGTGGTCAGGCGTCATGACGTCACCGGTCATTCATCGCGTCACGGCGCTTGATCTTGCGGTGCGGCCGGTCGTGTGGCCGTTCGCCGAGGAGCGTCGCGCCGAGATCGCGGCGCATTTTGCCGAGAAGCAGCGCGAGCGGCCGAAGATCTGGAACGGTCGCGTGCTGCTCGGGCGCGACGCCGTGTTCACGGACGGGCATTTCGCCGCGACCTATTTCGAGACCGATTTCGCCAGCTTCCTCGCCTGGCGCGACTGGGGCTTTCCTGATCCGGCCGTGTTCAACGGTTTTGGCATGGGCGCGCTGCGCACGTCCGACGGCGCCTTCGTCCTGGGCGAGATGGCGCAGCACACGGCCAATTCGGGCCGCATCTATTTCCCTTCGGGCACGCCCGACCTCGACGACATCAGGGACGGCGCTCTCGACATTCCCGGCAGCGTCGTCCGCGAGGTCGCAGAGGAGACGGGGCTGACCGCCGACGACTACGCGGCGGAGGCGGACTGGCACTGCGTGGTCTCCGGTCGTGTGATTGCGATGATTCAAGTCCTCAACCTGGACATGCCGGGCGAGGTGGCCCGCGCCCGGATCGAAGCCAATCTCGCGCGCGAGGCCGAGCCCGAACTGTCGGCCATTCATCTCGTGCGCGGGATGAGCGATCTCACGCCGTCCATGCCGCGATTTGTCACGGCCTTTATAGCGCAGCGGCTCGCCTCTCGCTGACGCGCGAGGCTTGACATCGCTTCGCTCAGCCCATGTGATGGGCGAAAAAGCAAGAGCAACAAGAATGCGATGCACAATCGTCCAGGGAGGTTCTGATGCGCCTGCGCATGGCTACCCGTTTGGTACGTGGGCTGTTGGTCGCGATTGCCGCGGCGGGCTTGGCGGTGTCCGCCCAGGCTCAGGAGAAGAAGATCAAGATCGGCGTCGTCTTCGATTTGACCGGACCTCTCGCCGGCGGCGGCTCCGAGCTCGGCTATATCGGCGCAAAGATCATCCTCGACCATTTCGCCAAGACCGGGGTCGAAGGTTACAAGGTCGAGGCGGTCTACGCCGACGCGCAAAGCAAGCCTGACATCGCCATCAACGAATCTGTCCGCCTGCTCGAGCAGGAGAAGGTCGACATGGTGCTCGGCTTCTTCTCCTCGGCGCAATGCGTACCGGTCGCCGCCCGCGTCGAGCAGCTCAAGAAGTTCATGTGGATCACGACCTGCATCTCGTCGGCCGTGTTCAACGACAAGGGTTACAAATACGTGTTCCGTCCGCAGGCGAGCGGCGACCAGTTCGGCATGATGACGATGGATTTCATCGCGCAGAACGCCAAGGAGAAGTTCGGCAAGGAGCCGAAGGACCTGCGCGTCGCCATCATTCACGAGGACGGGGCCTATGGGGTCGATGTCTCCAAGGGCAACGAGGCCGGTGCGAAGAAGGCCGGCTTCAACATCGTGCTGAAGGAGGGCTATTCGGCGACCGCACCGGACCTCTCCGCGCTGGTGACCAAGCTCAAGCGCGCCAAGCCCGACGTGATCTTCCACACGGGCTACAATCCCGACATTACGCTGCTGCTGCGCCAGGCCCGCGAGCAGGGCCTGAAGTTCGGCGCGTTGATGGGGCATGGCGCCGGTTATGGCGTCTACGAGAAGCTGAAGGAAGGCATGGGCGCGGACGCCGCGTACATCTTCAACACCGACCCGATATCGATCTGGCTCGCCAACCAGAAGACCATGGATCCGAAGCTCCCGCCCGTGATCAAGATGGTCGGCGACGAATTCGACAAGATCAGGCCGGGCGTCGCCATCCGCTCGGCCCATGTCGGCATCGGCGCGTCCAACACGTATGTATTCATGAGCGACGTGCTGCCGCGAGCGATCAAGAAGTATGGCGGTGTCGATCCCGACGCGCTGCGCAAGGCGGCGCTCGACACCGACATTCCCGAGGGCGGCACCATGCTCGGCTTCGGCGTGAAGTTCTACGGTGAGGGCACGCCGATGGCCGGGCAGAACGAACGCTCGTTTCCCGTGGTGATCCAGTACATCGACGACAAGTCCTCCGTGGTGTGGCCCAAGAGCCAGGCGCAGCGCGAGGCGGTGCTGCCGCTGCCGAAAGGCACCACCTACAGCAACCAGTAGCGGCGGAGTGCTTCGGTGTTGGAAGTCAGCGGGCTGGTGAAGCGGTTTGGCGGCTTCACAGCCGTCAACAACGTCTCGTTCAGGGTCGAACAGGGCGAGATCCTCGGCCTGATCGGACCCAACGGCTCGGGCAAGAGCACGATCTTCAACATGCTCTCGGGCACGCTGGCGCCGACCTCCGGTTCGATCTTGTTCGCCGGGAATGAGATCGCAGGCCTTGCGCCGCACCGGATTATCAACCGCGGCATCGGCCGCACCTTCCAGATTCCGCGGCCCTTCCGTCGACTGACCATCTTCGAGAATGTCGCGCTCGCCGGCTTCTACGGCCAGGGCCGCCACAGTCGAGTCAAGGCCGAGGAAGCGGCCGAGCGGTCGCTGGCGATGGTCGGCCTGCCGATTGATCGCCATGCCAGTGTCGATGGACTTGGCGCAGCCGGCCTGAAGAAGCTCGAGCTTGCGAAGGCGCTCGCCACCGCGCCAAAGCTGTTGCTGGCGGACGAAAGCCTCGGCGGCCTCGACGAGACCGAGATGGACCAGGCCGCCGACATGCTGCGCAACATCCGCGACGAGCTCGGCATCACCATCATCTGGGTCGAGCACATCATGGGCGTCTTGATGCGCGTGGTCGATCGCGTCATGGTACTCGATCACGGCGAGAAGATCTCGGAAGGCTTGCCGAGCGCGGTTGCGAGCGACCCGCGGGTGATCGAGGTCTATCTCGGGACTGATGCCGAGACCACGCAGGCCGCGGCCGCCGAAGCGCGCCGTCGCGCGGGAGGGCAATGATGCTGGAGCTCCGCGGCGTCAATGCCGGCTATGGCACGTTCCAGGCGCTGTTCGATGTCAATCTCGACGTCAAGGCCGGCGAAGCCGTCGGCGTCATCGGCCCCAACGGCGCCGGCAAGACCACCTTGATGCGCGTCATCTCCGGCTTGATCCGGCCCTCGCGCGGCTCGATCAAGATGGAAGGTGTTGATGTCGTGGCGACGCCGTCGCACAAGATCGTCAGTTTCGGCATTGCGCATGTGCCGGAGAACCGGCGGCTATTTCCGCAGCTCACGGTGGACGACAATCTCAAGATGGGCGCGTTCATGAGGGAGGCGCGCGCGCACTATGCCCAGCGGCTCGACGTCGTGTTCGAGCTGTTTCCGCGCCTGAAGGAGCGCCGCCACCAACTGGCCGGTACCATGTCCGGCGGCGAGCAGCAGATGTGCGCGATCGGCCGCGCGATGATGTCCAATCCGAAGCTTCTGCTGCTCGACGAGCCGTCGGCGGGCCTCGCGCCAGTCGTAGTGCAGCAGGTGTTCGAGCTGGTGAAGCGGATCCGTGCCAGCGGCCTGACCGTGCTGATCGTCGAGCAGAACGTGCAGCAGGTGCTGAAAGTGGTCGATCGCGCCTATCTGATCGAGGCGGGCACGATCCGCGCTTCCGGCACCTCGGCCGAGATGTTGGCGAGCGACACGGTCAAGGAAGCGTATCTCGGGGTGTGAGGGGGCATGCAGGCATTTCTGGACGTCTTCGACATTTATCTGCTGGAGGCCGTGATCAACGGCATCCTGCTCGGCGGCGTGCTGGCGCTGCTCGCGCTCGGCCTCAACCTGATCTTCGGCGTCATCGACGTGACCTGGATCTGCTATGCCGAGCTCGTGATGATCGGCATGTACGCCATGTATTTCATGGTGCAGTATTACGGCGTCAGCTATTTCATCGCTGCGCCCTTCACTATCCTGCTGGTTGCGCTCCTCGGCGCGGCGCTCCACTACCTCGTGATCGCGCCGCTGCTCACGGCGCCGCCGATCAATCAACTGCTCGCGACCGGCGGCGTGCTGTTCGTGCTCCAGAGCTTTGCCACCGTCGCCTTCGGCATCGACTTCCGCAATCTCGGCATCCGCCTACCGGTGCTCGCCTTCGGCGACATGAATTTCAGCTACGCACGGCTGCTGTCCTTCGTGGCGGCACTGGTCGGCATGGTTGCGGTCTACCTGTTCATGACGCGCACCTTCACCGGCACCGCGATCCGCGCCATCTCGCAGGACCGGCAGATCATGGCGCTGATGGGGGTCGACACCAAGCGGATCTATCTCATCACCTCGGCTCTTGGAGGTGCGCTGGCCGGGCTCGCTGCCTGCCTTCTGGTGCTGCAATATGACGTGCATCCCTTCGTCGGCCTCTCCTTCGGGCCGATCACGTTCCTGATCTGCGTGCTCGGCGGCTTAGGCAATTTCATCGGCGGCTTCATCGCGTCCTTCGTGTTCGCCGAGATCATCTCGCTCGGCGGCCTGTTCTCCGATCTCGAATGGGGCTACGTGCTCGCCTTCGCCTTCTTCATCGTCATGATGTTCATCCGGCCCGCAGGCCTCCTGGCGAGGCGCCGATGATGGGGCAGGGACGACTTGCAGCCTGGGGGATCGGTCTGGCGGCGCTGGTCGCGCTCCCTTTCGTCTATCGTGATCCCTATCACCTGCATATCCTGGTGCTGATCCTGATTTGGTCGTTCGCCTATACGTCCTGGTCGATGATGGGGCGGTTCGGCCTCGTCTCGCTCGGGCACGGCGGCTTCATGGGGATCGGCGCCTATGTCACCGCGCTGTTGTGGAATCACCTCGGCCTATCGCCATGGGTCGGCATTCCCGTCAGCATGGCCGCGGCCGGTGCGCTGGCGCTGATCGTCGGCTATCCCTGCTTCCGCTTCCGCATCACCGGGCATTATTTCGTGCTGGTGACGCTGGCGCTATCAGGCATCGTGCTCCAGGTGATCACCGCGACGCGCGATTATACCGGCGGCTCGCTCGGCTACACGCCGAACCGGGCGTCCGGCAACAGGCTGCTGGCGCTGCAATTCGACGACAAGACCACCTGGTATCTGATCGCGCTCGCGATCTGGCTTTTTGGCATCGTGGTCTGGCACTGGGTCGACCGCAGCATGGCTCGCCATGCGCTGGAGGCGATCTCAGAGGACGAGGATGCCGCCGCCGCGGCCGGCGTCGACGTCACCGCGGAGAAATTGAAGATCACGCTGCTCAGCGCGCTGATGACGGCGCTCGCCGGCGCGATCTACTGCCAGTACCAGATGTTCATCACGCCCGATACTGTCAGCGGCATCGCCGTGTCGCTCCAGATGGTGTTCGCGGCCATCGTCGGCGGCTTGTTCGTCTCGCTCGGCCCGACCGTCGGCGCCATCATCACCATCCTGCTTGCGGAGACCTTGCGCATCGGCTTCGGCACCAGGGCGGTCGGCTGGGACAATCTCGTCTATGGCGTGCTGCTCGTGCTTTTCATCATATTCCTTCCCAAGGGCATTCTTGGTAGCGTGCTCGACCGACTGAAGCCGCAACGCAAGGTGTCCCCGAACTCATGAACAAGAAGCCGTCCAGATCGATCGCCCAGGAGCTCGACCGTTACATTACGCCGTTCCGTTATGATGGATCCGGTAAGTTTCGCCTCAAGGACCACAAGACCGACGAGAAGGGCGATCTCGACAAGGAGAAGGCGCAGGAGATCCTGGAGGCCAACAAGACGCGGCTGATCGCGTTTCAGGAGACGCTCTATGCCCAGGACCGCTGGTCGCTTCTGATCGTATTCCAGGCCATGGACGCCGGCGGCAAGGACAGTGCGATCAAGGCGATCTTCGACGGCATCAATCCGCAGGGCTGCGAGGTCCATTCTTTCAAGGCGCCGAGCAGCAAGGAGCTCGATCACGACTTCCTGTGGCGCCACGTGGTCGCGCTGCCGGAGCGCGGCCGTATCGGCATCTTCAACCGCTCCCATTACGAGGAATGCCTGGTGACGCGGGTGCATCCGGAGATCCTCGCCAAGGAGAAGCTGCCGGCAAAGCTCGTCACCAAGAACATCTGGAAGGAGCGGTTCGAGGACATCTCCGCCTTCGAGCGCTATCTCTGCCGCAACGGCACCGTGGTGCTGAAGTTCTTCCTCAATGTCTCCAAGGAGGAGCAGCGCGAGCGCTTCCTCGACCGGCTGGAAGAGCCGGCCAAGCAGTGCTCGATGGACGATATCAAGGAGCGCGCGCTGTGGCCGCGCTACCAGGCCGTCTATCAGGACATTGTGCGGCACACGTCGACACCTCATGCGCCGTGGTACGTGGTGCCCGCCGACCACAAATGGTTCGCCCGCGTCGTGATCGGCTCCGTGATCAATGCTGCGCTCGAAAGATTGGACCTGAAATTTCCTCGTGTCGACAAGGCCTCGCTGCAGGAGTTCGACGAGGTGCGCAAGGAGCTGGAGAAAGAAGGAAAGGGAGGCAAGAAGCGGGCAAAGTGACAGCCACCGGCACCGCGGATCGCAAGAACGTCAACTTCGCGCTCCAGGGCGGCGGCGCGCACGGCGCCTTCGTCTGGGGCGTGCTCGACCAGGTGCTCGAGGACGGCAGGCTCGCGATCGAAGCGATCAGCGCCACCAGCGCCGGCGCGATGAATGCGGTGGCGCTGGCCTCCGGCATGGCAAACGGGGGCGCGGAGGCGGCGCGGCAGAGCCTGCACGCATTCTGGTACGAAGTCTCGCGCATGGACAGGGCGTACGATTTGCTCTCGCCGCTCAACCAGTGGATCCAGGCCCTGAAGCTGCCGCCGGAATATCATCCGGTCCACGCCGTCATCCACACGCTGACGCACACGCTGCCGCCGAACCTGCTCAATCCGTTCCACTTCAATCCGCTCCGCTCGCTGCTGCAGCGCGTGGTCGATTTCGACAGGCTCAATTCCTCGCCCGAGGCGCCGCAGCTTTTTCTCAACGCCACCAACGTCCGCACCGGCAAGATCAAGGTATTCCAGAGCCCGTTTCTCACCGCAGAAACCGTGCTCGCCTCGGCCTGCCTGCCGCCCTATTTTCAGGCCGTCGAGATCGACGGCGAGCATTATTGGGATGGCGGCTATCTCGGCAATCCCGCGATCTACCCGCTCATCTACCGCAAGGGCAGCCACGACGTTATCATCGTGCAGGTCACGGCGATCCGGCGCGACGCGCTGCCGACCAGTGCGGCTGACGTCCTCCACCGCATCAACGAGATCAGCTTCAATTCGTCGTTGATGCGAGAAATGCGCGCGATCGCCTTCGCCACGCGGCTGATCGACGACGGCGAGCTCGACAGCGACAGGCACAGCCGCATGTACATGCACTGGATCGGCAACGACCAGCTGATGTCGCAGCTCGGCACGGCCACGCAATTCCACCCGGAATGGAGCCTGTTGTGCCGCCTGCGCGACGAGGGCCGCGCGGCGGCGCAAAGCTGGCTGGCGCAAAACTTCGACCGGGTCGGGAAGTCCTCGTCGGTCGATCTGGCAGATATGTTTCTCTAGGCAAGCCGGCCATGGACAAAAACTGCGAAAACAACCCCATGCACAGTAGCCGGGGATAGTGGAATCAATGGCTTGCCGGTCACGTCGCGCGCTTGCGGATTTTACGAAGTCGGTTTGACACGTCGGGCAAAACAGGAGCATGATGTCACCATGCCCCGTTCAGGGAACTCGCGCCTTCAAATGTGATCCTTCAGATCATCGATCCCGCTTGACAGTTTTGTGTCTCGGGAGGAGCATCGCAGTGGTCGCAAACAAGCGACGCGCAACGTCCACCTCATGAGCAAGGGGAGGTCTATGACACCACCTCCGCAGATCCAGCCGCTAAGTGCGATGGAGCTCGTTCGGACTATCGCATAGCGGCGAAACCGCGAACGGCACGCCGGGTCAAGGTTTAGCGGGCTGCATCAGTGAGGCAAAGCCCCTACCTTCCCGGCGCTGTATTTTGCATCACGTCGATCATGGGCTGGCCGCGCCGAGGCCCGCCGCGACGTACGTATTGAAGTCCTGCCTTGTCCCTCCTCCCTCCCTGTCGTCATTCCGGGCCAATTCCCGGAATGGCGCAGGGCAGTCGCATGCGATCTCTTGGACCGGCCTGAGCAAGCGCCTCGTCCTTCGAGACGACCGCTCCGCGGTCTCCTCAGGATGAGGCTAATTGGCCTCGAGTCCCCGCCAAAGCGGGCGGCTCGAAGGATCGGCCGCAGGGATTCCGCTTCCCAGATGCGATAGCGTTGCGGAACAGCGGGAGAGCCCTTGCGCGCGCAGTGTTCTCATGACGTCTCAGCTGCGCTGAGCCCGCGCCATCTTCGATCCTGCATTGCGGCAAATGCCAAGAGAATGTCGCCTCGAAGGCCAACTTCCGACACAGGTCCGGGGCGAATAACGGTCATCCGACATGACGCATGTGCTTCGGTGGTGACGATTCCGACTCCGCCGGCGCATCTGTTTTATCCAAGGAATCTTCGTGTCGCATAAGTTCGCCCCGGCGCTCCTCGCTGCTCTCTTCCTCGCGATCTCATCTCTCTGCGGCGCCCGCGCCGAGACGCCGGCTGCGAGCAGTACGGCCGCGCTGTCGCCTGAGGAAGCCAAGCGCGCGCTGGAGACACTGCAGGACGACAAGAAGCGTGCGCACATGATCGACACGCTGCGCGCGATCGCGAATGCATCTGGTCAGCAGCCGGCACCGGCCGCGCCTGAGCAGAAATCGCCGATCCCGCTCTCGGCCGATGGCCTCGGTGCACAGCTCCTGCTCACCGTGTCGGAGGAGATCGGTTCGATATCGAGCGAGATCGCCAGCATGGCGCGGACGCTCACGCATTTTCCGGCGTTCTATTACTGGATCATGCGGACCGCGAACGATCCCGCCGCCTACAATCTTTTGATCGAGACCGCCTGGAAGCTGGCGCTGGTGCTCGGCTGCGCCCTTTCGGCCGAATGGGTGATGTTCCGCCTAATCCGGCGTCCGGTTGCGTTCCTGGAAGGACGCGTGCCGCAGACCGCGCGCCTGCCAGCACAGGCGCTGCCGATTGCCGATCCGCCGTCATCGGTGGCCGATGTCACCCCCGCGCCCGAACTGCACAGGCGCCGCCACAGTCTGGCGCGGGTCTGGCAGATCCTGCTGCGGGTGCCCTTCGTGCTGGGACGCCTCGTGCTCGAACTGCTGCCGGTGGTCGTCTTCGTGGGCATCGCCACCGCGCTGCTCGGGACCGAGATCGGCGAGCCCACGACAGTACGTCTCGTGATCCTCGCGGTCGTCAACGCCTATGCGTTCTCCCGCGGCCTCATCTGCGTGATCCGGGCGCTGGCGGGACCGTTCGGCCTGTTCCCGGTTCGGGCCGAGACCGCAGCCTACGTCGAGATCTGGGCGCGCCGCATCGTCGGCGTCGGCATATCCGGCATCGCCTTTGCCAATGTGGCCCTGCTGCTCGGCCTGCATCGTGCCGGCTATGCCGCGCTGCTGCGCATGGTGATGCTGGTCGTGCACCTCTTCATCGTCGTCATCATCCTGCAATGCCGCCGCCAGGTCGCCGAAGCGATCCGTGCGCCGGCCGACCGGCAGGGGATCGCGGCCCGTCTGCGCAATCGCATCGCCGGCGGCTGGCACTATCTTGCCATCGGGCTCGATCTTGCGCTGTGGGCCGTGTGGGCGCTCAACATCCGCAACGGCTATTCGCTGCTCTTGCAGTATTTCGTCGGGACGGTCGTGGTGGCGCTGATGACTCGCGTCGCCATCATGCTGACGCTGAGCCTGATCGACCGCGGCTTCCGGATCAGGCCGGAGATCCTTCAGCGCTTTCCCGGCCTCGAGATCCGTGCCAACCGCTATCTACCGCTGCTGCGCAAGATCGTATCTGGCGTGATCGCCTTCATCGGCTTCGTGGCGGTGCTCGAAGTCTGGGGCGTGGACGCGATCGTCTGGTTCTACGGCGGCCAGATCGGCAGCCGGCTGATCTCGGCCGTGATGACGATCGGCGTCGCAGTGTTCATCGCGGCCGCGATCTGGGAAGCCAGCAACGCGCTGCTGGACCGGCAGATCAATACGCTGTCCCGGGACGGACATTATGCCCGCGCCGCGCGTCTACGTACCTTCCAGCCGATGCTGCGGACGGCGCTGCTCTGCCTGATCGCCGCCGTCGTCGGCCTCACCACGCTGAGCGAAATCGGCGTCAACGTCGCCCCGCTGCTCGCGGGCGCCGGCATCGTCGGCATTGCCATCGGCTTCGGTTCGCAGAAGCTGGTGCAGGACCTCATCACGGGCCTGTTCCTGCTCCTGGAGAACACGGTGCAGGTCGGCGACAATGTCAGCGTGTCCGGGCTGTCAGGCGTGGTGGAGAATGTCTCGATCCGCACCATCCGCCTGCGCGCCGGCGATGGCGCCGTGCACATCGTGCCGTTCAGCGCGGTCACGACCATCACCAATGCCAGCCGTGGCGCCGGCAACGCTTCCGTCAGCGTCAACGTCGCCTACAAGGAAGATACCGACCGCGCCGGTCAGATTCTCAAGGACATCGTTGACGAGATGCGGCGCGAGCCGGAGTTCCGTGCGCTGATCCGTGGCGATCTCGAGCTCTGGGGCATCGACAAGGTCGATGGCGCAATGGTGTCGATCGTCGGCCAGATCCGCTGCACCGAGGCCGGCCGCTGGCCCGTCCAGCGTGAATTCAACCGCCGCATGAAGCTGCGCTTCCAGCAGAGCGGCATCGAGGTCGCCTCGGCGACCCAGACCATCTTGATGCAGATCGCGCCGCCGGCCGACAGCGCCGCCAATCTGACGCCCAGACGGGCGGCCGGATAGCGGCTCTATCATCTTCCGGCTTGCCTCCGCTCGCCCGGCAGCGTTCACTCCGGCATCAGCCCGCTGACGACAAGCGGGCGACAAAAGGGTGGGACGCCGCGGCGCTCGCGGCCGTCCAGAGGGCCGAGACCGAGAAACGGTGGCCGATCGTAAGGTCCGCCGACATCAAGGTTGAGTAGTGCTGCCGCCTCATAACACTTCCTCATCGTGACAGATCGTGAGGTATTCTCGTCATTCCGGGGCGCGACGAAGTCGCGAGCCCGGAATCCATTGGGCCGCAGAGACGGCCGCGGAATGGATTCCGGGTTCGCGCCGACGCGCGCCCGGGAATGACGAGGGGAGAGAGCAGGCTCTCAATTCGCATCATGAGGAGCAAGAGCTTGCGGCGTTAACCTTTGCGTCGCGCGCGACCTGCGATCTCGCGCGACGATCTCGCTGCGGTGCGAGATCACAATAGATGCCTCAGTCCCAACGTCCTTGATCTCGGGGGAGCGCTGGCCGACAATGTCCGCGGTTCAATAAGAAACTCCTTGGGGGAATTCGTGAATAGACCTGCCCGGGTCGCTGCCCAACCGACATCGTCCGATCAATCACACGGCATGACGCTGCTGCGCGATCCCCTGCTCAACAAGGGCACCGCCTTCACCGAATCCGAGCGCGACGCGCTGGGCCTGCGCGGCCTGCTGCCGCCTTGCGTGCTGACAATGGAGACGCAAGCTCAGCGCGTGCTGACCAATCTGCGCACGCTGCCGACCGATCTGGAGAAATACGTCGCTCTGAACGCGCTGCATGACCGCAATGAGGCGCTGTTCTTCCGCGTCGTCGTCGACAACATCGACGAGATCCAGCCGATCATCTATACCCCGACCGTCGGGCTCGCCTGCCAGAAATACGGCCTGATCTTCCAGCGGCCGCGCGGCATGTTCATCTCCTCGCGCGATCGCGGCCAGATCGCCGAGATCCTGAAGAACTGGCCCTATCCGGCCAGGCTGATCGTCGTCACTGACGGCGAGCGCATCCTGGGCCTCGGCGATCTCGGCGCCAACGGCATGGGGATTCCGGTCGGCAAGCTCTCGCTCTATTCGGCCTGCGCCGGTGTGCATCCCGAGCTGTGCCTGCCGATCGTGCTCGACGTCGGCACCAACAACGAAGAGCTCTTGAACGATCCCTATTATCTCGGCCTGCGCGAGCGGCGGCTGACGGGCGAGGCCTATGACAGCTTCGTCGACGAATTCATGCAGGCCGCGCGCAAGACATTCCCGGGCGTGCTGATCCAGTTCGAGGATTTCGCCAACCATTCGGCGTTCAAGCTGCTGCACAAATACCGGGATGAGGCCTGCGTCTTCAACGACGACATCCAGGGCACCGCGGCGGTGGCGCTCGCTGGTCTGTTCTCGGCTCTCCGCGTCTCCGCCGGCAAGCTCAGGGATCAGCGCATCCTGTTCCTCGGCGCTGGCGAGGCGGCGACCGGCATCGCCGATCTCGTGGTTTCCGCCATGATGGCGGAAGGGCTGGCGGAGGCCGAAGCGCTCCGGCGCAACTGGCTGGTGGATTCCCGCGGCCTCGTCGTCAGCGGCCGCGATGGCCTGTCCGGCCACAAGCTGCGCTATGCCCATGCCGGCCAGGCGCCGATCGCCGATTTCCTGACTGCGATCAAGACGCTGAAGCCGACGGCGATCATCGGTGTCGCCGCTGTCGGCGGTGCCTTCACCCCCGAGGTGCTAAAGGCGATGGCCGAACTCAACGAGCAGCCGATCGTGTTTGCGCTCTCCAATCCGACCTCGAAGGCCGAGTGCGCGGCGGAGGATGCCTACCGCTACACCGGGGGCCGCGCGCTGTTCGCCTGCGGCAGCCCGTACGATCCGGTGACGCTCAACGGCCGCACCTTCGTGCCGCGCCAGGGCAACAATTCCTACATCTTCCCCGGCGTCGGCCTCGGTGTCGTCGCCAGCCGCTCGCGCCTCGTCACCGACGAAATGTTCATGGCGGCCGCCCACACGCTCGCCGATTGCGTCGGCAAGGACGACCTCGCGCAAGGCAGCCTTTATCCGGCGCTGCCACGCATCCGCGAGGTCTCGGTCCGCATCGCCGCCGCCGTCGCAGACGTCGCCTTTCAGCGCGGCCTCGCTGACGGACCTGCGCCCAACGACGTGAAGGCCCTGGTGCAGTCGCAGATGTACGAGCCGCGTTACTAAGGTCGGCGGCATATCCGCGCGCGGACCCAAAACACTGGGTGCCTGCCACATTTAGCGTAGCGCCGGAGGTTTACGCACCGGCGTGCCGCTAACCCGCGCCTGTTCAGGACAAGGCCAGTGTGGTGGAATCGTCACAGCTGGCGCGAAACGGAGGCGGCCTCAGGCCTGCTTTTGTTCCGACAAGGTTCTGCCCTCATTGCCCACCGAAAATCGGGGCCGTTCGGAGGGCGTACCATGTCTCGCATTGCACGTGCCGAAGCTGCCCGGATTTCCTTCGCAACCTCGTGCCGGCTGCTGCTCGCGATCGGCGGCGCCGCCTCGCTCGCCGCCTGCGCGCAATCGCCGGTCAGCCGCCAGAAGGCCGATCTCGCCGGCACCAGCCGGCAGGCCGCGGTGGAGCGCCCGCACAGGGTGGCGGCGCTGCATCCAAGGCCGATCATGAGGTCGCGCGGCTCCGACGGTGACGCAAAGCAGACCGCCTCGCATGGCGTTGCCAGCTTCTATTCGGATACGGAGACCGCGAGCGGCGAGAAGTTCGACAAGAACGAATTGACCGCGGCGCATCCGAGCCTGCCGTTCGGCACCAAGCTGCGGGTGACCGATACCTCCTCCGGCCGCTTCGTGACCGTCAGGGTCAACGATCGCGGGCCCTATGTTCGCGGACGCGTGGTCGATATCTCCCCTTCCGCGGCCGAGGCGCTCGGCATGGTCGACAAAGGCATCACCAATGTCCGCCTCGACGTCGTGCAATGAGCCTCAAGCCGCTCGCAGTGCTTAACCGGCTGTTAGTTGCTCTGTCGCACCATACCTGTCCAGCAATCCGGGGCTTTGGGGGAGGCGGCGCTTGAACACGATCCAGTATCTCGAAGATCAGGCCGCGCGCGCTGAGCGGCTGGCCAAACGGATCACGGATGCGCTGACGATCGAAAAACTCCTGACCTTCGCGGGCGAGCGCCGCCGCGAGATCGAGGTGATCGGCGGCAAGCACCGGCGCGTTTAGCATCCGCCGTTCCATGCTCTGATTGCATCCGCCCTCGCCGCGAGGCGCGGAACTTCTGCTTTTTCCCGACGTCATCTCGGTGATGCAAGAGGAGGAGGAGATCATGGGTTTTGGACGAGGTGCTTTGCTTTGGTTGCTTGGCGTACCGCTGCCGATCGTTCTGCTGCTGGCATTGTTCTGGCACCACTAAGCGTGTCACGCCGATAAGCGTGTCACACGAAAAGCGCCGCGCAAGCGGCGCTTTTTTTGCCCGCGCAATCGGAGAAGCGGGCTCAGGAATGGCTTTCGACGAAGTCGCTGAGATAATCCGGCAGCTCTACACCGTCGATGTCGCAGCGCGCGCGGATCTCGCCGGCGACATCGGTCGAAATGTCCTTCATCCAATGCTCGAGCGTGTTGAATGAAATCACCTTGATCGGGTCGTTGAAGCATCCGGCGACAAGCTCGCCGATGGTGGCTTCGAGATCGCTGCGCTCGATGCGGATTTCAGTCGCCTCGTCGCGGCGATCGATCACCACGAACAGGGTCTGGTCTGCGCCGTAGGGCACGACGGGGGATGACACGCCGGCGTCAAGCATCTTGAGGCGCTCATGTCTTTGCTTCCGATCCCTGACAACGGGAAAAACCGGAAGAAGGTTCCTGCTCGCGTGCTTGTGAAGGCCTCAGAGAAATTCCCTTAAGCGCGAGAGCTCGATGACGTGCTCGGGCGAAAGGATTTCAGTGACGAGCGGTGGTTGCGCCACGGTGCGAATCTCATAGAGGTGCCGAGTCGTCGCCGGCTTCTGCATGAAGGCCGAGATGCACTCGTCGAGCGTGCCTTCACTCACCTGGTAGGATTCTCTGTCCAGCCTTCGCTGGTTTGCAAGCGACGGCCATTTATGCAGCACCGCAAGCGCGCCGAAATCGACCTTTGAATCCCCGACCACGTCCCCCATCGTCCTGCCTCACGCAAAAGACGACCCCAGCACACGGGGTCGCGTGCCGGGGCCTACACACTTGTCGCTGCATCTCAATGCCACGAACAACCAACGCGGCAACCGGGAAAAGGTTCCCGGCGGCCTGTCCCTATTCAGCTCGCGGCGGCCGCGATTTTGTGCCCCGGGCTGTCCTGGCCCCGGCTGCTCTCGTCGCCGCGGCTGACCTCCGGCGGAAGTCCCGCGAAGCGCCGCAGGGCTCCGGCCATTTGCAGCCGGCCGGGCACGCCGGTGATCACCACATCGACCATCGCGAACGACGAGTGGAAATGGCCGCGCGCCCGAAGCTGCTCGACCGGGACGCCCGCGGCGGCCATCGCCTCGGCATAGGCGACGCCCTCGTCGCGCAACGGGTCGAACTCGCAGGTGACGACGAAGGCCGGCGGTAATCCCTCGAGCTTGCCGCGGAGCGGCGAGACGCGCGGGTCGGTGCGGTCGGCCGGCGAGCAATAGAGGTCCCAGAACCAGTACATCAGCGAGCGCGTCAGGAAGTAGCCGGTCGCATTGTCGTTGTAAGAGGGCCGATCGAAGGTGCAGTCGGTGACCGGGCAGACCAGGAGCTGGCCGGCGATCTCGGGTCCGCCACGGTCGCGTGCGAGCTGGCAGGTGACGGCGGCGATGTTGCCGCCGGCGCTCCAGCCTGCAACCAGCACCGGCCCCGGCATGCCGCCGAACTCGGCGGCATGCTCGGCGATCCAGCGCGTCGCCGCATAGCCGTCCTCGGCCGCGGTGGGGAAGCGGTGCTCCGGCGCATGGCGATAGCCGACGCTGACGAAGATCATGCCGGTCCGCCGCACCATGTCGCGGCAGAACGGCTCGTCCGACTGCTCGTCGCCGAGCACCCAGCCGCCGCCGTGGAAGTAGACCACGACCGGATGCGGGCCCGGGGTTGCCGGCTTGTAGACACGGTAAGCCAGCGCGCCGTCGGTAACTGGGAGGGTGCCGTCGACGATGTCGCCGATCGGCCGCCCCGCAGGCCGGCCCTCGTTGAACTCGTTGACGAAGGCGCGGGCGCCGAGCGCGCCCATCGACTCGATCGGCGGCAGGTTCAGCGACGTCAGCAGGTTCAGCACCAGCCGCACGTCCGGCTGCAGGCGCACCACCTCGCCGTCATTGCACTGCGTCGCGACGTTGGGGCCGGTGAGCCTGAAGCCGAGCATGCCGCGGCTGACCACCTCGTCGCAGATACTGCGATAGGGGCCGACGCCGCCGGTATAGGGCATCAGGCCCTGGACCTTGCCGGGTACGTTGGCGCCCGTGTACCAGGTGTTGGCGAGGCGATGCAGCGTCAGCATCGAACAATCGGCCATGTGCCGGCCCCAGGCGGCCTGCGCCGTTTCGGTCGGCTCGATCGTGGTGAAGCCGGCATCGCGCAGCTCCGCAAGGCGATCGACGACCCAGTCGACATGCTGCTCGATCGACACCGCCATGTTCGACAGCACCGACGGGCTGCCGGGGCCGGTGATCATGAAGAAGTTCGGGAAGCCCTCGACCGTGAGGCCGAGATAGGTCTGCGGTCCCTGCGCCCAGACGTCCGAGAGCGATCGGCCGCCCCGTCCCGTGATCGGATGCACGGCACGGATCGCGCCGGTCATGGCGTCGAAACCGGTCGCGAACACGATGACGTCGAGGTCGACGCTGCGCTTGGCAGTCGTGATGCCGGTTGCGGTGATCGCCTTGATCGGCTCCTGGCGCAGATTGATCAGCGTGACGTTCGGCCGGTTGAAGGTCGCGTAGTAATTGGTATCGAGGCAGGGACGCTTGGCGCCGAACGGATGATCGTGCGGCATCAGGGCCGCCGCGGTCTCGGGGTCCTTGACCGCGGCGCTGATCTTTTCACGGATCAGGTCCTGGACGATCTTGTTGCCGTCGACATCGACGGCCTGGTCGGCCCAGAGCTGGGTCAGGATATAGACGAGGTCGCCCTTGCCCCATGCCTCTTCAAAGCGCGCGCGACGCTCGGCGTCGCTGAGCTGCCAGCTCACCGCGGTCTGCTGAGGATAAGGCACACCGGCCATCGATTGGCGTGCCTGCTCGCGATAGGCCGCGCGGTCGCTTTGCAGCAGGCTCATGCGGTCCGAGAGCGCCGGGCCGTTATGCGCGGGCAGCGCGAAATTTGGCGTGCGCTGGAACACGGTCAGATGCGCGGCCTGTTCGGCGATCAGCGGGATCGATTGGATGGCGGACGAGCCCGTGCCGATCACGGCAACGCGCTTGCCGGCGAGATCGACCCCGTCATGCGGCCACCGTCCGGTGAAATAGACTTCGCCCTCAAAATCCTTGACGCCGTCGATCTCGGGCGGCTTTGGCGCCGAAAGGCAGCCGGTGGCCATGATGTAGTGGCGGCAGGAGACCGGCGCGCCGTTATCGGTGGTGAGCTGCCAGCGCCCTGTCGCTTCATCCCATGTGGCTGCGCTGACCTTGGTGTTGAAGCGGATGTCGCGCCTAAGGTCATAGCGGTCGGCGACGAAGCCGAGATAGCGCAGGATCTCGGGCTGGGTCGCGTATTTCTCGGACCAGGTCCAGGCCGTCTCGAGCTCCGGATCGAAGGTGTAGCTGTAATCGATGGTTTGGATGTCGCAGCGGGCGCCCGGGTAGCGGTTCCAGTACCAGGTGCCGCCGACGTCGCCGGCCTCATCAAGGGCGATCGCCTTGAAGCCGGCCTTGCGCAGGCGATGAAGGAGATAGAGGCCGGCAAACCCGGCGCCGACCACGGCGACATCGACCTGTTGGGCTGCTCCACTCGCCGCCCTGGATTCACGTGCGGCGACCCTTGCGTCAGGCATGGCATTCCTCCCGTGTATTTTGTTTTGCCGGCAGGCTATCGCTGCAGGTTCGGCTTGTCATCAGGACAAGTGCAATCTTCGGTAGTCGTTTGCGGCGTCATCGTGGCCGCGCGAGGCTTGTGGCGATACACGCATCGCGATGCACAATCGCCGGGATTGTCCGGGCTAATCAGACTACATCCTTCTGTGTATGCTTGCGCTTACTAGCCACGCATACTGACCGGGCGTCATGATAGAGTTGAGTGATCGAACCAAAGCGAACATGGACGTCGTCCTGGAGGAGACGTGCCGCCAACTGCCGCATGGCGGCGATCACGACAGCCGCAGGTTCATCGCCGAGCGCCTGATCGAGGCGGCGCAGTCGGGACATTCCACGCTTGGCGAGCTCGGCATCGTCGCCCGCCGCGCGCTGGCGGAGCTCCTGGCCAAGGGGAGTTAGACGCGGCGAGAGACTTGCCTCGCTGACGGTCAGGGACATAACCTGCCGGGAACCCTTTCTCGCATCGAGATATCTAGAAGATGCGGTCCTTGCTCGCGCTTGTTGCGGCTTCCGCAGTTCTGGGCTGCGCCGGCCTGGCCTTGGCCCAGCCGGTCGGACAGTTTCCGTTCGCGCTGACGCGCGAAGGACAGATGCTTGGCGCCGTGGAAGGTGAGGTGGCCTCCTTCAAGGGGCTTGCTTACGCGGCGCCGCCGGTCGGTCCGCTGCGCTGGCGCCCACCGCAGCCGACGGCCGAGAGCTCGGAGATGCGCACCGCTTACGACTACGGCGCGCCTTGTCTTCAACCGTCGCTGCCTGGCGCGAGCGAGGATTGCCTCACGCTGAACGTGTTTCGTCCCTTCGGAGTCGATGGTCCGTTACCGGTGATGATGTTCATCCATGGCGGCGCCTTCGTCACGGGGACCGCGAACGATCCGCTGTTCGACGGCGCCAGGCTGGTGCAGGCCGGCCTCATCGTCGTCACCGTGAATTATCGCCTCGGTGTGCTCGGCTGGCTTGCGCATCCCGCGCTGTCGGAAAGCGGCTCCGGCAATTACGGTCTGATGGACCAGATCGCGGCGCTGCATTGGGTGCACGACAATATCGCGGCGTTCGGCGGCGATCCAAACAACGTCACCCTGTTCGGTAATGGCGCAGGCGCGACGTCGATCGCGCTGCTGATGCTGTGCCGGCAGACGCGCGGGTTATTCCACAAAGCCATTCTGCAATCGCTACCCGGTCGTGCGCGCCTTCGCTTGGCGCAAGAGGCGGAGGCTGTCGGTCGTCAGCTCGTCGCGGCGCTAGGAGAGCGGACGGACTTGCGCGACGTTGCGCCGAGCCGCCTGCTTGGCGCCGGAAAACAGCTGCTGGACAAATCACCGCGCAGCTTTGCGCCGATGCTGGATGGAAGCCTGGTGACTGAGGACGTCGCCGCGGGCTTTGCAGCGGGACATCAAAGCCGCATTCCCCTGATCATCGGCTCGAACGACGATGAGACCGGTTTCGACAGCGAACTCAGTGTTGAGGAGGAGCTGGCGTCGGCAGGCGTCACAAGCGATGACCTGCGCAGTCTTTATCCGGATCTTGCGAGGTCATCGGGCGCGGCAAGATTCTTCACCGACAAGGACTTCTCCGAGCCGGTGAGGCTGCTTGCGCGCCTGCATGCCGCAAGCGGCGCGCCGACCTTCCGCTATCGTTTTAGCTATGTGCCTGAAGCGCAGCGCGCAAATCCTGATCATGGGCACGGACGCGAGTTGCAGTTCATCTTCGGTGTCGAAGGCGTGCCCGGTGCAGGAATCTTCTCGCGAGCAGACCGCGAGGTCGCGAGCCGCATCCGCGGCTATTGGATCAATTTTGCGAAAGACGGCGATCCCAATGGCCTCGGTTTGCCCCATTGGGACGCGGCCGCCGACCGTGATCGCCTGCTGCTGATCGCGGACGATCGCATCGCGAGCGGAGACGACCCCTTCGCGGAGCGTCTCGATCGGCTCGCAGGTGAGGGCAGGAAATGAGTGGGATTTATGCCGCGAGCTCGACGCGCGGCGCCGGGCTCAGTCGGTCTTCCTCCAGATAGTCCATCGCGCCATCCTTCTCGACGGCATAGAACTGCTGGCCGTCCCGTGACTTGTAGGCGGCGCGAACGACGCCGCGGCGGCCCTTGTCACTGTTGACGACGTCCCCCAGCGCAAACTTCCTCATCTCACGTCTCACTTGTCTTCAGGCCGACTGCTTCGGCCACGGCGGGATTTTGGAAGGCAAATCGTTAACGGCTTGCTAACCATCCCGGTTTGCCTATGCTCGCCGCGAACTGCGCGGGCAGCTCGCACGCGCCTGTTGCTAGCGAGACGACCTGATGACGCGATTTCCGACCCTGTTCCTGTCGCATGGTGGTGGCCCCTGGCCGTTCATGGAGGACAGACGGGTGCAATATGCGAAGACCGCCGCGGAGTTCGGCCGATTACCGCAAGTGTTGCCGAAAAGGCCGAAGGCCGTGCTCGTCATCACTGGCCATTGGGAGGCCGACGCCTTCACCGTGTCGACCTCGGCGCATCCGCCGATGGTGTACGACTATTACGGTTTCCCCGAGCATACCTATCACCTCAAATATCCGGCGCCGGGCCAGCCCGAGCTCGCAGCCGAAGTGAAGGCGTTGGTGACGCGCGCCGGGCTCGATTGCCGCGAGGATCCCGATCAGGGCTTTGACCACGGCACTTTCGTGCCGCTCGGCCTGATGTATCCGAACGCCGACATGCCGATCGTATTGCTGTCGCTGAAGTCGAGCTACGATCCGGCCGAGCATATCAGGGTCGGGCAGGCGATCTCCTCGCTGCGCGACGACGGTGTCCTGATCGTCGGCAGCGGACTGACCTATCACAACATGCGCGGCTTCAATCAACCGGAGTCCAAGCCGGTCTCGTACGCCTTCGAGGCCTATCTGAACGAGGCCATCAGCAATCCGGACGCGACACGGCGCAACGCCATGCTCGTCGACTGGGAGAACGCGCCCAGCGCGCGCCTCGCGCATCCGCGCGAGGACCATCTGTTGCCGCTGATGGTCGCGGCGGGCGCCGCCGGCAGCGACATTGGCCGCCGCGTCTTCGTCGACGAGGTCGCGGGCGTAGCGATGGCGTCGTATGTGTTTGGTGGGTGATCTTCCTTCTCCGACAAGGGAGAGGGGGCATCCTCACCCGTATTTCAGCTTCATGAACAGGATGCCGCCGGCGAGCACCACGGTAATCGCGTTGGCGGCGACTAGCGGGGCATCGCCGGAGAGCAGGCCGTAGACGAGCCAGAGCACAAGGCCCAGCACCATGACCAGGAACATGCCGAGCGAGATGTCGCGCGCCGAGCGCGTCTTCCAGACCTTGATGAACTGCGGCGCATAGGCGACGGTGGTGCAGGTGGCGGCGGCAAAGCCGAGCAGCTTGATCGCGAAGGGGTCCATGCCGGCTCTATAGCATGGATTCGGCAATGCTCACGCGCGGGCCGCCATGAGGTCGCGGTAGAGCGCGGCATAGTCGCCGGCGCGGTTGCGCCAGGAGACGTCGGTCGCAAGGCCGCTCAATTGCAGCCGGCGCCAGGTCAGCTTGTCGTGGAAGACGGTGTTGGCCTTGCGCAGCGTGCCGGCGAGGGCGTCCGCCGTGACGGGGCCGAACTTGAAACCGGTGGCATCATGGCCGGATGCGTCGGCCTCGCCGATGTCGACGATGGTATCCTCGAGGCCGCCGACGCGCGACACAATCGGGACGGCGCCATAGCGCAGCGCGCAGAGTTGGGTCAAGCCGCACGGCTCGAAGCGCGACGGCACGATCAGCGCGTCCGAGCCGGCCTGGATCAGATGCGCCAGGATCTCGTCGTAGCCGATCACGACTCCGATCCGGCCGGGATTGGCGCGAGCGGCGGCCTGGTAGCGGTCCTGCAGATCGCGATCGCCGCTGCCGAGCAGCGCGAGCTGCATGCCTTCACCCAATATGATTGGAATGGCCTCGAGCAGGAGATCGAGCCCCTTCTGCCAGGACAGCCGGCTGATGACGCCGAGCAACGGCGCCTCGTCGGAGGAATCGAGATTGAACTGCTGCTGAAGCGCCGCCTTGTTTGCAGCCCGGAACGTGAGGTCTTCCGCGCCGAAGCGGTAGGCAATGTGCGGATCGGTTTGCGGATTCCACACCGAGATGTCGATGCCGTTGAGAATGCCGCTGAGCACGCTCGCGCGTGCGCGAAGCAGGCCGCCGAACCCCATGCCGCCTTCGTCGCTCTGGATCTCCCGCGCGTAGGTCGGCGACACCGTGGTGATGCGATCGGCAAATTGCAGGCCCGCCTTCAAAAAGCTGATGCCGCCGAAATATTCGATTTCGTTGACGTTCAAGGAGTGCCAGGGCAGGCCGATCGCGCCAATCAGCTCGGGAGCAAACTTGCCCTGATAGGCCATGTTGTGAATGGTCATCACGGTGCCGGGCCGCGGCCGGTTGTCATAATGCAGATAGGCCGGCGCGAGCCCCGCCTGCCAGTCATGGGCGTGCATGATGTCGGGCACGAAAGCCGGAACCAGGCCGTGGCCGATATCGGCGGCGACGCGCGAGAGCGCGGCGAAGCGCACGCCGTTGTCCGGCCAGTCGACGCCTTCGCTGGTGACGTAAGGATTTCCCGGCCGCGCATAGAGATGCGGCACGTCGAGCACGAACAGATCGAGGCCGTCGTGCGAGGCTGCGAGCAGGCGTCCAGGCCCGCCGAAATAATCCGGCCAGCGCCGGATTTCCTCCGCTCCGGCGAGCAGCCGCGTCACGTCGGGATAGCCGGGCATCAGGGTGCGCATCTCGACGCCATGCGCCTTCAGCGCAACCGGCAGCGCGCCAGCGACGTCCGCGAGGCCGCCGGTCTTGACGATGGGATAGACTTCAGAAGCGACCGCGAGGACGCGAACAGGCGTCATTTATTGAGCCCATCGATCATCGGCTGGGTGATCAGCGAGATGCCCTGCTCGGTGGTGCGGAAGCGCTTGGCGTCGAACTCGGGATCTTCACCGACGACGAGGCCCTCGGGGATTTCGACGCCACGGTCGATCACGACGTTCTTCAAGCGAGCGCCGCGCCCAACATTCACGTAGGGCATGATCACGGCATTCTCGACATTGGCGTAGGAGTTGATCCGGACACCGGTGAACAGCAGCGAGCGGCGCAGCGAGGCGCCGGAGATGATGCAGCCGCCCGAGACGAGCGAGCTCACGGCCTGGCCGCGCCGGCTCTCCTCGTCGTGGACGAACTTGGCCGGCGGTGTGATCTCGGCATAGGACCAGATCGGCCAGGCGCGGTCGAACAGGTCGAGTTCCGGTACGACATCGGTGAGATCGATATTGGCGGACCAATAGGCGTCGACGGTACCGACGTCACGCCAATAGGCGCCGTTGTGGCTGCTGGAGCGCACGCAGGAGGTCGAGAACTGGTGCGCGAATGCGCGGCCGTTCTTGACGAGGTATGGAATGATGTCCTTGCCGAAATCGTGGTTCGAGTCCGGGTCCTCGGCGTCGCGCCTGAGCTGGTCGAACAGGAATTTCGCATTGAACACGTAGATGCCCATGCTGGCGAGCGAGACGTCCGGCTTGCCTGGCATCGGCGGCGGGTCTTTCGGCTTCTCCAGGAAGGACTGGATCCAGCCCTTCTCGTCGATATGCATGATGCCGAAGCCCGATGATTCCGCGCGCGGCATCTCGAGGCAGCCCACCGTGACGTCGGCGCCGCTCTCGACGTGCTCGCGCAGCATCACCTCGTAGTCCATCTTGTAGATGTGGTCGCCGGCCAGCACGACGATGAAGCGGCAGGCGTGAGATTCGATGATGTCGATGTTCTGGTAGACCGCGTCCGCCGTTCCGACATACCACATGTTCTCGGAAACGCGCTGGCTCGCCGGGAGAATGTCAAAACTCTCATTGCGCTCGGGGCGGAAGAAGTTCCAGCCCATCTGAAGGTGCCGGATCAGGCTGTGCGCCTTGTATTGGGTGGCGACCGCAATACGGCGGATGCCGGAGTTCACCGCGTTCGACAGCGCGAAGTCGATGATGCGGGACTTGCCGCCAAAATAGACCGCCGGCTTGGCGCGCCGGTCGGTCAGCTCCAAAAGCCGGCTGCCGCGTCCACCAGCGAGGACGAACGCCAGCGCCTGGCGGGCAAGCGGTTCACTACCGACGGCACTCATGTCATCCTCCCGCGCTCTGGCGCTTGCCGAGGCCTTTTGTCGCGAGAAGCCCCGCGGTCCCGCGCCCATTGGAACCGATAGTAACGGCACGAATAGTAAATCGGGAAGTAGGTTGTTAGTTGCGAGCGCGGCAAGCTTAATGCTTTGGCTTGATGCCGTTCTTGGCCACCGAACTCCGGCGTCGCGCCGGTGTCACATGGCGACCGAGCAGGCGCGCTGGCCCGCCAGCGGCCGTCTCGCAGCGAGACGTGAAGGGCACTTGTGCGCCGCACGCAAATTCGAGGCTTTGACTAGGCGCAAGGATGTTCGATCATGGCGATGCGATCCATTTCCAAGCGAAACGTCAGATAGGGAGTAAGACGATGAGGATCTGGAAAACGGCAATTGCCTGTTCGCTGGCCGGCGTGGTCATGGCCGGCCAAATCGAGCAGGCCGCGGCGGGTCCGATGCCGACCAACGTCGCGAGCATGAAGGCTGCCGTCGGCGATGATGTCACGCAGGTACATTGGCGCGGCGGTGGCTGGGGATGGGGTCTCGGCGGCCTCGCGGCCGGTGCGATCATCGGCGGCGCCATCGCCGCCAGCACCGCGCCTTACGGCTATGGCTACTATGGCGGCCCGTATTACGGCGGTTATGGCTATCCGGGGTACGGCTATGGTTATGCCCCGGCTTATTACGGCTATGGGCCGGCCTACGCTTATCCGCGATACTATCGGCCGTATCGTCCGTACTACGGCTATCGTTACGGCTACTACCGGCCATATCGGGTCTTTCACCGGCCTTACTATCGCGGATATTGGTAAGGTTTTGCGCGGCTAGAGCGCGAGCCACACGATCATGCTCATACAGGCGAATTGCATGAGCACGATCGCGGCGAGATGCAGCGGGCCGGCCTCGAGGCGAAGCCTGCGCATCCCGCCGGGTGCGTTTAGTTCGATCCTGCGGCCGCAGCCGTGAAGCTGCGGTCGACGGCTTTGCCGACGTCGAGCTTTTTCGGCAGGATGCCATAGCGCGTCGAGCGGTCGGAGGCATCCTGCACCTCCTTCACGACGTTCTCGTCGATCACGATCGGGCTGGTGCGCTGCGCGGTGTAGGCCGAGAGCAGCACGTCTTCCGGCAGCTTGGTCAGCTCGGCCGTGTTCCTGGCATACTCGGAAAGGTGATCAAGCGACCATAGCCGCGCCTTGTTCAGCCGCTGCACAAGATCCTGCACCGCCGCGCGCTTGGTGGCGATGGCGTTGTCGGAAGCGACGATGAAGGTGATGGTTGGGGTCAGGCCTTCGCCGTCGGCGATCACGCGGGCTTTGTCCTTCAGCGTCGCGAAGGAGACGTAGGGCTCCCACACCGCCCATGCATCGATCGAGCCGGCGAGCAGCGCGATCTTGGCGTCGACCGGTCCGAGCGGCGCGAAGGTCGCATCCTCCAGCTTGATCTGCGCCTTCTCCAGCGTCGCGTCGATCAGGAACTGACCCCAACCGCCGCGCGTGCCGGCGAGCCGTTTGCCCCTGAGGTCGGCGGCCGACTTGATTGGAGAATCCTGGCGCACCAGGATGGCCTGCGTCTTGGCGTCTGACCTCGTCCCGCCGATCGCTTTGATCGGCGCGCCGGCCGCATAGACCGACAGGAACGAGAGATCGCCGGTATAGCCGACGTCGAGCGCACCGGCGTTGAGCGCTTCCAGGATCGGCGCGGCCGCGGGGAATTCCGACCACTCGATTCTATAGGGCAGGTCTTTCGTGTAACCGGAGATTTCGAGCAGCGACCGGTTGCCGCCTTTCTGGTCGCCGACGCGCAGCACGACGGTGTCGGCCGCGAACGATGCGGCGGCCGTCGACAAGGTGAGGGCGGCGGCAAGCAGCGATGCCGCGAGACGGCGGGTGATGGGGTGATGATGGGAGTTGATGCGCATGTGGCCTGTCTTGTTGCTTTGCTCACGACGCGTGAGCGAGCGATGCAGCGAGGTCATGAAGTCTAGGGCCGCGCGGAGCGCAGTCAATGAAATGGCTATCCGTATTGCAAAGGCGACAGGCAAGGACGTTTTAGCAAAGTGATGCTTTCGAGAAAGTGCGGTGTGCGCGGCCGAAATTGCGTAGGAAAGAAGCAGGGAGCGGGAAGCCCGGCGCTCTGCCAAAGGATGCAGCGGCGAAAATCCTTTCATCGTTCGCGAGGGTGGCGATGGAGAGAATGACTTCGCTTCGTCGAACATTCGAAATTCCATTTCATTGACGATGCGGCGACTGCGCCGCATGATTTGCGCATCGCATCAACGCGGCGCGTGAAGCGCCCGCGAAAAGATTTTCTCTCAAACGCAGCTCCGCACGGAACATGCGCAACGCGAGCCGTTGCGCATGTAGCGGAGCCGTGCCAGCGCAGGAGTGGGACCGATGAGCAATGACGACAAGCGCGGTGGATCGAGTCTCGACCGGCGCCATCTGCTCCAGGCGGGGCTTGCGGCAGCCTTTGCTGCGCCGTTCGGCGCTCTTGGTGCGGCACACGCCTTTGCGCCGCGCGGGTTCGCGCCCGGCGTCGACTTCTCGGAATTTCCATTGTGCCAGACAGCATCGAATGCACCTGCGCTTACTGGCGCTCCGCGCAAGCTGAAACTGTCGTGGAATGCCGGCGCCGTCTGCCTCGCGCCCGTGCCGGTCGCCATCGAGCACGGTTTCTTCCAGAAGCACAATCTCGACGTCGAGCTCGTCAACTATTCCGGCTCGACCGACCAGTTGCTCGAGGCGATCGCGACCGGAAAGAGCGACGCCGGCCTCGGCATGGCGCTGCGCTGGCTGAAGCCGCTGGAGCAGGGGTTTGACGTCAAGATCGCCGCCGGCACCCATGGCGGCTGCATGCGGGTGCTGTCGCGCCGCGATTCCGGCGTCGCGAAGCTCGCCGATCTCAAGGGCAAGATCGTCGCGGTCGGCGACCTCGCCGGCCCCGACAAGAATTTCTTCTCGATCCAGCTCGCCAAGCTCGGCATCGATCCGATCAAGGACGTCGATTGGCGCGCCTATCCCGGCAATTTGCTCAATGTCGCTGTGGAGAAGGGCGAGGTGCAGGCCTTCCTGTCCTCCGATCCGCTCGCCTATCTCTGGCTCAAGGATACTCAGTACAAGGAAGTCGCTTCCAATCTCGACGGCGAGTATCGCGAAAAGAGCTGCTGCATCCTCGGCCTGCGCGGCAGCCTGGTGCGCGAGGAGCCGCAGATCGCCCGGGCCATCACGCAAGCGCTGCTCGATGCCGCGATGTTCACCGCGCAGAATGCGACGATTGCCGCACAATCATTCCAGCCCTACGCACCGAAGGCGGCCACCCTCGCCGACATCGAGGGCATGGTGCGCTACCACACCCACCATCATCATCCGGTCGGCGACGTGCTCAAGCGCGAGCTCAAGGCCTATGCCGATGATCTGAAGAGCGTGCAGGTCTTCAAGCCGAGCACCGACACGGCCAAATTCGCGGAGCGCATCTATGTCGACGTATTCGCTGTCTGACGGCCTCGCCTCCGGCGCGCCGCGCCTCTCTCGCGCGCCACTGCTTGCGAATTGGCTCCGGGAGACCGGCGTCGGCGTGCTCGCAAGCATCGCCTGGATCGGCTTTGGCCTGTCCTGTCTGTGGTGGCAGGATGTCGGCGACTGGTCACGCACGCATTCGGTCGGCATTGCAGCCTTCATCGTCGCTGCGGTTGCCTTGTTCGGAACGCTGGGTGCCGATTATCTCGGCTCCGCAGGCCGCGGCTTGCGCAAACGCGCGCCCTGGCTGGTGGCGCTCGGCGCGTTCCTGACCTTGTGGGAGGTCGCAACGGCAAAATTTGCTTGGCTGCCGCTGCCGTTCTTTCCGCCGCCGCAATCGATCGTCGAGGTCTATACCGATGATCTGCCAAAGCTGCTCGACAGTGTCTTTGCCTCCGTAAAACTGCAGCTCGGCGGTTATCTGGTCGGCGCCACGATCGGTTTCCTGACCGGCGTCTCGATCGGCTGGTCGCGCGCAGTTGGTTATTGGGTACATCCGGTGCTGCGCTTCATCGGTCCGTTGCCGGCGACTGCGTGGCTGCCGATTGCCTTCTTCACGTTCCCGTCGAGCTGGAGCGCCTCGACCTTCCTGATCGCGCTGGCGACCGGCTTTCCGGTCACCGTCTTGACCTGGTCCGGCGTCGCCGGCGTCAGCAACGCCTATTACGACGTCGCGCGGACCTTGGGGGCCAAGCCGTCCTTCCTGGTGCTGAAGGTCGCGATTCCGGCGGCACTCCCGCACGTGTTCGTCGGGCTGTTCATGGGGCTCGGCGCGTCCTTCGCGGTGCTCGTCGTCGCCGAGATGATCGGTGTCAAGGCCGGGCTAGGCTGGTACCTGCAATGGGCGCAGGGCTGGGCCGCCTATGCCAACATGTATGCGGCACTGATCGTGATGTCGCTGCTCTGCTCCGGCGCGATTACGCTGCTGTTCTCGATCCGCGACCGCCTGCTAGTTTGGCAGAAGGGGACCGTAAAATGGTAGCTCTGGCTCAAGCGATCGCGCGTCCGGCTGCCGGCGCTGCGCTCGACATCGAGCAGGTCAGCCACGCCTTCGACATCGACGGCGCCGAGCTGCCCGTTCTCAGCGACGTCAGCATCTCTGTCGAGCCCGGCGAGTTTGTCGCGCTGCTCGGTCCCTCCGGTTGCGGCAAGTCGACCTTGCTGCGGCTTGTCGCCGGCCTCGATAAGCCGAGGTCCGGAACGCTGCGCGAGGACGAGAGCCGCATCAACAGTCCACATCCCTCGCGCGTGGTCGTGTTCCAGGATCCGACCCTGTTTCCCTGGCGGTCGGTCTGGGACAACGTCGCCCTGGGCCTCGAGGCCCAGGGCATTTTGAAGAGCCAGCGTTACCGCGTCGACGATGCTCTCGATCTCGTCGGGCTGTCGTCTTTCCGCAACGCTTATCCGCACCAGCTCTCCGGCGGCATGGCGCAGCGCGTCGCGCTGGCGCGGGCGCTGGTCAACGATCCCAAGATCCTGGTTCTCGACGAGCCACTGGGAAAACTCGACTCGCTGACCCGCATCACCATGCAGGCCGAGCTTGTCTCGCTGTGGCAGCGCAAGGGCTTTACCACGCTGCTGGTGACGCACGATGCCGAGGAAGCCTTGGTGCTCGCCAACCGCGTCATCGTCTTCAGTGACCGCCCGGCACGGGTCAAGGCCGACATCCGTGTCGACCGGCCCTATCCGCGCCACCGCGGCGATCCCTATCTGGCCGATCTGCGCCGCCAGATTCTCGGTCTGCTGGGGTTGGACGCGACATGGTGACTCCCGTAGCCAAAGGGCGCATAGCCCCCACCGAGCCCGATTACATCGCGCGTGCTGAAGACCTGGCAGCAGGCTTTGCCGCACGCGCCGCCGAGCATGACCGCAATGGCAGCTTCCCTTTCGAGAATTTTCGCGAGCTCTCCGAAGCGGGCCTGTTGTCGCTCACGGTTCCTGCGGCTCAGGGTGGGGCCGGCGCCGGCGCACGATACGCCGCGCGCGTGATCGGCATCATCGGCAAGGCCGATCCGTCGACGGCGCTGGTGCTGTCAATGCATTACATCAATCATCTCGTCATGTCGCGGAGCCCGACCTGGCCGGCGCGGCTGTCACGCAAGCTTGCGCGCGAAAGCGTCGAGGGCCTGGCGCTGATCAACGCGCTGCGCGTCGAGCCGGAGCTCGGCTCGCCCGCGCGCGGCGGTCTGCCGGCGACGATCGCGCGGCGCACCGAAACCGGCTGGCGCCTCTCCGGCCACAAGATCTATTCGACGGGATCGCCGATCCTGAAATGGTACCTGGTCTGGGCCCGGACCGACGAGGCGGAGCCGCGGGTCGGGCAGTTCCTGGTGCCGGCGGGCCTGCCGGGCACGCGCATCGTCGAGACCTGGGACCACCACGGCCTTCGTGCCAGCGGCAGCCATGACGTCATCTTCGACGATGTCGTGATCCCGCTCGATGCCGAGGTCGATCTCCGCAAGCCGGCGGATTGGCGCACGCCCGACGTGACGCAGGCGACCATCCATACGGTGTTCGTTGCCGCGATCTATGACGGCGTCGCCCGCGCCGCGCGCGACTGGCTGATCACGTTCCTGAAGCAGCGCGTTCCCGCCGGCCTCGGCGCGCCGCTCGCGAGCTTGCCGCGGGCGCAGGAGATTGTCGGTGCCATCGAGGCGCGGCTCGCGGTCAATGCACGGCTGATCGAGTCTTTTGCGCGTGATTTCGATGACGGCGTCCAGCTCTCGGCGAGCGAGTCCAACGTCATCAAGCTTACCGTCACCAACAATGCCGTCGCGGCGGTCGAGGACGCGCTGTCGATCTCCGGCAATCACGGCCTCAGCCGCACCAATCCGCTGGAGCGTCACTATCGCGACGTGCTGTGCGGGCGCGTGCACACACCGCAGGACGATTCCACGCGCACCGGTCTCGGTCGCGCCGCATTGGGCCTCTAGCTTTCGGGAAAAATCAGGGAGACGGTCATGTCGATCGAGTTCATCGGCTTCATCAGCAACAACAATTCGTCCGAGACCATCGTCCGCGAAGGGCCGGTGCTCAATCCGACCCACATCGAGACGGTGGCGAAAGCGCATGAGAATGCCGGCTTCGATCGTGCGCTGCTGGCGTTTCATTCGACCTCGCCCGATGCGCTCCAGGTCGCGCAGCACGTCCTCGGGGTCACCGATCGCCTGAACGTGTTGATCGCGCAGCGGCCCGGCTTCACCGCCCCGACGCTGCTGGCGCGGCAGTTCGCGGCGCTCGACCAATTCTCGCGCGGCCGCGTCGCGATCCATGTCATCACCGGGGGCAATGCCACCGAGCTGCGGCAGGACGGCAACACGCTCGACGACAAGGACGAGCGTTACGCTCGTACTTCCGAATTCCTCGACGTCCTCAAGCTGGAATGGACCAGCGACAAGCCGTTCACCTACAGGGGCAAGTACTACCAGGTCGAGAACGCCTTTTCGCAAGTGAAGCCGTATCGCCCGGAAGGCATCCGCGTCTATTTCGGCGGTGCTTCCGATGCGGCGATCGACGTTGCCGGCAAGCACGCCGACACATTCGCGCTGTGGGGTGAATCCTATGCGCAGGTACGCGACGTCACTTCCCGCGTCCACAACGCGGCGGTCCGGCACGGGCGGCCGACGCCGCGTTTCAGCCTGTCAGTGCGGCCCATCATTGCGTCGACCGAGAAACAGGCCTGGGAGAAGGCGGAAGACATTCTGGCGCGCGCGACCGCGCTTCAGGACAAGACCGGCTACCGCAAGCCCGCCGACGGCCACGCCACGGCCGGCGCGCGGCGCCTGCTCGCACTCGCCGACCAGGGCAGCCGCATCGACAAGCGGCTCTGGACCGAGATCGCGAAGCTCACCGGCGCCAACAGCAACACCACCGCGCTGGTCGGTACGCCCGAGCAGGTCGCGGAAGTCTTTGGCGACTATTACGACCTCGGTATCAGCCATTTCCTGATTCGCGGCTTCGATCCGCTGATCGACGCCATTGAATATGGGCGCGAGCTGATCCCGCTGACGCGTGAACTGATTACGAAGCGTCAGGCTGTTCGCGGCGAGGCCGCGGAATGATCCGTCTCATGTTAGCCGGTGCGCTGCTGTTGCAAGATCTTGTGTTTCGGACACGGCGGCGTACGAGGCACGAGATCTCACGCATTGCTCAAGCGTCCGTGAAATGAGAATGCGCCCTTCTACGCGAAAGCCGCTCTCGAAACGTTCCTTCTGCATTTCGCGTCCCCGACAACATCCCCATTGCTATTTGCGCCCGCTCCCTTGCGCCACGCCGGTTCCCGCCAAGATGCTTTAGACGACCACATCGGGAGACCGGCCATGGGCCTACAAGAAACAAAAATCGAATCGCTTCCCTTCGTCACAGCCGAACTCAACTATCTCGCGCCGGTCTTAGGCAAGCCGCGTACCTACGCCTTCGATCCGCCGCCGGGCGAGCCGAAGAGCACGGCGCTTGCCGAGCCGCATCAGGTCCCGATCTTTGATGCGCGGCTGATTGCGCAGAATTTCTCGCTTGATCGCGAAGGCTTCGCGCTGGTGCGTCATCCGACCCGCGTGAAGGATTTCTACAACGAGGAGGAGGTCAGGGCGGTCTATTATCCCGCCGTGGAGGCATTCCTGCGCGCGACGCTGAAGGCCGATCGTGTCTTCATCTTCGACCACACCGTGCGCAAGCGCATCGAGGGCGCCGCCGACATTCGTGGCGGTGGCCCGCGCCAGCCAGCGACACGCGTGCATGTCGACCAGACCGCCGTCTCCGGCGCCAACCGCGTGCGCGAGCATCTGCCTGACGAAGCCGAAGAGTTGCTGAAGGGTCGCGTGCAGGTGATCAATCTGTGGCGGCCGATCCGCGGCCCCTTGCGCGATTCACCGCTGGCAATGGCCGACGGCACGACGGTTGCGCCCGACGATCTCGTCGCTTCCGATTTAATCTATCCCAACCGTCGCGGCGAGACCTATTCGGTAAGGTACAATCCGAACCACCGCTGGTTCTATTTCCCCGAGATGACCTCAGACGAGGCGCTGCTGCTCAAGTGCTATGATTCCGCAATCGACGGCCGCACGCGGTTCGGGCCGCACACTGCCTTCGTCGATCCGACCACGCCGCCAGATGCCGCGCCGCGCGAGAGCATCGAGGTGCGCACGCTGGTGTTCCACAATAGTAACAAAGTGTGATGGTGCTGCCGGGCGTTGCCCGGCAGTGTTTCCGGAACTTTGGGGAACAAAGCCACGTTTGCAGCGCCGGGCAGGGCAAGCGGGAGGGTGCCGTGCAAGCGCAGACGACGCTATTGGTATCTCTGGCCAGCTTTTTGCTTTTTGCCTTTTCTGCTGCCCACGCCGAAAGCGGGCTTGCTTCGTACTATGGATACGCAAAGGCCGGCAGAGGTGGCGAGCTGACATGCGCGCACCGGACGCGTCCTTTCGGCGCCGTGCTGAGAGTGTCCTATAGCGGACGAACGATCCAGTGCCGCGTCAACGATCGTGGCCCGTTCATCCGCGGCCGCATCGTCGATCTCTCGGTGCCGGCCGCCCGGGCGCTCGGCATGATGAGCGCCGGCGTGGTGCGGGTCTCGGTGGATTAGGCCGGCCAGCGGGCTATAGTGCCTCCCAAAGCAAGGGTGAGGGGCGCCATGGCCAGGATCAGAGTCGGACTCGTCGGCTGCGGCTTCGTGTCGGAGCTGCACATGTATGCGTTCCAGCGCGTCTATGGCGTGGACGTCGAGGTCGCGGCGGTGGCCGCGCGCGGCGATCACGTGGTCGAGTTTGCGACCCGCCACCATATCCCGCGGGTTTACCGCAGCTTCGCGGAGGTGATTGCGGACCGTGAGCTCGATGTCGTCGACATCTGCACCCCGCCCAATCTCCATGCCGAGATGATCATCGCCGCCATGCAGGCGGGCAAGCACGTCATTTGTGAAAAGCCGTTCGCCGGCTATTTCGGCCGCGAGGGCGACCAACAGCCGATCGGCAAGCGCGTGCCGAAGGCGCTGATGTACGAGCGCGTGCTCGAGGAGATGGACGCGACGGGGGCCGCGATCGAGCGTAGCGGCAAATTGTTCATGTATGCCGAGGACTGGATCTACGCGCCCGCGGTGACCAAGGCCGCCGAGATAATCAGGGCTACCGGCGACAAGATCCTGTTCATGAAGGGCGAGGAGAGCCATTCCGGCTCACACGCTGCACATGCCGCGCAATGGGCGATGACGGGTGGCGGCTCGCTGATCCGCATGGGCTGTCACCCGCTCTCGGCCGTGCTCTACCTCAAGCAGGTCGAGGCGAAAGCGCGCGGCGAGACCATCCGCGTCGCCAGCGTCACTTGCGATGTCGGCAACGTCACCGCTGGCCTCAGGCCCGAAGAACGCACCTATATCAAGGCCAATCCGGTCGATGTCGAGGATTGGGGCACGCTGACGGCGACCTTCTCCGACGGCACCAAGGCGACGGTGTTCTCCGGCGACATGATCATGGGCGGTGTGCGCAACCTGATCGAGACCCACACGAGCGGCGGCTCACTGTTCGCCAACATCACCCCGAACACGCATCTGATGAGCTACCAAACCAGCGAGGAGAAGCTCGCCAGCGTCTACATCACCGAAAAGGTCGACCGGAAAACCGGCTGGCAATATGTCTGCCTCGAGGAGGAATGGACGCGCGGCTATTTGCAGGAGATCCAGGACTTCATGGAATGCGCCGCGACCGGACGGCAGCCGCTGTCGGACCTCGCGCTGGCGTACGAGACGATCAAGGTGAATTACGCGGGCTATTGGTCGGCGGAGGAGGGGAGAAGGGTGGTGTTGTAAGGGCATAGCTCTCTTACCCTCCTCTCGAGGGAGGGCAATCGCATATGGGAAGCGGCTTCCATGCGGCGCATCCTTCGAGACGCCCGCTTTGGCGGGCTCCTCAGGATGAGGGCGGAGTATGCGGCAGCAGTTTCAACGGGCCCTATGCCAATTAGCCTGATCCTGAGGAGACCGCGGAGCGGTCGTCTCGAACGACGAGGCGTTTGCTCGGGCCACTCCAAGAATTCATATGCGATAGCCTTACCGTCCAGGGGAGGTTGCCACGCGAGCGCAACCGCCTCACGCCCCGTAGGTCGAGCCCTTCGGTAGCGGGAAGACCGGCTCCCGCGTGCGGATGTTCGTCGGCCACACCACCGAGATGTGCTCGCCGGCGTTCTGCATCACGACCGGGGTCGAGCGCTCGTTCTGGCCGGACAGCGGCGTGCCCGGCCGGAAGAATTTAACGCCATAGCCCTGGATGGTGCCGCCAGCGGGGATGTCGACGTCGAGCGCTGCCTTGCGGATGGCCTCCGGGTCGAAGCTGCCGTATTTCTCTTTGGCGACCGGCAGCACGTTGTTGAGCAGCACCCAGGTCTGGTTGAAACCCATCGAGCAGTGCGGCGGCACGTCGGTCGCGCCGGTCTTGGCCTGGTAGCGCGAAACCATGGTCTTGATCAGGTCGCCCATGCCCGGCGCGAGCTTGGCGGGATCGAGCAACTGCGCCGGCACTGGATCGATGTTGCAGAAATTGTCGATGTCGGCACCGAAAGTCGCGCGCAGCTTGTCGAGCTGGCTGTAGCCGGCGCCGGCGCCGAACAGCATCTTGAAGCGCAAACCACTCTCGCGGGCCTGGCGCAGGAACAGGGTGATGTCGGGGTTGTAGCCGGCATGCGAGATCACGTCGGCCTTGGCGCGCTTGATTTTTGTCACCAGCACCGAAAGATCGGGCGCGGAGGCCGAATACCCTTCGCGCAGCACGACCTGAATGCCGGCCTCCTTGGCATAGGCCTCGTCGGCGGAGGCAACGCCGACGCCATAGGGGCCGTCCTCGTGGATTAACGCGACCTTGACCTCCTTCGGATCGATGCCGAGCTTGGCTTTCGCATGCTCGGTGATGAAGCTTGCAAAGGCCTGGCCGTACTGGTCGGAATGGATCTGGGCGCGAAACACGTATTGCAGGTTCTTGTCCTTGAACACGGCGGTCGAGACCGCGGTCGTGATCCAGAGGATCTTCTTCTGCTGCTCCACCTTCGCCGCCATCGGCACCGCGTGCGCGCTGGAATAGACGCCGTTGATGATGTCGATCTTTTCCTGGCTGATCAGCCGCTCGGCCTCGTTGATCGCGACGTCCGCCTTGCTCTGGGAGTCGGCGGCGACCGGCACGATCCTGGTCTTGCCGCCGATGCCGCCCTTCTCGTTGACGAGGTCGATGGCGATCTGCGCGCCGACCGAGGAGGCGACCGAGCCGCCGGCGGCAAAGGGGCCGGTGAGGTCGTAAATCAAGCCGATGCGCAAATTCTCGGCTTGCGCCTGGGCCCGTGTCCAATCGAGGCTGAGTGCGGCGGCGGCAGCCGCCGATGTCTTCAGCAGCTGCCTGCGTGAAGTCGGCATCCTATCCTCCCTCAAAACCGTCTTATGTTTGGTTTTTTTCGAAGTATTGGGAGCAGGATGGCGAAAGTCAACATCGTCCAAGGTCGATAGGCGTCGGCCGCGACACAACGCACCTGCGAAAGATAAAGGAAAAGCCCACCGCTCCGCGCAGGAGCGATGGGCTTGCATGGGCGCGGATCAATTACTGCGACAGCTTCACGAAGCTCGGAAACTTCATCTTGCCTTCCGCGATCTTCTCGGGCCAGACCACGACCTGCTCGGAGTCCTGCCACTGGAAGACGAGGCCGGTGACAGTGCCGGGGCCTGACTTGATACCGTGGGTGAACTCGTCGTTCTTGCCGTAGAACTGGATGCGGCCGATCGTGCCCTCGTAGTCGGTCTTCTCGAGCTCGGCGACCATCTTGTCGGGATCGGTCGAGCCGGCGCGCTTGATGGCTTCCGTGATGAAGTAGACCTCGTCATAGGCGGTGTAGCCTGTATAGGCCGGCGGTGCGCCGAACTTGGCCTTGAAGGCAGCCGCGAACGGCTTCGTCTTGGGGGTGACGGCGACGTCGGGTGTCGCAACCGCCAGCGACGGTATGCCGTCGGCCGCGCCATTGGTGTCCTTCCAGAAGGTCGGGCTCAGCGCCTGCGCGCTGATGCCGAACATCGGGATCGGCACCTGCTGGTTCTTCCACTGCACCGTCGGCTGCACGCCGACATGGGAGATGCCGGTGACGATCACGTCGGGCTTCTTGCTCTCGATGTTGTTGAAGATCGGCGTGAAGTCGGTGGTGTCAGGCGAGAAGCGGACGTGCTCGACGACCTTCAGGCCAGCCTTCGGCAGGCAGGCCTCGTAGCCGACGTCGAGCGGCTTGGTCCAGGCGGCGTCCTCGCTCATGATCGCTACGGTCTTGAACTTGAGCTTGTCGACGAGCAGGTCCTTGGCTGCGTCGCAGACGAGCTGGGCCTGCGCGGCCGAGGTCAGATAGCCGTGGAAGGTGTACTTGTTCTTCTCGTAATCGTTGTGGATCGCCTTGGTGATCTCGTTCGAGGCCGCGCCTGGCGTGATCAGCGGCATCTTCAGCCGCGCCGCCCAGGGCTCGAGCGCCAGCACGACCTCGCTGATATAGCTCGCGATGACGGCGGAGACCTTGTCCTCGCTGACGGCGCGCTGGAAAGCGCGAACGGAATCCGCCGACGAGCTCTTGTTGTCGTAGGTCACGATCTCGATCTTGCGGCCGAGCACGCCGCCCTTGGCGTTGATCTCGTCGGCGGCAATCTGCGCGCCGCCTGGCGTTGCCGCGCCCGCGATCGACTGCACTTCGGCGATGACGCCGATCTTGATCGGATCGGTCGACTGCGCGTAGGCCGGAGCGGCAAGGCACAAGGCCAATGCGGAGGCGAGAAGGCTGCTGCCGAGAACTAATGGTCGCATGGTCGTTTCCCTTTCTATGTTTTTGTTGATGTTGACAGACTTAAAGAAAATCGGCCCCGGCCTCGCTCGCGAAGCGGCCGGGATCGCCTTCCCACACGATCCTTGCATGCTCCAGCACATAGACGCGGTCGGCATGTGGCAGCGCGAAGGTCACGTTCTGCTCGCCGAGCAACACCGTGATCGATGTGGTTTGCCGCAGCTTGGTCAGCGCCTTGGAGAGTTGCTCGAGGATGACGGGGGCAAGGCCCAGCGTCGGCTCGTCCAGGATCAGGATCTGTGGCTGCATCATCAGGGCGCGGCCGATCGCGAGCATCTGCTGCTCGCCGCCGGAGAGCGTCTGTGCCATCTGACTCTGGCGTTCCTTCAGGATCGGGAACAGCTCGAACAGCCAGGCGAGCTGTGCGGCGCGCTTCTCGTCGGAAAGATGCTGGCCGCCGAGATCGAGATTTTCGCGCACGCTCATCTCGCCGAACAGTTCGCGTGATTCCGGGCATTGCACGAGACCGCTGCGTGCGATCTTCGCCGGACTGGTGCCGCGGAGTTTCTCGCCGCCGCGCACGATCTCGCCGCTGTAGGGCAGAAAGCCGGAGATGGTGTTGAACAATGTGGTCTTGCCGGCGCCGTTGAGGCCGACGATCGAGACGAACTCGCCCTCGTGGACATGGATCGAGACGTTCTCCAGCGCCTGCGCCTTGCCGTAGAACACGCTGACATTCTCGACCTGGAGCAGCGGCACCTTATCCTTGAAGCTGGTCTCGGGCCGCGCATGGGTCTCGATCGCGCCGCCGAGATAGACCCGGCGCACGGTCTCGTTCCTCATGACCTCGTCGGCCTTGCCGGTGACGATCTCCTCGCCGAGATACATCGCGAGCACGCGATCGACGAGGGCTGCGACGCTCTTGACGTTGTGGTCGACCAGCATCACCGCACGGCCTTCGTCGCGAAAGCTGCGGATCAGGTCGGAGAACATCTCGACCTCGGCGCGCGTCAGCCCGGCGAAGGGCTCGTCGACCAGCACGACCTTTGGGTCACGTGCGATGGCCTTGGCGAGTTCGAGCCGGCGCAGATCGGCAAACGGCAGGGTCGGCGGGCGGCGGTTCATCACATTTCCGAGCCCAACGCGCTCGGCGATCCATTTGGCGCGCTCGATCAGCGCCTTGTCGGGGAACAGCATGAACAGGCTGTCCGGCAGCAGCGCGACCAGGATGTTCTCCAGCACGGTTTGCCGGTTCAGCGGCCGCGAGTGCTGGAACACCATGCCAAATCCCTTGCGCGCGATCTTGTGCGCGGGCAGGCCGGCGACGTTCTCGCCCTCGAAGATCACTTCGCCGGACGTCGGGCGCTCGATGCCCATCACGGTCTTCATCGCGGTCGACTTGCCCGAGCCGTTCGGCCCGATCAGGCCAAAAATCTCGCCGCCATTGACCTCGAAGCCGAGGCTCTTGACTGCGGTCAATCCGCCGAAGCGCTTAGTCAGGCCGCGGACTTCGAGCACGGCCCTGTTTGGAAGCCTCATATCCATCACGAGCGCGCCTCGCGCGAGAGGGCCGCTCCGAGGAAGCCGCCAGGGAAGAACAGCACGACGAGGAGCGCCACCGCCGAGACGATGAAGGTCGCGAGCTCACCGGTCGGCCGCAAGAACTCGCCGGCGACGATCAGGAAGATCGCGCCCAGCGCAGCGCCCAGCACGGTGCGCCGGCCGCCGAGCACGGCGGAGACGATCACGTTGACGCCGACCGCGACGTCGACGACGGTGCCGACCGAGGCGGTGCCGAAGTAGAATACCAGCAGCGCGCCTGACAGCCCCGAGAAGAACGCGCTGACGATGAAGGCGGCGAGCTTGTGCTTGACGATGTTGAAGCCGAGCGCGCCGGCCTGCACCGGGTCCTGGCCGCTGGCCTGGAGCACGAGGCCGATCGGCGATTGCGACAGGCCGTAGAGGATTGCGGCCGAGATCGTCATGAAGCCGAGCGCGATCCAGTAATTCACGCCGGCGTTGATAGAGATGACGTCGGGAATGGTCAGCCCGATCTCGCCGCCGGTGAGGTCGGCGAACACCACCACGAAATTCTGCAGCATCAACACCGCGACCAACGTGGTCAGGCCGAAATAGGGCCCGCGCACGCGCAGGGCCGGCAACGCCAGCACGAGACCGGCGATGACGGAGGCGAATGCGCCGAGCACGATGCAGAGATAAACCGACCACCCAAACTGGGCATTGAGGATGCCGGCGGTGTAGGCGCCGACGCCGATCAGGAAGGTCGGCCCGAAATTGACCTCGCCGGCAAAGCCGAACAAGAGGTCCCAGGCCATCGCGAACACACCGAAATAGAATGCGACGGTGAGCAGGCCCAGCACATAGCCAGAGACGTAGAGCGGCAGCGTTGCCGCGATGACGACGAGCGCGAGCGAGACGAAGAAGAGGCGAGAGGTGAAGAAGGTGGCCATCTCAGCGCCTCCCCAGAAGGCCCTGTGGCCGGATGTACATCACAAACACGAGCAGCAGCAGCGCCGGGATGGTGCGATAGGCCGGCGAGATCAGATAGGCGGTCAGGGTCTCGAGATAGCCGACCACGAAGGCCGCGATCAGCGAGCCGGAGACGCTGCCGAGGCCGCCGAGCACGACGATGGAGAACGCGCTCGCGGTCAGCGGACCGACGCTGTAGGAGCTGACGCCCAGAAACATGCCCAGCAGCACGCCGGCGATGCCGGCGAGGATACCGTAGATCGCCCACACCACGATGTAGATGTTGGTGAGCTCGAGGCCGAGCAGCGTGACGCCGCGCGGGTTCATCGAGGCGGCCAGCACGGCCTTGCCGGTGCGGGTGCGGTTCACCAGGAGCCACAACAGAGCGATGACCAGGCAGCAGACGATCGCCGTGAAAATCTCGTTGCGCGGCGTGCGGACGCCGAGGATCTCGACCACGCCCTCGACGATCGGCAGCACGGTCTTGGCGTTGTTGGTGAAGAAATAGGCGATCAGCTCCTGGATCATGATGCCCCACAGCAGCGTTCCCGTGAGGACGAAGATCTCCTTCTCCTCGTTCGGAATGCGGCGCGAATCCTGGATCGGCTTCACCACCGCGAAATAGGTGGCAAATGCCGTGATGAGGGCGACGCCGACGCCGATCAGCGCGCCGGCATAGGTGCCGACGCTGAGAATGCTGGCGGCGGCCCAGGCCGCCACCGCTGCCGCCACCATGATAGCGCCGTGGGAGAGGTTGAGCACGCCGGAGACGCCGAATATCAGCGTGAAGCCGGTGGCACCGAGAGCGTAGAGAGCGCTGATGGCAAAGCCATCGATCAAAATCTGGAATGCTCGCATTGATGATTGGCCGGGCAACCTGGCTGCCACTTGAGAAAAAGGTGCTGCGTGCACCGCATGCGGAAGGCTCTCCGGCCAAGGCCCGGATGCCGTTCCGATCAATTCGAGGTGGACTTGATGGAGCTCGGGAGACTGACGTCACTCCTGACGGCGTCGTCCGGCGCGCCGATCACGGCGGCGTCGAGCGAACTCGCAACGCAACAGAGAGTCTATTCTTCATGTTGTTTTTCTCCCTTGAACAGCCTCTTGTGAGCTATTGGGGCGCGACTATACCGGCGAGGGCATTCTCGGCAAGTGAAACTGCATTCAGGATTGTGGGAGGCGGGTTAAAGTCCATTGCTGCGTAAATAGAGTGCAGCGCGACTCGGGCAAGTCAGGCATGCAGATTCGGTCGAGGCCCATGCATGTACGCCGCCAGCATGCCCCATCCGTTCAACGTGCGTGCAGCAGCGACGGATCGAGCGGGCCGAGGCGGGCGGGATCGAATGGCGAAAGGTCGATCTGCGTCGTGCCCTCGGCGATCAGCTGCGCCAACGCCTCGCCGGTCGCGGGTGCATTGAGGATGCCCCAGACATTATGTCCAGTCGCAACGTAGAGACCCTCGCTCTGCGGCACCTTGCCAATCAGCGGCAGACCATCCTGCGTCACCGGGCGGAAGCAGGCCTGCCGCGCGATGATCTTCTCGGGCCGGAACAGCGGCGAGAGCCGCTCGCTCATCGCCTGCAGGCGCGCGATCGCGTCCTGGTCGGGCGTCACGGCGGCGGGATCGAGCGGCAACGGCGCGATGTCGGAAAGCGCCGTGATATGCGTGCTGCCGTCGGCACGGGGGAAAACCTCGATGGACACGGCGACGCCATTGTCCTCATGCTCAAGAAACAGCGCATCGGCTGGCACATCCCCGCCGGTGTCGTACACGATGCTCGGGCTGCGCTGGCCATAGATGGCGGGCAGGTTCATCCATTGCGCCGCGAGCAGCGACCACGGCCCCATCGCGATGACGACGGCGTCCGCCTCGATGACGCTGCCCTCGACCTGGACGCCGCTCGCTGTGATGCCATCCGCATCGCGCACGATGCCGCTGATCCGGCCGCGACGAAGTTGCACGCCCTGCGTGAGCGCCGCATCCATGAGGAACGAGGTGAATTTGCGAGGGTGAACGATCGCGGTCGTCGCGGTCGTGCCGATGGTTTGCGCGATGGCGACGCCGTTGGCGAGCCAGCCAAGTGCCGAGGGCAGATTTCGCCGGGCGTCACCATCGGGGACAACGAGGCCGCTATAGGCGGTCATGGGGCGGTAGCCCCAATCGCCCGCGATCTCCCCGGGCAGTTGCGCATGAAGTGCGAAGCTGCGCCGCGCCAGTGCGTCGAGCGGCGTGCCGGTGCACCAGTCGCGTGCGAGGAAGCCGCCGGCCTTGCCGGACGCTGCGGCCGCGATCTCTGTCCGTTCCACCACAATGACGTCGATGCCGCGGCGACGAAGAAACCAGGCGGTGCAGGCGCCGATCACGCCACCGCCGCAGATCACAACACGCATGGTTTTTTTCCTCGCGCGCCGAAGGATTATCAAAAGAATTGGCGCCGGCGAGGAACGCCGGCGCAGCGTCGCATTGAGCTTGTGTCGCTCAGCCTGGTCCTGCGCCCTGCGTTGCCGTGTAGACCGCGTAGAGCGACTGGCTCGCCGCCATGAACAGCCGGTTGCGCTTTGGGCCGCCGAAGCAGACGTTGCCGCACACCTCCGGCAGGCGGATGCGGCCGAGCAGCTTGCCCTCCGGCGACCACACCGTCACGCCGCTATAGCCGACGGCGCGCCCGGCATTGCTGGAGGCCCAGACATTGCCGTTGACATCGCAGCGCAGGCCATCCGGCCCGCACTTCACGCCGTCGATCACGCAATCGCTGAACTTTCTAGGGTTGGAGAGCTTGTTGTCGCTGCCGACGTCGAACACGAAGATCTCGCCCTTGCCGCCCGGTCCGGTGTCGCCCGGTCCCTTGCCGGTCGAGGCGATGTAGAGCTTCTTGTAGTCTGGTGAGAAGCACAGGCCGTTCGGATCTGGCACCTGGTCTTCGGTGACGACGAGATCGATGCGGCCCGACGGGTCGATGCGATAGCAGTTGGTCGGGAGCTCGCGCTTGCCCGGCACGAAGCCGGCGGGCTGTCCGATCCGCGGATTGAGCTTGCCGCCGGCATTGCTCGGGCCGCCCGCGACGTCGGGCTCGCCTTCGTAGAGCTGGCCGCCATAGGGCGGATCGGTGAACCAATAGCTGCCGTCGGGGTGTGCGACGATGTCGTTCGGCGAATTCAGCTTCTTGCCCTGATAGGAGTCCGCGAGCACCGTGGCGGTGCCGTCATGCTCGTAACGCGTCACCCGGCGCGTCAGGTGCTCGCAGGAGAGCTGGCGGCCCTGAAAGTCGAACGAGTTGCCGTTGGAATTGTTTGAGGGCGTGCGGAACACGCTGACGCGGCCGTCATCCTCGCTCCAGCGCATCTGCCGGTTATTGGGAATGTCGCTCCACAAGAGATACCGTCCCTGCGCGCTCCAGGCCGGGCCTTCGGCCCACAGCACGCCAGTATAGAGACGCTTGATCGCGGTGTTGGGCTGCGCGAGATCGTTGAAGGAGGGATCGACGGCGATGATGTCGGGGTCCCAGAAATATGTGGTCGGCGCGCCCTGGGGACCGAAATCGCGCGGCGGGGTGGTGATCGTCGTCGGCGGTGCGGCGGGGCCGGTCTGGGCCAGGGCGCAGCCGGCTCCGGCCATTGTGGCGGCGGCGCCGAGCGCAAGCCCTTGTACAACTCCTTGGACGAGTGTTCGTCGTGAAAGCGCAGCATCCTGGTCACGCTGCCCTTCGTCACGAGCCTCTTGGCGTGTCATCGCGTCCTCCCGATCATGTTCGCTGACCGGTTGATCCGGCCGAGCGGGCGGAGGTTAGTGCGGTCCGCTGCCGGTTGCGAGGGGTGGAATCGAAACCGCTGCGCGATGGCGGGTCGCAATTTCGTCACCTTCAAATGCGTTTGGATTGCAGGCGCTAACGGGGATAAAGCCGGAGTTCATTGTGCAAGTTGTCGTCCTGGTCATCCTGCTCGCGATCGCATTTGCGGCCGGCTACTTCACGCGGGACTACGTCTCCCGCAAAAGGCGGGCGGAGGCGCGCCGCTGGCGTGAGTATACCGAGCCGGACTGGCTTCCTGCCAACGCGCCGGCGAACACCAACGAGATCACGAATGCCGGCACCGCTGTGGTCGCGACCGGCGAACTCGGTCAGATGCTGAACCGCTGGGAGAACAGGGCCCGCGCCCGCCGCACCGGCACGGGATAGTCGGCGCGCCTTGCGCTCGTCGCGGGCTGCAATCTCTCCTATTTAGGTCAGTTCCACTGACTATCTTTTAGGCGTTGCAGTTGCAGGCGTTTCTCGTTTAGAAACGGGCGGATCGAGCCCCTCCCGGCAATCAACCATCAACGGTTTTGACCGAGTATTGAGGGCTCAAAGGGTCTGGCAATGCTGATTCGCGGCCAAATCGATGGGATTTCGGGGGAGGTGGCCGTGGCCGCCGCCACGATCCCGGCCGCGCTGCTGCCCACCCTCCTTCTTGGCGGGCTTCTTCTTAGCTGCCCCTGAGGGCCGGCTGGGCGCCACGCGCCTGGGCGCTCAGGGGTTGTACGAGATCACCGGACACCTCAAGCGCCCAGACCACTGAACGGCGCAAAAGCTCAAAAGGAAATCTAGAATGGCCACCGTGAACAAGTCCGACAAGGACCGCGTCATCATTTTCGACACCACGCTGCGCGACGGCGAGCAATGTCCCGGCGCCACCATGACCTTCGAGGAGAAGCTCGAAGTCGCCGAACTGCTGGACGATATGGGCGTGGACGTCATCGAGGCCGGCTTTCCGATCACCTCCGAAGGCGACTTCCAGGCCGTCAGCGAGATCGCCCGCCGCTCCAAGAATTCGGTCATCGCCGGCCTGTCACGCGCCCACCCGGCCGACATCGACCGCTGCGCCGAGGCGGTGAAATTTGCCAAGCGCGGCCGCGTCCACACCGTGATCGCGACCTCGCCGCTGCACATGCGGGTGAAGCTGAACAAGACCCCGGAACAAGTAATCGAGACCTCGGTCGCGATGGTCGCGCGCGCCCGCAACCAGATCGACGACGTCGAATGGTCGGCCGAGGACGGCACCCGCAGCGAGATGGACTTTCTGTGCCGCATCGTCGAGGCCGTGATCAAGGCCGGCGCCACCACGGTGAACATCCCCGATACCGTCGGCTACACGGTGCCGGAGGAATACACCCACTTCATGAAGACGCTGATCGAGCGTGTGCCGAATTCAGATAAGGCTGTGTTCTCCGTGCACTGCCACAACGACCTCGGCATGGCGGTCGCCAACTCGCTGGCCGGCATCGTCGGCGGCGCGCGTCAGGTCGAGTGCACCATCAACGGTATCGGCGAGCGCGCCGGCAACGCCGCGCTGGAAGAGATTGTGATGGCGATCAACGTGCGCAACGACAAATTCCCGTACTGGAACAAGATCGACACGACGCAGCTCACCCGCGCCTCGAAGGTGGTGTCGGCGGCGACCTCGTTCCCGGTGCAGTACAACAAGGCTATCGTCGGCCGGAATGCGTTCGCGCATGAGAGCGGCATCCATCAGGACGGCGTGCTGAAGGACGCGTCCACCTACGAGATCATGCGGCCGGAGATGGTCGGCCTCAAGCAGTCCTCCCTGGTGCTCGGCAAGCATTCCGGCCGCCACGCCTTCGTGCACAAGCTGGAGGAGATGGGCTACAAGCTCGGCCCCAATCAGCTGGAAGATGCTTTCACGCGGATGAAGGCGCTGGCCGACCGCAAGAAGGACATCTACGACGAGGACATCGAGGCGTTGGTTGACGAGGAGATGGCAGCCTCGCACGACCGCATCAAGCTGACCTCGCTGACCGTGATCGCCGGCACCCACGGTCCGCAGCGCGCCACCATGAAGCTCGACGTCGACGGCCAGATCAAGATCGAGGAAGCCGAGGGCAACGGTCCGGTCGACGCAGTGTTCAACTGCATCAAGCGCCTGGTGCCGCACGAGGCCAAGCTCGAACTGTACCAGGTTCACGCGGTGACCGAAGGCACCGACGCGCAAGCTGAAGTCTCGGTGCGGCTGTCGCAGGACGGCCGCTCGATGACGGCGCGCGCTGCGGATCCGGATACGCTGGTCGCCTCCGCAAAGGCCTATCTCGGCGCGCTGAACAAGATCGTCATGAAGCGCCAGCGTGACACGGTGACGACGGCAGCGGCGAGCTGACAAGCGAAGCCTTGTCATTGGCGAGCGATGCGCGTGGGCTTCACCTCTCCCGCTCGCGCTTGCGGGAGAGGTCGGCGCGTAGCGTCCGGTGAGGGTTCTCTTCCTCTGGGGAGCCTCTACGTGGAAGCACCCTCTGCCAACTGTCTCCCGCAAGTGGGAAAAGGGCGCGCAGCGGTGCTCGTGGCATTCACCACGAATACCTGCCCTGCTAACGGCCAATAGCCGCATGGCGCGCCGCCCTGTATTGATGCAGCCGGCATGAGGACGGTCGCCCGCGCGCCGGGCGGCCCAAATAACATCAGGGAGAGATTATGCGCACCTTCGCGATCGCGGCCTCCGTCGCGGCATTGGCCTTAGGCCTTGTCGGCCCCGCCAGCGCCGACCCGATCATCATCAAATTCAGCCACGTCGTCGCCACCGACACGCCGAAGGGCAAAGGGGCGGAGAAATTCAAGGAGCTCGCCGAGAAGTACACCGGCGGCAAGGTCAAGGTCGAAGTCTATCCGAACTCGACGCTCTACAAGGACAAGGAAGAGCTCGAGGCGCTCCAGCTCGGCAGCGTGCAGATGCTGGCGCCGTCCAACTCGAAATTCGGCCCACTCGGCATCCGTGAATTCGAGGTATTCGATCTGCCTTACATCCTTCCCGATCTGAAGACGCTGCGGAAGGTGACGGAGGGCCCGCTCGGCGCGAAGTTGCTCAAGCTCCTGGACGCCAAGGGCATCACCGGACTTGCCTATTGGGATAATGGCTTCAAGCAGATGAGCGCCAACAAGAAGCTGGTCTCGCCTGCCGACTATCAGGGCGTGAAATTCCGCATCCAGTCCTCGCGCGTGCTCCAGGCCCAGTTCAAGGCGCTCGGCTCGCTGCCGCAGGTGATGGCGTTCTCGGAAGTCTACCAGGCACTCCAGACCGGCGTCGTCGACGGCCAGGAGAACACCTGGTCGAACATCTATACCCAGAAGATGCACGAGGTCCAGAAGTACATCACTGAGACCAATCACGGTTACATCGGTTACGTCGTGATCGTGAACAAGAAGTTCTGGGACGATTTGCCGGCCGACATCCGCGACCAGCTTTCCAAGGCAATGAAGGAAGCGACCGCCTTCAGCAACGCGCAGTCGCAGAAGGAGAACGACGACGCGCTCGCCGAGATCAAGAAGAGCGGCAAGAGCGAGATCATCAAGCTCACGCCCGAGCAGGACGAGGCGATGCGCAAGGCGATGGAGCCGGTCTACAAGGACGCCGCAGGCCGCGTCGGCCAGGCGCTGATCGACGAGTTCCAGAAGGAAGCCAAGAGCACGACGAACTGATCTCGATGCACGATGAACGGGGCTTCCGTGCCAGCTGCACGGAAGCCTTTTTGTTGCAAACGATTTCCGATCGTGGCTGGCGGTAAATCAGCCGTTACGTAGTCCTAAGAACACCGCTTCCTGTCCAAGTTGTAAGTTGCGCGTCGGCGGCGCCGCCCTCATCCTCAGGGCATCCTTCCAGAGGAGGTCCGTATGAGGAAATTCACCATCGCTGCCATCGCCGTGCTCAGCGTCGCCGGCTCGGGCGCGGTCTATGCTCAATATCATCGCCCGTGGATGGAGCGCTTCCATCACATGCGCATGAACCCCGAGGACCGCGCCGCCTTCATCGACGCACGGATCGCCGCCGTCCACGCCGGCCTGAAGCTCAATGCCGATCAGGAGAAGCTGTGGCCGCCGGTCGAGGCCGCGGTGCGCGATTTCGCCAAGCTGCGCATCGACCGCGCCAATGCGCGGATGAATGCCGGCCCCGGCGATACCGACAGGCCGGAGGATCCGATCGCCCGCCTGCGCCAGCGCGCCGAGGACATGGGCGCCAGCTCCGCGGCCCTGAAGAAGATCGCCGATGCCGCCGATCCGCTCTACAAGACGCTGGACGAGGGCCAGAAGCGCCGCCTCGCGGTGCTGACCCGCCACCGCGGCCCATTCGGCGGCGGCGAAGACGGCCTGCCCCGTCACTTCATGGAACACCGCATGGACCGCATGATGGAGCGTGGCATGGGGCACTTCCACCGTGACCGTTTCGACCGCGACGGCGGTCCGGACGGGGACCGCGAGGGGCGGCTCTGAGCAGGGCCGGATTGTCCCGCGATTAACCCTGGCGAAGCCGCTGGAATCCAGCGGCTTTTCGCTATTTTGGACTTGTGGACGAAGCCTTGGAAAACTTGCGGCCGATCGCTTGCCATACCCGGATCGCTTTGCTAAACGACCGGCCTCGCAAGGCCTTACCGCCTTTCGGGCGCATAGCTCAGTTGGTAGAGCAGCTGACTCTTAATCAGCGGGTCCCAGGTTCGAGCCCTGGTGCGCCCACCATATAAAACAAGCACTTAGCAGCAGACGTGACGCGGTAAGGTGGCTTCATTTTACAGGTCATTTTACAGTTTTGTTCTCGCTTCGAGCTTCAGCACCGCAGCTTCGGCGAGCTGAATATCGCGACCCAAGTAATGCGCGTCGAGAATGGCTTCGACGTCCTTCAACGAGTGGCCCGTGACTGCAGCGATCTGCGGCACGCTGGCGCCAGCAATCGCCAACCGAACCACGGCCGTGCCGCGCAGGTCATGAAAGGTGAGACCACTAATGCCGGCGCGCTCGCAGGCCTTTGACCACGAGGTGCGAAATCCGTCGGACGTCCAGGGCCGGCCCAGCGTGTTCGTCAGGATGAGCGGCCCCCGACGGTCGGTAGCATCAAGCAGGGCTCGCAGCGGGGTGCCGGCCGGCATGGCGACGCGCCGGCCCCCTTTCGATTGACGCAGCCGAATGTAGGGGCTCTCGTACGCTGACCAGGGCAGGCGCAACAGGTCGCCCTGCCGTTGACCTCAGATTGTGGGTCACTAATAGGTAGTCGCAACGGACCTGATATTGCACTGATAAACATCAACTGGAATTTAAAGTTTGGGGCTTCAGCATCAGTGCCACGGGCATCTTCGCCATTATGGCCACGGTGCTCATCATCGCGCTTATCGTGGTTCTTCCGCGGGCTCTGCAGGTCGTCATGGCCAAACCGAAATGGGGTAAGCACACCCACTGCTACCTATGCAGCAAGCTGCTCAAGGAGCCGGTGACGCCTGACCACGTTCCGCCCAAGCTCTTCTTTCCGGCCGAGCTGCGGAAGAAGTACGGGATGACCGATCTGCTCACCATCCCCGTGCACCATGCCTGCAACCAGATGTGGCGGATGGATGAGGAGTACTTCGTTCACACGCTGTTGCCGCTGGCCAGAGGCTCAGAAGCGGGTGATGCAGCCCATGCCCAGACCTTCAAGAAATACCAGGGGGGACGCAACGTCCCGCTGGTCAACATGGTCATGGACGAATTCAAGCATGTCGTGAAAGGTATCCATCTGCCAGCGAACCGCGTCGCGAAGATGATCGACGCCGATCGCTTCCATGACGCGCTCTACAAGATCATCCGTGGGCTTCACTACCATCACAGCGGTGAGATACTGCCGTCGATCTGGAGCATTACGTACACAGTGACGCCGCCCTACGAAGATCCGCCGGAGGAGTTCAAGACGTTCGCCCAGGGCAGGGCGTCGATGGGCAAATACCCGGGTATCTTCGCCTCCGCATTCCATAAATTTACAGAGGTGAACAACCTGCACTTTTGGGCGTTCTTGTTGTGGGACGGCGTTATTTTAACAGCCGCCTTCCACGACCCCGCTTTTGAGTGCGACCATTGCCAGTTCGTAGGACCGCGACTTCCCGAGAGCATGCCGGGCACGATCCGGGTCTGAGTCCCATCTGATAAAGACCTAATAATTTCGCGCTGTCTCCACCAACCGGAGACAACTCCCGTGAACTCAATTCCTGAACTCGAAATCTCTTCTTCCCAGCTCAAGATCGCCGCCAGGGGCCGTCTTGCCATCTCGGTCGCCTTCCTGACCGTCCTCGTCTTCGCCGTACCGACCTACTTAATTCATTGCTCGCGTTTCGTTCTTATGGCTCAGTCTGAGGATGCGGCCATGGGACTTGACGGAATCCGTCACGAAATCAGCTATATGCGGCGCCAAATCACCCGCCAGCAGAAGGAAATCCTGACCCTCCAGCGGGCCGGGATATCGACCGCGTCGGCCGAAGCCCTCCTGTCCCGGATGCAGGCCAAGGTCGATGGCCTTTGCGAGCAACGCGACCGGCTCGTCGGCGAGGAAAAACTGAAGCGGCCGTCTTATCCCTCGGGCAAGCAGCTCAAGGGTACCCGGGCTGATCGACGGTTGTGATGGACAACCTTCGGCGGTTTCCGGCCCCGTGGACCATGCTCGCAGCTGCTCGCGGAGAATCGCATGGCCCGCCTTGCGCTTACAGAAGCGCTAACGGGTCTGGCAAACCGATCCGCATTCGACACCGCTCTGGCAGAGCGTTTGGTATCAGGCGCCGCGATCGTTGCGATGATTGATCTTGACCGATTCAAACCGGTCAACGACACATACGGTCACGACGTCGGCGACGAGTTACTAAAATCAGTAGCTACTCGTATCGACGCCGAACTTCATGGTGGACATCTTGTGGCAAGACTTGGCGGCGACGAGTTCGGCGTATTGTTCGACGCGGAACTCAACATCGCCGACGCGACACGCGCAGCGGAGCGTATCGTGCGCACACTCGAAACACCGTTCGCAATCGCGGCCGATAGCATCGGGATAGGCGCGAGCATCGGATTAGCCGCGGCAGTTAACGGTGACGATGCACGCACGCTCAAGCGTCGCGCGGATGACCGTCTCTACAGCGTTAAACGCAGCGGGCGTGGACACGTTTTGTCGGATACCCCAGCTGCTGTAGCCGCATAGTTTGGTTTTCTTTTCTGGTACTAGGGACAACTCGTTCGATGTCCGGCTTGGGCGACAACCGGCGGTCGGCAAGCGCCGCGGCGTGTCCGCTCTAACTCAGACAGCTGACGTGCTGGCAACGGACCGCTGTTCGGCTCAGGGGCCATTAGGCGACATGGCAACCGCGACGGCGGAGGTCCGCGAAGGGGCCCTAAGCGGTCATTCGGACTTAGGGCCGGTGGCAATTCCGTTGTCGCGCGGCAGTGTAATGATGAACTCGGCAAAGACACCAGGCTCAGTCTCGACGTCGATCCGGCCTCCGTGTTGCTTGACGATGATGTCATGGGTCATTGAGAGTCCGAGCCCCGTTCCTTCCCCTGTCGGCTTTGTAGTGAAGAAAGGATTGAACATCTTTTCGCGTACTTCAGACAGGATGCCTGTGCCGTTGTCGCGAATACGGATTTCGACTGTCTTGCCGAGGTTCCTCGTGGAAGCGCTGAGGACTGGTTCAAAGCTCTCGTCGCCCGTTTCGAGCTTGCGCCTAGTCGCGGCATAGAAGCCGTTGGAAATCAGGTTGAGCAGCGCCCGTGTGATCTCCTGCGGATACAGCTCGACCGCACCAGCGCGCGGGTCCAGGTTCCGCCGCAACGTGATGGTGAAGCCCGACTTCTCTGGTCGCGCGCCGTGATAGGCGAGGTTAAGGCTGTCCTCGACGATGGCATTGATGTCGACTCGCCGATGCTCGCCGGAGCCTTCGCGCGAATGCAACAGCATGTTTTTGACGATGGAATCGGCACGCTTGCCATGCTGGACGACCTTTTGCAAATTGTCCTTCAGAAGGCCGGTGAGCTCATCGACTTCGCCGCGAATTCCTTCGGCGAGCGTGGTCGAGGCGAGGATGTCGTTCAACTCGTCCGTCAACTCGGCCGACAGCGCGGCAAAATTGTTGACGAAGTTGAGCGGGTTCTTGATCTCGTGCGCGATGCCGGCGGTAAGCTGACCGAGCGAAGCGAGCTTTTCGGTCTGGATCAGGCGATCTTGCGCCGCGCGGAGTTCATCGAGCGAAGCGGCAAGTTCCTTGGTGCGGGACTGCACTTCGTCGAATAGGCGCACATTCTCGATCGCGATGACGGCCTGGTCGGCGAAGCTGGTCACGAGCTCGACCTGCTTTTCGCTGAACGGCCGGACGGCGCGACGTGCGAGGACAATGGCGCCGATCGGGCTGCCTTCGCGCAGCAAGGGCACACCAAGGAAGCTGCGCGGATTGCCGCTGAGCTCCTGGCCTTCAAAGGAGTAGTCCGGGTCTTCGAGCACATCGGTGACATGGACCACCTTGTCGCCGAGCAAAGTCCGGCCCGTGATCGTGCGCTTGTCCGGCCGGACCGGGAGATCTTTCACATATTCGGCGAATTTGGTGGGGAAGCCGTAGGAGCCCGCCCGGAAGTAAATATTGCCAGTCTTGCGGGTGATCGCCGCCATATCGGCTTCGCATAGTCGTGCCGCCGATTCGACCAGCGTATCGAGCACGGCCTGCAGGTCGAACGCGGAGCGGCTGATTACCTTGAGCACGTCGGCGGTCGCCGTCTGCTGTTGCAGCGCCTCGGTCAAATCCTCGGTGCGATGGCGCAATTCGCCGAGCAGCCGCGCGTTCTCGATGGCGATCACGGCCTGCGCCGCAAACTGCTTCAGCAAGGTGATCTGCTTCTCGGAGAACGGCCGGTTCTCCTGCCTGAAGATCATGACGTTGCCGACCACGCGCTCGTCCTTGAGCAACGGCACCGCAAGCAGGCAGCGCGCACCGCCGAGATCGACCAGCGCGCGACGGTTCGGCTCTCCGCTGCGATAGGCCTCGGACTCAGCAAGGTCGGTGATTTCGACGAATGGCTCTCCCTTCAACAGCCGTGCAGGCGCGGGGGCCGGACCATAATCGAGCGGCTGTTTGCGCCGGAACGCATCGTAAGCGGGGGGCAGGCCGTAAGTGGCCGCCGTGTGGAATTGCGCTCCATCGTAGGTGTTGAGCACGCCGAAATTGGCGCCGCAGAGCTGCATTGCCTTGCTCAGCATCGCGTCGAATACCGGCGCGAGATCGCCGGCCGATCGGCTGATGACGCTCAGCACCTCAGATGTCGCGGTCTGCTGCTCCAGCGATTCGGTCAGCTCATGCGTCCGCGCCTGAACTTCCTCGAACAGCCGAACGTTGCCGATCGCAATCACCGCCTGGTCGGCGAAGGTCTGGAGCAGTGCGATCTGCTTGTCGCTGAACGGGTGCACCTCCTTGCGGCGGAGCACAATGGCGCCGATGCTCTCCTTTTCCCGCAGTAGCGGCACGCTCAAAATGCTGCGGTGGCCCATCCGGATCGACAGCTCGCGCCCGTCGGAGAAATCCGCGTGCTTCTCGTCGCGAAGATCCTCGATATGCACGGTCTTCTGGTCGATGAAGGCGCGGCCCGCGGTCCAGCGGCGGTTGATCGGCCATTTCTCCAGCCCGATCGGGATCGGGCCATGATGGGCGCTGAAGCGGAGATCGTCGCCATCTCTCAGCACCACGGCCGCATCATAGGCATCGCACAGTTCGCAGGCGCATTCGACAATGGCTTTGAGAGCCGGGGCGACCTCGGTCGGCGACGATGCGATCACCTTCAGGATGTTGGAGCTGCCGGTCTGGTAGGTCAGGGCCTCCGTGAGATCGCGCGTCTTGGCCTGCACCTCGTGGAGCAGCCGCGTGTTCTCGATGGCGATCACCGCTTGTGCCGCAAAATTTTCCAGCAACTCGACCTGCTTGTCGCTGAACTCTTGCACGTCCTTGCGGTAGACGGCAAAGGCGCCGACAAGCTCGCTCTCCTTGAGCATCGGCACAATCAGAACGGTGCGGGCTGCGGCGACCTTGTAGATCAGATCGTCGGGATGCTCGGTGGCAATATCGGCAATGTGAACCAGCGCCTTGGTCTCGACGAGGCGCCCCAGCGAAGGCGCCCCATCAAACGGCGCGATGAAGTGTGGCGGCGTTTCCTGGTCGGGCGCATACGATTGCGGCACGTTTTGAGCGGCCATTCGCGCCACCCGCCGCAACCTGTCGCCTTTGTATAGGAGCAGCGTCCCAAAACTGGCGCGGCAGATGCCCACGGCCTTTTCCAGCATGGCCTCGAACACCGGCCCAAGCTCGCCAGGCGAACTGGATATGACTTGCAGCACCTCCACCGTCGCGGTCTGCCGCTCGTTTGCATGTTTCAGCTCGTGGGTGAGAGTGCGAACTTGCTTTCGCAGGTCGGCAATGGATGGGGCCTTAGTCGATGCTTTGCGAACCTTGGGCCTATTCGCGCGCCGACCCTTGATCGGACGTTCGCTTCCACTGCGTCGCCACATTTCGCTCGCCCCGAGGGGGTCAGAACAGGACAGGGCCCAACCCTATACAAATCCCGGGTTTCGCACCATGGGCCGAAGTCAGCTCCGGGTCACAGCCGGCCTTGGGACCATTTAGCGGAGTGGACGAAGGTCTCTTCAGGTTGAAAGGCAATCATGATGCCCGGCGGCCCCGCGACGGAAGGGGTTCCTTTTTGCTCGCCGCTGGTGTTTCCTCTGCACCGCGGAGAACGGGCATGCAGGGATCGCTGGGGGAAAAGATCGGTGAAGGCGCCTTCTCCGAAGCCTACGCCTGGGCGCCCGGTCAGGTCGTGAAGCTGTTCAAGGCCGGCGTCTCTCATCTGCTCGGCCGGCACGAGCTGCGCATGATCCGCGCCGTGCGCGCCGCCGGCCTCCCGGTGCCGGAGGTGTTCGGCGAGGTGACACTGGACGGGCGCTTCGGCATCGTGCTGGAGCGCCTCGACGGACCGACCCTGTGGCATCTCTCGCGAACCGGCGCGGTGACGTTCGAACAGGCGGGCGCGATCATCGCGGCTCTTGCCATGTCCGTTCACAAGACGCCACCGTCGGCGGAGCTCCTCTCCATGCGCTACTATATGGAAAACGAGTTGCGACGCGACGATGGGAAGATTCCGAAGCACATCGCTACCAATGTCCTCGCGCTGGTCGATCGCCTGCCGCCCGGCGACGGGCTTTGCCATTGTGACCTCAGCCCCGGCAACGTGATCATGACGGCGGAAGGCCCAAAACTCGTCGACTGGTCCTTCGCGATGCGCGGGCCGGCCGCCCTCGACCTCGGGTTCTTGCATGTCATCCTGTCCGAACTCGCGCCGGAAATCGCCGACAATCCGGAGCGTCCGCGCGCGACCAATGCGGCGGCGCAATGCGAATATGCGCGGCTGGCGGGCATGTCTCTCGCGGAGCTGACGGCGGCAATGGAGCCGTATCTGCCCATCGTCCGCACCTTCGTCGTCCTTGGCAAACGTGGTGCCTTCCTTGCGGGAGCGGCTGATCCAGCGCATCGAAGCGGGGCTGCGCTCGGGAGACTGAACCGTCTTGGTCGCGCGCGCGAGCCGACGTGGCCTGTCGAAGCGAGGCGTCAGGTGTCTCCTTTGGGTCAGCCGGATTGGTTTGTCGCTCTGCCGGCCACTTCCGGTTTACCCAAAAATCCGGACGTGCCGCTACATCGCGTCAAGTGAAGCGATGGGCCAATTCCGGACTCATGCATCGCAACAAAATTGCGGCGTGTTCGATCAGTTCGTCGGGTACAAGCCGCGCGGCCTATTCCGGCAACCCCGCTTTGCGAAGACCCTCAATCAACAGCTTCGCGTTTGATTGTCCGCCGCGAGCGATAAAAGCGGATATTGTGAAAGCGGGGTCAACCTCAAGCAGACGCGTCGCGGCCTCATGCGCATCAGCGTCGCGTCCGAGATGAGCGAAAGCGGACGCGAGACATCGGCAAGCTGGCGAAAGGAACGGGTTCTGTCGAATGCCCTTCCTCCCTGCGACGATGGCCTCTTCAAAGCGACGAAGTTCAATCAACGCCATCCCCATCCCACCAAACATCAGGTGTAGAAGCGGGTCTACCGGGCTCAGGCGCATGGCATGTTCAAAGCTCCGGATCGCTTCCTCTGGTAGCCCGGAAGTTTTGTAGACCCAGCCTCTGGCGTACCATGCGTGAAATGAATTGGGGTTGAGCGCGACAGCCCGGTCTGCCATTTCGACGGCACCTTCACCATCGCCGACCATGTACGCCGAAATCAGGGAAGCCCACGCGAATTTGTCTGGATCACCGTCGTCAATGCTCAACGCCAAGCGAAGTAGCCGCACGGCTTCCTCGCGGTCGAATTGAGGATCGATAGCGTATCCCCAAAGGATGTTGTTCATGTGCCAGACACCTGCCAGAGCAGCGACTACGCCGAACTGCGGGTCCAGCTCCAAAGCGCGATGAGCCAGCCTTATCGCCTCGGCCGACCCTTCGCGGCTCGTTAGGTAGGCCAGCGGCATAGCACGGAGATAAAAATCATAGGCAGTGAGGTTCTCCGGTCGCCGCCGGGTGGCTATTGCAATTTCTGTTTGAAGCAATCTTGGCTGAATGGCTGAGACAACGGCGGCCGTTACTTCGTCCTGCAGGGCGAAAACGTCAGTCAAATCACGCTCGAACCTGTCCGCCCAAATATGCGTGCCCGTCACGGCATCAATCAACTGCCCCGTGATGCGAACTTTCCCCGATGCCTTGCGCACAGACCCCTCAAGGGCATAGCGCACGCCAAGCCTCCGTCCGACCTCCTTGATAACGACGGCTTTGCCTTTGAACGCAAAGCTCGAATTGCGAGCAATTACGAACAACGATTTGAAACGCGAGAGGGCGGTGATGATCTCCTCAACCATTCCGTCCGCGAAGTATTCCTGTTCGGGGTCGCCGCTCATGTTCTCGAACGGCAGCACGACGATGGAGGGCTTGTCTGGGAGTGGAGGGGCAGCACTTAGGCTCTCGGTCAGCGCGCTATATGTTCCCGCGAGCACAGCGTAAGCGCGGATCGGCTTGGAGATGTTTTTGAGCTTCTGCTCACCGCGATGCTCGAAGCGAATATCCAGCTTGCCTTCAACTTCGCTGTAGACCTTTTCGGAAATCAGGACGCCGCCTGGGTCGGCGGCCCCCTCCAGCCGGACAGCAATGTTGATCCCGTCGCCGTAGAGTTCACCGTCCTGCCCAACGATAACGTCACCAAGATTGAGCCCCATGCGTAACCTTAGGGGACTACTGCCTGAGGCGAGATGATCCTGTATCTCGACCGCGCACCTCATGGCGGCTAAGGGACTCGCGAACTCGACGAGCGCGCCATCACCCGTTGTCTTGATAAGTCGTCCTTCGTGGCGGGAGAGGCTAGGCTCGATCAGTTCTCGCTTGAGCCGCTCGAACTCGGCGTATGTTGCTTCCTCAGCGCGTTGCATCAATGCTGAGTAACCGACGACATCGGCGGCCAAGATCGCCGCTAGTCGCCTTTGAACTCGCTGCTCGGTCACAGCGCCCTCCGAACGACCAGACTAACCATGCCGCCGCGACAAGGACGAGCCTAGCACTTTGTTGCGAACCTGTGAGCGGAAATTGCAGGGAAGCCCAAATTGCAGCATGCGTCAACCGGGAGGTCCGAGAATGGGATGGACCGGCCGTGCTCCCGCCCAACCAGCGAGCATGCTTGTGGGGCAGTCAGGAGAAGGAGCCACGCCATGCCGCGCAAGTTTGACACCGCAGTCGTTACCATTGGTATCGATCCGGGCAAGAACATACTGCACCTAGTTGGCCTCGATGCCCGAGGAGAAATCGTGCTGCGCGAGAAGGTAGCGCGCGCCAAAATTGTGTCGCGGCTGGCGAATATGCCGCCATGCTTGGTCGGGATAGAGGCAGGCATGGGAACGCACTATGTGACCCGCGATCTGCTCGCCCTCGACCACGACGTGAGGCAAGTGCCGCCGGTCTACGCCAAGCCTTTCCGGCAAACCCACAAGAATGATTTTCGAGATGCGCATGCGGTCGCTGAAGCCGTGCAACGCCCCACGACGCGGTGCGTACCGCCGAAAACCGATGAGCAGCTCGATCTGCAGGCGTTGCATCGCGTGCGCTATCGCCTGGTAGGACAACGAACCGCGATCATCAATCAGATCCGCTGCTTTCTCCTAGAGCACGGCATCACGGTGAGGCAACGGGTCCACTGGTTGCGCCACGCATTGCCGGACATCCTTGCCGAACGCACAGATGTCCTGTCACCGCGGATGGTTCGCATCCTAGAGGATCTGGCTCAAGACTGGCGCCGCCTCGACGATCGCATCGAGGCTGTGACTGACGAAATTGATGTGCTCTCCAAGAACACGGAACCCTGTCGGCACTTGATGACAATACCGGGCATAGGCCCGATCATCTCGAGCGCCATCGTCGCTGCGATCGCTGATGGAGCTGCCTACACACGCGGCCGAGATTTTGCTGCTTGGCTGGGTTTAGTCCCCAAGCAGATCTCCACAGGTGATCGAACGATTCTCGGACGCATCACCAAACGCGGCAATCGCTACCTTCGCATGCTGTTCCTGCAGGCCGCCCGCGTCGTTCTGCTTCGGCCAAGGAATTGGATGCAGCACAGCTTTGGACCTTGGCTTGCCCCCGCGGCTCAACGGTTGCACCATAACGTGCTGGCTACAGCTCTAGCTAACAAGCTGGCCCGCATCGCATGGAGCGTGCTTGTAGAACATCGTGTGTACGACACGCGTCTCGGCGCGGCAGCGGTATGATATGAGCGCTATAAGCTTGCTCTGGTTCACCAAAGGGATGACCGCCACTCTTCTCCGCCACCGTCGCTCGCCGATTAAGGCGAGCGAGCGACGGTGGCTCCGAAGGGATGACTTCAGTTAATCGTTGAGCCGCTTGGTAGTACCCGCCGAGGTCTGCGAGTTAAATTTGAGGAAGATGGAGGAACGGTCTCGCCGTCGGTTCGTGATCTGGTGACCCAACTGGCCTTTGAGGGCCTATCCGAGAATGAGATCGGACGCGCGCGGATATCCATGATGGCCAGGAGCAATCTGCTCCACGCGAGGGCCGGATACAGAAGCGCAAGACCAGTCACCGCCACTCTGCAGATTTAGCTTGCAACGCACGGCCGGTCCATACATCACCAGCAGAAGTGCCCTGTTCCATCAGAGCATGTCAGCTTCATGGTCAGAAGCCGACGTAGCTTGGTTCAGGCCAGGCGACCGGTGCGGGATCTCCCTTTACGCCGCGTTCGACAATTTGGAGCGCGCCGTCCTGAAGCGGCCGCTGCAGCTTAAGCACCTCGTCCACAGGCGCGGTCATCCAGGTCTCGACCTCATCAGGCGGCGTCAGGATAACTGCCATCGTCCTCGGGTGAATAGTACTGACCTCGGCGTTGGGCTCCGTCGCGGGAATACGCGCGTTTCACGAGGTCTTTAGCTCAAGCCAATCCGATTCAGCCGCAGCGCGCAGCTTGGCGAGTCCGAGCCTTCGCCGGGGATCTCCTGGCATGGCTTGCTGTCCTGGGGCCTAGCGGTCGCCGTCCGGACCGACTCGGATATCCTCGGCAACATCGGAATTCCATGAGAGATCTGATGCTGATCGCCGGCTGCTTCAAGTTCGCGCTGATGCGCGGGACCCGGTTTCGGCACCGGAGCGCCAAGCTGAACAGCTTTCAGCTAGAGACGAAGCCGTCCTCGGGATGGCGCCGAGGATGGACTCGGATTCCGAGAGAGGCCGCCGCCTTTGGCTATCCTCGCGAGCGCTAGTTCTGAATAGCGGGTCGTGAGACCTTTGGCTATCCGCGACAGGCGCCGTGGTTCAACGGCGGGCGACGGTCTCTCAAGGGTCAATGGGGTACGCCTAGTATCGGTCCCTACCTTCCGGCTAATCTCCGAAACTGAGCTCGGTCGAGCGCCGAACTACACGATCCGCAAGCTTGAGAGGGTCGGGCCCGTCCGCAATCCGCATCGCGCAGAATCTCAAGCCTGGGGCAGCGGTCGCGGCAGCCTCATCCGGTCTGGCTGGCCGCCGACGACGGCGACAACGCCGCCGCCATGGCTTCGGCCAGGAACGGAGCTACAAGCCAGGAACGGAGCCTTCGTCGTCCGGTTGATTTCTGAAGACAACACCCAGGAGGTCAACATGGCCATGGAAGATCGCGAGACCCTCAGTCTCATCGGAAGCGACAAGGTCGAAGGCACGAACGTGTACGGGGCCGACGGCGATAAGGTCGGCTACATCGAGCGCGTCATGATCGACAAGGTCAGCGGCAAGGTATCGTATGCGGTGCTCAGCTTCGGCGGCCTGCTTGGCATCGGCGACGATCACTATCCGCTGCCCTGGCAGGCGCTGAAATACGATACCAACCTCGGCGGCTACGTCACCGGCATCACGCAGGAACAGCTTCGCGGCGCCCCCAAATACGCCGACGAGAGCAGCTGGAATTGGGACGCGGGAACGACACGCGCGGTCAACGACTACTACGGCGTGCCGGTCGCCTAGCGCCAAGTCGTTGCGCCGTCGGCGCTCTGCTGACTAAGATCGGCCCCGATGGTCGGGGCCGATGGCGTCCAGCTTGTCAGGGGCGTGATGCGCAGCGGAGTCTCGAGACCGAGCGCCGCGGTTACAGCGCTGAGGGCAGGCGTTCAGCACGCTTTCAGATACGCCCGTTCAGCGCTGCCCCAAGCCGTTCCTTCCCACTATCGAGCCGGGAAAAAGAGGCAATCATCCTGCTGTGCTCTGGAACCTTGCCATTATTCGCGGGTTCACGCAGGCCGCATCAGGCGGCCAGGAGATTCTCATGAAGAAGCTGATTCTGACGTGCGCGGCCGCCGCACTGATCTCGACGGGCGCGATGGCGCAGTCCACCGTCGTCACCACGACCACGGGCACCGGTCATGCCGCCGCGGTGCAAATCGAGCCGGAATACCGCACCCAGATCCGCACATACGTGACCGAACACAAGGTCCGTCCGGTGCAGACCCGTGAGAAGATCGTGGTCGGTCAGCCGGTGCCGCGCGAAGTCGAACTCGAGGCCGTGCCGGCCGATTGGGGCCCGTCGCTCACCAAGTACCGCTATGTCTACTCCGGCGAACGCGTGATGCTGGTCGACCCGTCGACGCGCACCGTGGTCCAAGAGGTGGACTAGCTCTCCTGAGGCGGGAGGCTGATTCAGCGGCCCGCCTCATACCTGTCTAGCCTAGAATCTGTCTTCTCATCGCGAATGGCGGTCCATGCCGATCATCCGGTACTTCGTCGTCGTCGGCGGCTTGCTGCTGGCGCTGCTCTTCGCTGCGGGCCGGTACCTGCCGGCTCCCATCGAGCATGCGGGCGCGACCGACCCCGACAGGACGACCATCCGGATCAGCTCGGCGAGGAGCCTTCCGGAGAAGATCGTATTCGACACGCGTCCGCGCATCGACGAGCCGAAGATCGCGCAGGCCGAGCCGATCCCTGAACCGCAGGAGCAAGTGCGCGAAGCCATGGTCGCCATTCCCGCAGCACCTCCCGCGCAGATCAGACGAGAACCGCCCGCCCGCACCGCCACCGTTCCGCATCCGAAGCGGTCGGCGAAGCTGTCCAAAAGGGTGCCGCCCGACCGACATCTCGCCTTCGAGCGGCACGACCCATTCTCCGGCGGATGGTGGTGAACGGGATATCTTCAGACGATGCCAAGGAAAAGGCCGCGCCATGCTCGAGCGCGGCCTTGCGGTCGGATTGGTCGGCCTCACCAGTGGTGATGATGCCAGCGGTGCCGCACGACCGGATAGGCTCCGCGGTAGTCGGCGTAGGCAGGCCGCACAACACGTCGGTACCGATAGCCGTAGGAGACGGGCGCCGTGTAGTAGGTGGTGGTGTAGCCGCCGCCCCAACGATACGGCTCGTCGTACCCGTAGTCGACGGCGTAGGGCCCGCCGTAATAGCCTGCTCCATAGTAGGCCGGGCCGCCGTAGTAGCCATAGCCGGGTCCCGCAGCGTATGCGGAGGAGGCAAGCCCGCCGATCACGGCACCCGCAACCAGGCCGCCGGCTATGCCCGGGCCCCAACCGCCCCAGCCACCTCGCCAGTGAGCCTCGGCAGGAGACGTCGTGGCCACCGAGGCCAGACCAAGAGCGCCCACCATCAGCGCCGACATTGCGATCTTCTTCATCGAGTATCCTTTCATATTGCTCGCGCCCTGCCGGACAACGGGAAAAAGCGGCAAATGTTTCTGCTGCACCCGGCGGCGAGCGGGCAATGGATGCTCGGCGCCGGGGCAGCGTCGCTCGAAACTTCGAGCCTGAAACAAGGCATCGGCGCAGGACCGGTTCGGCCCGATGCTGCGTCGCGACAATCTCCGGGAGTTTACCCCCCGCGTTGACGCGATGGAGCTCCGTTAACAATGTTGAATCGCCGTAGCTGTTTTTTGCGGTAAGCTACACCTCTTGCCTTTGGGGGGTTCCCATGTTCGATCCGGCCACGACGGCGCTTTTGCGCGCCGTACTCGACGAGGTCTGTGAAGACGTTTCGCGTTTCGAAACCGGCGCTCGCACCTACGTCGCTTCAAGGATTCTGGAAGCCGCCGCCAAGGGCGACATCGCGCCGGAAAGCCTGAAGCAGATCGGTCGCGAGGCGCTTCACGACGCGCCGACAATCTCGGGATAAACGGGAGCGGGGGCGTGAACTTCCAGGTCACCGTGCTCAAGATCCTGGTGAGTTATCCCGATGGATTCGCCGTCATGGCGGACCTCAAGCGCGACATGGCGATCCTGGCGACGAGCGGTCGCGACTGGGCCGAGCGGACCAAACGGCTCGCCGCACGCGTGCCGGATCTCAACATCTTCTCGCAGGCGCTGGTCGAGCGTCTGAACGGCGGATGGCGGATCACAGAGAAGGGCCGGACGGTACTCGACTTCATGGAGAACAGGTCTTCCGGGCCGCAGACGGAACGGGATGCTCCGGTCGAACAACTCTCAACCGCAGAGCCCGCGTCCAGACTTCTCGCCTCCACAAGAGCTGGCCGAAGTCAACGCCTGCAGCGCCGTCGGGCGGCGCGTGCGCGAGCGCGCGCGAAAGCGTCCTGACCTCCTCTCTTCGTCTACAGTCGGGAAAACCGGAAACTTTCCGGAGTGCCTTGAGTTGGCCGCGACTGGACCGGTCTCCGGAGAGTGAGCATGGTTGACGAAGCCGTCTTGAAGAACGCCACGGAGACCGCCTGGACGGTGTATCGGGCGCGGCATCCCGAAGTCGACGCTCATGACAGCCGACGCTGCCTGCTGCAGCGCCATCTGCACAGGAGATGGGAAGAGCGCGAGAGCAATACCGAAGAGCTCGCCAGCTTCGGGATCGCCTACCTGCAACGGCTTCCCCGAGACGAATGTTGAGGAGCATGAAAATGCTCGTCGCACGCGTAGCCCGCGGAAGCACAAGACCAAGCTGGACGTTGCTCGCGATCTCGTTCCTCATCTCCGCGGTCATCGTGATCGGCTTGCGGATCGTTCTGGGGGACTAGCTCGATGCGGATCGCCCAGCTTGCGCCGTTGGCCGAGAGTGTTCCTCCCAAGCTTTACGGCGGCACTGAGCGGGTGATCGCCTGGCTGGTGGACGAGCTGGTCGATCTCGGACACGACGTCACGCTGTTCGCCAGCGGGGACTCAAAGACGAAGGGAAAGCTCCACGCGGTGTGGCCGCGCGCGCTGCGCCTGGGGCGGAGGGGGGCTGATCCGAATGCCGCCTGCGCGCTGCAGATCGAGGCCATCGCCGAGCGCGCGAGCGAATTCGACGTGATCCACTCCCATATCGACTGGCTGCCCCTGCCGGTCCTGAGCCGGACCGGAGTGCCGTTTCTGACGACCACGCATGGCCGACTCGACCTTCCGGGTCTATCCGACGTGATCGGGGGTTTTCCGGAAGCTTCTTTCGTCTCCATCTCCGACAGCCAGCGCCGTCCGCTTCCGGACGCAAACTGGATCGCGACGATTCCGCACGGGCTGCCCAGGCATCTGCTTCAGCCCTCCTACGAACCCGGTTCGTACTTGGCCTTTCTCGGCCGGTTGACGGCGGAGAAGGGGCCGGAAGAGGCCATACGCATCGCACGCGCTGCGCGGATGCCGCTACGGATCGCCGCCAAGATCCCTCGCGCGGAGACGGCCTACTTCAAGAAGAAGCTCGAGCCCGAGATCGATGGTGAGAACATCCAGCTGGTCGGCGAGGTGGACGAAGTCCGCAAGCAGCCGTTCCTCGCCGGCGCCGCCGCTCTGCTGTTTCCGATCGATTGGCCTGAGCCTTTCGGGTTGGTCGTGATCGAGGCGATGGCGTGCGGGACGCCCGTGATCGCGTACCGCTCGGGATCGGTGCCGGAAGTTGTGGAGGACGGCGTCACCGGCTTCATTGTGGACGACGAGGAGCAGGCGATCGAAGCGATCAAGGAAGTCGTCCGGCTCGACAGAAGAGAGGTCCGAGCCCGGTTCGAAGAGCGTTTCGCCGCGAGCCGGATGGCGCGGGAGTATGAAGACCGGTATCGCGAGTTGATCGCTCGCGGAGGGCTCCACACGTGAGGGACTTTCCAGAACTCCGACCACACTAAGGACTCGCGAGGGGAGCGCTTCGACGACGGCCGGAACGTCTGCAGACGGTGCCCGTTGTCGCCGATCAGGAGAACGCCCATGAAGATCCTTTCCGCGACAGCAGCTTTAGTCCTTCAGGCGACGTCGGCTCTCGCGGACGAAGCACCTCCTTCGCAGCCGAAGATCCAGCAAGTCCGCGACTCGGTGACGGACACGGCAGACTGTTCGAAGCAGGTGTGGCCACATTTCTCTGATGCCTGCCTGCGCTCCCAAGGTAAGGGCGTTTCCGTCCGGCTCGTGACGACCGAACGTCGATAGGGGACGGGATCTAGTGGGATCGAATCCTACCGTCAGCCCCGTGTTCCGAAATCAGGAACAAGTGGCAATTCCAGGCGTTGGGGCCGGCACCTAACGGGTGCGGCTCACGTTGGAGGAGATATCGATGAAAAGCTTTCTTGCCGTTGCTCTGCTCGGCACTGCGGTGATCGGCGGCGCTGCGTTCGCCCAATCCGCTCAGCCCGATCGCGCCGCCCCGGCGGCAACCGCCCAACCGGCCGATGCAAAGATGGCGCTGAAGGGCAATTGGCGCGCCTCGAAGCTAATGGGGCTGAACGTCTACAACGAAGCCAACGAGAAGCTCGGTGACATCAACGAACTGCTCGTTGACAAGAGCGGCAAGATCAACGCGGTGGTGATCGGCATCGGTGGCTTTCTCGGCATGGGCGAACACGACATCGCCGTCTCGATGGACAAGCTGAAGTTCGTTGAAGAGCCTGTCCGGACGAGCTCGACCAGCACCTCGACCAGCTCGCGCGACACCACCACGACCGGCGCGGCTTCGACCAACACCACGAACCGCAACGACTGGGTCCCAGACCACGCCGTCATGAGCGGCAACAAGGAGCAGCTCAAGGCGCTCCCGCAGTTCAAGTATTCGGATTACAACTGACGGACAGAACGTTCTTCGAGATTGGGGGTCTCCATCCGGAGGCCCTTTTTCTTCACAGCACCGGTTTTCTTTCACAGCACCCGGTGAAACTGGCCGAAAAGAAAAGGCCCGCCCCGTTTGCGGGCGAGCCATTCATGCGAGCTTACGTTCGCTCAGTGCATGTGAACTAACCAATAGCCGACGCCGCCAACAACGAGCACGGCAGGTACGGCCCACAAAATCAATACAGGCATCTGCTCCTCCATTTGCTGTCCGAACGTTCTCGCCAGCCCGGCTGGGCTTGGCGATACCGTTTACTGTTCGGTGCAGACCTTGGTGGTCTTCACGGCGGACTCGGCTTCCGTCTTGGTCTTGTAGACGCCGTCGCCCACGACCGTCGTGGTGGTCGTCGTCGGTTTGGTGTCAACGACCGTACATTTCTTAGTGGTCGCGTCTCGAACGATGTAGAACTCGGCGGCGCTGGCGGCCTGCGTGCCGAGGGCGAAGGCGGCGAGCGCGCCGCACACGATCAGCTTCTTCATGTGTCCTCCTCAATGCCTCGTAAGTAGTCATTGCCAACGAGCCCGCGCTTCTGAAGTTCTGGTTGTGCCTGCCGGCAGCCCTGCGCCATTTCGGGACAGCAGCAATACGGAAGCGCCCGGCGAAAGTTACCAAGTTTTCCCGGGAAGGAACTGCGTGTCTCAGCCGACGTTGTTAGACGTCGCATTTAGGAGGTTTTGGATGAACAAGCGTTTATTCTTGGCTACGACCGCTGCAGTCGCGATCGCGACTTCGGCCTTCGCTCAATCCTCGTCGAGCTCAAATCCGTCGGCGACGCAGCGCCAGCAGGATTCCACCTCGACGGCGCCATCGTCCTCGACGTCGACCCCGTCTTCGAATTCGTCTTCGGGATCCGCGCAGACCAGTCCTGCGACGAATTCAGCCCAGACCCAGTCTGCGCCGTCGTCCAATTCCGGTACCGGGACCAACACCACGCAGGCGCCGGCCGCGAAGAATTCGGCGAACCAGGCCCAGACCAATCAGCCGTCCAACCAGACCACGGCGCCTTCCAACCAGGCGCAGACCAATCCGCCTTCGAACAACATGAACAACCAGACGCAGAGCGCCAACCCGCCGTCCTCAAGCAGCAATCAGGCGCAGTCGCCGATGGGTAGCGGTTCGATCAACACCGCCCAGCAGCCCACCAATCAGCAGAACACGGCAGATCGTTCGTCGAACACCAACGCGAACACGTCGGTGAACATCAACGACCAGCAGCGGACCCGCATCAGCGCGTCGATCTCGCACCTGAACGTGCAGCCGCTGACCAACGTGAACTTCTCTCTGTCGGTGGGCACGGTCGTTCCGCGCGACGTCCGCCTGCAGCCGCTGCCGGCCGAGGTCGTCGAGATCGTGCCGCAGTACCGCGGTTACCACTTCGTGCTGGTGAAGGACGAGATCGTGATCGTCGAGCCGTCGACCTACAAGATCGTCGCGACCCTGCCGTACTCCGGTCGCTCGACGGCGGCCGCGCCGGCGCGCACGGAGCAGCGCAAAGCGACGTTCAGCGATCGTGATCGCGAAGTCATCCGCAAGCACGCCAAGGCGCGTCCCGTCGAGCGCGAGCGGCAAACGACCGGCAGCACGGTCCGGACCGAGATCCGTCGAGGTGAGCGCGTGCCGGAAGGCGTGGAGATCGAAGCGTTTCCGGAAGAGGTCTATCGGGACGCGCCGACCCTGCGCGAGTACCGGTACATCAACCGCGACAGCCACACGTACATCGTCGAACCCCATGAGCGTCGAGTCATCGAAGAGATCGATTGATCTCGCAGCCAAAGGAGAACACCCATGAAGACCATGATTCTAGGAGCGCTCGCGGCGACCATTATGGCGTCGTCCGCAGGTGCCGCCCCTCTTGCGCCCGCTGCTGTCGCGTCGACGGAGATGGCCAACGTCGACCAGGTTCGCCTGGTCTGCAACGAGTACGGCCGCTGCTATCGCACCCGCGGTCCACGCTATGTCCAGCGCTACTACGGCGGGGACGACGGCTATGTGGTCCGCCGGAGCTACGGCTCCTATGGCGGGCCCGGCTACTATGATCACGGCTACGGCTACTACGGCGGTGGCCCGAGCATCGGGTTCAGCTTCGGCACCCGGAGCTGGTGAACCAGGAAAGGGCCGCTCTCCGAGCGGCCCTTTCGAATTCGGTTCGTTCCTTGGTGATGAGACGTCCGCTGTTGCGAAGCTCCATGACCAGAAGGAAGCGCTGAGGGCGCGGCTACAAGCCGACCTAGTCCGAACGAGCGCGCCGAAATCCAAGCGCTATGGCCAAGATCGAGACCGCGCTGAAGCTGCTCGGCGGCGAGAGTTCGGCCCTGTCGGCGCAGACGAATAGCCCTTTCTGAGCAAGGTGAGAAGTGCGGGGGTTCACGGAAGCCACCGTCTCGCGGCAGTCGCCAGCCGAAGGCCCCAGCCCTGGGGGGCTAGGGGGCTATGAGCTGGGGCCAGTACGGGGTTCGCCCCTTGGGGCAGGGGCGTCGGGAAAACCTTGCACTCGGGCTATCGTTCCTCCGCGCCTCTAAGAATCGTGTCTCCCTGAAAGTCCGTTGCGGCCCGTCGCGCGTGCTCTCTTTCCTTCGGCACCCTGCGGAGACCAAAATTGGCTACTAAGGCACAATTCTCTGTCAGCAGATCGGTGCTACGCTGGGTCCAGCGGGGGACACCAAGTGGCCATCTCCCGGATACTTCAAAACTCGCCTCTCGGACCTGAAGAGATTGCGCGGCTTTCGAGGGCCTACGAACAGGCTCTGCGCATGATTGGCGTACAGGATCGCAACGACCCTCTCACCGAACTGATTGCCAAGAAGGTAATCGAAATCGGTCAGACCGGCCTCAAAGACCCCGCTGAGATCTGCGCTCGGGCCGTCGAGGAATTGGCCCACCGAAAGGATAATTCCGCAAGAAGGTCGTGGTGCGCCGAAGCAACGACCCGACGTCGGTCCAGCTACGGCTGGCGCGGGTAAGGCTCGGTCGCGAGTAGACCGGCTAACCCGGCGACGGCCCCTTTTCGTCGCCGAGCTCCCTGATCATCCTGACGATCTCTCCCGGATGGAAGGGCTTCCTCACGATGCGGCTGCCCGGGACGGGGCGTGGTGTGGCGGGCGAGAAGCCTGTCGCGTAGATGACCGGCAGTTCCGGATCCTGCTCTCGGCAGCGCTCCGCGATCTGCCACCCATCGACTTGTCCGGGCAGCCTAACGTCTGTGACCAGCACGTCGGCGACGTGCCGCTTGCACCAGGCCAGCGCCTCCTCACCAGTGCTCGCGTGGATCACGTGATATCCTGCCTCCCGCAGTGCTTCGACCACGAATTCGCGGATCAGAGGATCGTCCTCGACGAGAAGTACACTCACTGGTGGCTCATAAGGGATGGCATCCGGTACGCAGTCGAACGGCCCAACGGGTCGGTCGTTCCCGAAGGGGAGGGAAGAGAGCCCGGAATGATTGGAGTCCGTGCCGGAGGGGAACCGGGACGACAAGCGCGCCTGCTTTCGTGCAGCGGCACCGACTGGACGATAGCGCTCCTCTTGGAGGCTGAAGCAGCGCTGAAGAACCGCCAGAACCAGTGAAGGAGTAGAAAAGTGGCGGAGACTGTGTGGCTATCTCTTTTTGCAACCTTTAAGTTGCCGCACTGGCTCATGATCGTAGGAGCGCTGCTAGTAGCGATCGGCTGCATTGGCGCCCTCGTCAAGGAGGAAAATAGAGGAAGTGATTCCTCTCCAGACCAGCCGATCGATACTCCGCGCCCGCAGGTGCCGCCCCCACCAAATCGCCTTAGTTTGGGAGAAGAGAAGCAGGTGCGAAGGCCGCCAGCGTGAACCGGCGGGCCGTCACAATCCTTGGCACGGTCATTGCCAGGCTAAGTGCAACTGGGATTTCATTGATAATGAAACGCTGCCGGCGGTGCCGTTGCTCGATATGCGTCCGCTCCGGTTTTTGTCAGGCGCGTTGCAGTTCCCGGGGGAGCGGCCGTTCGGACGGATCGCGGCCGAGCTTGGATTGAAGCTCGACGAGGTCGGTGAAGACGTCGCCCTGGCGGCGCAGTTCGTCAGCGATCATGGGGTTCTGGCTGGCAATGGTGGAGATCGCCGTGCCGCGCGCGCCGCGGCGCCGCACCGCCGCGACCATGGAACGGAAGTCGCTGTCACCGGAGAACAGGACTATCTCGTCGATGTGCTCGGCGAGCTCCATTGCGTTCACCGCGAGCTCGATGTCCATCTTGCGACTCGCCTTTGGTGTAGAACTACTGGGTTCTGAATCGCGCTACTGTAAAGGTCGAATTAGCGGCATCGCACATTCATGAGGGATCGCGTCGTCACTTCTTCGGAACGAGGTTCGACAACATCATCACCAACTCAGCTTGGCGATTGTCCCTGTCTTCATAAAAACATACTTTAATTGATTGCGCAGGGTCTGCTTAGAAAGTCCTCGCTCTGCCGCAAAACTGTCCAAGTTCTTGCCGCTCCCAAGAGCTACTGCCAGCCGCGATTCTGCGTCCGTTAGCTCGAAGACCTCGCGCAGAGTCTTCATACCCGCTGACTGCTGCAGGTCAGTGTCGGAGATAACTAATACTGCGTGGAAGAGAGAAAGGGGAGAGTCAGTTAGACCAGAAAGCCTCATTGGGTAGATGACGAGTCGGCCACCTGAAACTTTTTGCAGAACTATGGGTGCGCTAGTGAAGGCTTCAAGGCTCCAGAACATAGCTCTGATGGCGTTATGTAGGAGTTCATTTGATTTCGGGTCCTGGCAGCGAATGCGCCCTGCTGAAATCTGCAGATCCATTCCGATTAATCGCTCCGCAGCTGAATTGACCCGAACCACCTGGCCCGATCGGTCCAGCAGCAGTGCCGCGCGATCAGAGAAATCGAAGGCGTTTAGCGCGGATTCGCCTTTTGCCATGCCTAGCGCTGCGGATGTCTGAACGACCGAATCCAAGCTGTTGGCCAGATTGGAAAGAGCTCGTAGTTCACTTGCGGAGTAGGTGTCTTGGTCCGGAGTCCTTTGCAGACTCAAATTCCATACCAGATCCCCCCGGCCAATCCTGACGCCTGCCCAACCGCTGAGATTACAGGCCCGAAGGAATTCCTGATAGAATGGCGAACGCTTGCGTTCGTCTAATGGCATGCAGTCGTCGTCCGTTGCCACCCCATTCGCCAGGAACGTGGCCTTCCCGCGGTAGCGCTCATCGCGGGTTTGCCATCCATCCTTGACGTAAACATTTGCGCTACGTTCCATTGAAGGAGTTGCAGCAACGATTGGCAATGCTCCGACGACTGGTAACAGTACCGCACCATACGAGCCGGTGCATTCCGCCGCTGTCTCCAATGCGTATGTCCAGAGAGAGGGATCGATCGCGGCGGCGGCCAAAACGCCGCTTAGTCGGTGCAGATCAATCGGTTCCATCTACCATTCCGACGTTCCTGGAATGTGCCGCAGCACCTCGAAAAGCATAGCCCAATTGGGCCATGCTGCCTCAGGAGTTTTGCATTATCAAGGGGTTGGCCGCCGTGTGGTCCCCACTTTCGCAAGGTAGCAAAATGACCATCATGGAAGTTGGCCAGCCTCCTACAGGCCATGTCGCGATTGCACCTCTAGGCATTGTGGCAATGCGGGCTGGTCCGCTGTTCACGGCGTCCGTAAGAAAAAAGACTTCCGCCTTTCATTGAGCGCGTATCGTGAACAATTACGTACACAACTCCTGTCGACCAAGTGTTCTGCCAACCTTTGATATCGACGTTCAACGCAAGGGACGACGCTGGGGATGGTTTATTCGGACAAGCGCAGGGGAGTGCTTACTCAATGGCCGAGAGCGCAGTCGTGCCGAGGCGAGATATAAGGCTGCGCGAGCGCTGTTTCAGCTGTTGGCTTCTCTACCGTACCAGAAAAGCACTCAAAGAACCCTCACGCGCCCAGAGACCAAATAAGCGCTCTTTTGCAAAAGACACGAGAAAAGCAACGTCGAAGAAGAAATGCAAATACAACCTAGGTGCGTTGCGGAGCGTATACCGGGCCGGCAGCGTCTGCCCATCAGGTGCATTGCGGGCCCACCACGGAGACGGGGCTAGCTTTCAAATCCAGCTATTTTCCACGTATGGACCGAACAGGAGTAGATTCGTGGCGCTGGCAATCCATGATTGGGAGGGCATTCATGCCTAACCTCGGCCTACGGATCAGTCCACCCACTGTTGCAACTATTAGCGATTGCCCCCAACGCAAGATGGAGTCGATCCGCACGACCATGTGGCGACTTCGTGCGAACTTCAGAATGTTCCAGTCGGCCCACGCTTCGCCGAGAACGAGGCGGCGAGTCGGACGGCAAGTTGGTCGGCGTACTGCTGATCATGCTCGGCATGCTCTCGATATTAAGCTCGAGCCGCTCGCTTCGGCGCGCGGTCATTTTGCGCTTCAGAAGACCAGGGCCACGGTCATAGCAGCCTCGGGATCACACGAGCAGTCTCAGTCCTCGAGCACACTATCATTTCCCTTGAGGCCTGGGGTGGTCTCACGCTCTAGGACCGCGTGCGGGCGATAGCGCGACTCGCGCTCACGGAGTGCGGGCCTTTCAGACGGATTCCGACCAACCTTACCTTTGAGTTCCGTAAGATCGGTGAACACGTCGGCCTGACGGCGCAGCTCGTCGGCGATCATTGTCGGCTGACCCGCGATGGTGGACACCACGGTAACGCGGACTCCGCGCCGCTGCACTGCTGCAACCAGTGAGCGGAAGTCTCCATCACCCGAGAACAGCACCATCTCGTCCATGTGCCCTGCGAGCTCCATGGCATCAACTGCAAGCTCGATGTCCATGTTGCCCTTGACCTTGCGGCGGCCAGAAGCGTCGATGAACTCCTTGGTGGCCTTGGTGACGACGCTATAGCCGTTGTAGTCCAGCCAGTCGATCAGCGGGCGGATCGACGAGAATTCCTGATCCTCGATAACGGCCGTGTAGTAAAACGCTTTCAGCAGCGTCCCGCGACTTTGAAACTCACTCAGCAGCCGCTTGTAATCGATATCGAAGTTGAGCGACTTGGCAGTGGCGTAGAGATTGGCTCCATCGATGAAGAGCGCAATCTTGCTAGGAGATGACATGACGGATGGTCTCTGGGCCAAGTGCCATGCTGCGGGCTCGTTCATGTGATCCCGCCAACCAGACGACACTTCAAATTTTCATCGAAGCTTGATCTCACAAGACTATACCGTATTCCTTTAACCTTCAAACAGATTTGTCAGACGCTGGATTAATTCGCAAGCATCGTCCGAAGGTGCAAGCCGCAGGTATTGGTGAAGCATGTGCGCCCGGGCGATTTGGTCAGCGCTATCGACTGTCCTCGTCCGCGAGTTCTTTTCGCAGTGCAATCGTGAGCACGACCAACTCTTGCGCTTCCGTAGGGGACTAGCACGCGCCCGAGATATCATTCGCGGCCTCTCACGTATGGACTACGGCCGCTGCGATTCCTCGCTGTCAACTCTTGGCGAGTTCGGATGAACTGGCTGTGCCAGAGGTCGAGGGGCAAAACGGCACCCAACTATGGGGTGTCTTTGGGCCATGAATGATATATCCTCTGTCATCCAGAGGCGGAGTCGGAGTGGAAATTGGTGGCTTGAGCGACTGTATTGCGCATCGCGCCGTTTCGAAGGACTTTTACTCTGCGGCCGATTTCAAAATGCCGCTTTAGTTCGAGCAGTGATTCGAGATCCAGGTATTCATAGACACGAACTAGTCGTCCATCTGAAATGGAGGCGGGTTTGTCGAAGTTCATTGAGAAGGTAAAGGATATAGCTTCGCGGGAGAGCGTAACTACGACGACGTTTGCTTGTCTCTACGACCTCCTCTTACATCACGGACGACAGGCGCCCGACCGATACGCAATATTGGCTCCCGGGTGCCTCCCAATGACATATGGTGCATTGTCGTTGCTGACCCATGATGTCGTGCGCGGGTTGCGCAGTGCGGGAGTGAGCCGAACCGACAGGGTCGCGGTGGTCTTGCCAAACGGACCCGAAGCTGCCGTGGCGATGGTGACGCTTGCCGTAGGTGCCGTATGTGTGCCACTCAGCCCAGACTTCACCTATGATGAATACAAGCGTTACTTCGCTGATCTGGACGTGGCAGCGCTATTGGCCCACGCTGATCCGACCTCGGCCTGCCGTCGCGCCGCGAGTTCGTTGGGTATACGCATCATCGACGTTGTGACTCGTCCGGGCGAGGGGGCTGGCGCATTCCATATTGTTAGTCAGAGAGAACCGCCTAATGATCAGTTAGCGTCCTCTTCCGACGATGCGTTCATTCTTTTGACGTCCGGCAGCACGTCGCGGCCGAAGATGGTGCCTCTGACCCACGCAAGCGTCTGTCTCTCAGCCCGCAACGTCGGTGTGAATCTAGAACTTGGACCGCGAGACCGCCTTCTGAGCGTATTACCTCTCTTCCACGGGCACGGTTTGATCTCGGGTGTTCTGGCCGGCTTGACGGCCGGCTCCAGCGTGGTTTGCACGCCCGGCTTTGATCCAACAGCGTTCTTTGGCTGGCTTCGAAAGTTTCGACCAACCTGGTACACGGCCGTACCCGCAGTCCATCAGGCGATTTTGCGCGAGGCAATTCTGCACAAACAAGCCGCGCGCCGATCCTCCCTGAGGCTCATTCGCTCGGCCTCAACATCTCTTGCGCGCGACGCGCTTAGCGAATTGGAGGCCTTATTTGGCGTCCCGGTAATCGATACCTACGGCATGACCGAGGCCGCAACTCAAATTACGGCAAATCCATTACACCGGCGAAAGCTGGGTTCAGTCGGTCGGCCGGCAGGACCTGAGATCGCGATTGTCGATAGTGAGGGGCGACGATTGCCGGCGGGCAAACGTGGAGAAATCGAGCTGCAGGGTCCCACGATAACCAGACGGTACCACAACGATGCCGCAGCAACCGCGTCCGCATTTCGCAAAAACTGGTTTCGAACTGGCGACATCGGGTACTTTGACGAAGAGGGCTATCTCTTCATCGTCGGTCGGATCAAAGAGATTATCCACAAGGGAGGACAGAAAGTGGCGCCCGCCGAAGTGGAGGAGGCGTTGCTGAGCCATCCAGATGTGATCGACGCCGCCGTTTTCCCGGTACCTCATGAGAGGCTTGGGGCCGAGGTGGCTGCCGCCGTAGTCTTAAGTCGCGACGCCGAGGTTAGTGCGCAGAAGCTGCGAGACTTCGCCCGCAAACTTCTGAGTGGATTCAAGGTTCCGGGCGTCATCCATATCGTCTCGGAAATACCTAAGGGCGCGGGGGGAAAGATAAATCGAGGTCAACTTGCGGCCGCGTTATCGGCAATTCAGCCGAGTACCGACCAGCGTGGAGCAGACATGGTCGCCCCACGTTCGGAATTGGAGTGTCAACTCGCGGGAATCTGGGCAGAAATCCTGGGTAGCGACCAGGTCGAAATAGACCAAGATATCTTTGCCCTAGGCATCGATTCACTTGCCATGGCGCAAATGATCCTGCGTCTGGAAGAGCGTTTCGGGGTTCAAGTGTCCTTCGAGGATATCTTCAGCGCGCCGACCGTTACTGCGCTGGCGAACCGCGTTGAGACATTACGAAAGGGTTCAGGGGAGACGATCCGGCGCATTCCCACTATAGAAGCGGCGGATTGCGCAAAAGCAGATGGCCCACAACCCGTGTCGATTGTGCAAGAGCGTATGTTGCGAGTCGAACGCAAACTCCCCGGACTGCCGCAGTTTAATCTGCCTTTCGCCTATCGGCTGCAAGGAGCACTTGATGTTCCCGCGCTAAGGCAGAGCCTTGGCAGCATGGTGCGCCGGCATGCTTGCCTGCGCACGGCATTTCATTGGCGGAATGAGGCGCCCACCGCCGTCGTGGCGCCGGACGTCGATGTCGAATGGATCTTGAGCATGAAGAACTTGGCAATGCGATCGGGTCCCCGAAGTGCTCGAGCAAAGGAACTCCAGCTCACAAGAGCGAAGCTGGAAGTTCAGCAAGCCACCTTGGAACCGATCGACATGACGCGAGCGCCATTATTTCGCGCGCACCTCTTTAGGCTCGACACGAACGACCATATCCTGCTTTTTGTCGTGCATGACATCATCGTCGACGGGTGGTCGATGGTGGTCTTTATGGAGGAGCTTTCCGAACTCTATTCCGCCTCGGTGAGTGGCAGGAAATCGAAGCTGCCCGAGCCTGAGCTTCAGTTTTCCGAGTTTGCGCGTTGGCAACGTCAGTGGTGCACTGGCATTGCGGCAGATAAACAGTACGCATATTGGAAGGAGCGTCTGAACAAAGTCTCACTCCTATTTAACCCCCCCAAGATCAACGTTGTTGGCGAACTGACGGCGCGCATTATCGAAAGACCATTTCAGCTGTCCGATGAGTTGGTTGTACGCCTGCGAGACTTCTGCCGTAGCCAAGGTGTAACCCTGTTCATGACCTTGCTGGCGGTATTCAAGACGCTCTTGGTGCTGCGAAGCGGATGCAGCGATATCTGCGTGGCTACGCTGATGGCAAATCGCGGGCAGCTCGCGAGGGAAAGCGTAATCGGACCGTTTGCAAACACCACGCTGCTACGGACGCAAATTGACGCGAGTCTAACCTTTGTCGACGCGGTCCATCGCGTACGCGAGACGGTAGTTGCAGCGCACGCAATGCAGGAGCTCCCCTTTGATGTCATTGCCGCACGATTAGCGAAGGAAACGGACCTGAGACCGGCAACACTCGTGCGAATCTATTTCGTTCTTCAGGTTGCGTTTCGCCGGTCACCCAAGTTGCGGGATTTGACGGCGCAACCGTTCACTTTTCAAAAAGCGCGTACTGCAATGCCGATCGATTGCGCCTGGCTTTCGATGGCTCTCCAAGAGAGCCCGACGGGTATCAAAGGAATTTGCGCGCTTAAAAAGGATTTGTTCGCCCCAAACGCCGACCGGGACTGGATTGCGGATTACCTGGCTGTCGTAGCCAAAGCAGTAGCAAACCCTGACAGGGAGCTTGGCAGACTGTGTGATTTTTGAATGCGCGCTGCCGTTCTGGCCGTCGCGATTGGCACTCCTGGCCAACTTCGATGCCGGTAGTAAAGAGCTCGGGCGGCTCAGGCTTGATTATCCACTGGAGAGCGTCGACACTCAGTCGTGGGAGGTTGAGTGTGCTAGTTGATTGAACTTGATAGAGAGAGGCGAAGCAATGTGTGCTTTTCTTATAGATTTGGTCGATCTGGACAATCTAACCGAAGCCAAACGGAAGGCTCTGGTGAAAGGTCTGCAGCGAGAAAGAAAAGCTCTCCAATCGCAACTAGAAGAAGCGAGTCGAGCGCTTAAGGAACTCGATCGCTCGATCAAAGTCGCCGAGCGAAAATCGAAACGTCGCTGAACAGGCTGCCTTTTCGTACTTCGAGTGTTTCATCGCCTCCAGCATGGCACGACGGGCTACCGTTAGCCGCCGTGGTGGTCGGGACGAAACGAGCGACTTTCCAATTCGTCGGATAGATCACCTTCTGGCGGCCGCGAAAAGCCGGGTGGTCATGTACGTCATTTTCAATATTGGCGAGCGTTACTCGTGACAACCGCGCCATATCGGCTCGATATCAGAAACTCGACGTTCCCACCTTCGAGCGGCGAACGGTACGAGTTGCAAATGGGGCGCCACAGCCGGATGCTCGCCCCCTTCTTCATAGCATTCGCAGCGTCTTCTGCGAAAGGAAGAGTGCTTGACGTGGGCTGCGGAACTGGCCACCTCGCCGTGGAGCTTGCAAGGAACCCCGGGTTCACGTCCATCGAGGCGCTCGATCTTTCGGATTCCTATATTGCCTACGCCAAGGCAAGGGAAGCAGACCCCCGCATTAATTTCCAGACGGCAGATGCGTGCAACATTCCGTTTGCCGATAACACCTTTGATCTCACACTATCGATGCTGGTGCTAGCGTTCATCCCGGAGCCGCAACGCGCGATACGCGAAATGGTGCGCGTGACGAGACCCGGCGGAACGGTTTCAGCCTGCATGTGGGACTTGCGCGGTGGTCTCGTCTTCGGCCGCATGTTTTGGGACACGGCAGCCGTCCTCGATGCGAAAGCGGCATATTTGCGCGCCAAGGCCTTGTCTCGGCCCATTACTCGTCAAGGAGGTATCGCAGGTGAATTGAAGCACGCAGGGCTCCAAAATGTGCAGGAAACCGCGCTCACAATCACGATGAACTTTGTCAACTTTGATGATTTTTGGACTCCCTTAGACGGTGGCGACGGTATGTTCGCGACTTATGTGGCGGCGTTCGACGTGAGTAAAAGACAATTCAAGAAGGCGCTGCGTCTTGCCTATCTCGACGGATCTCCCGATGGTCCTCGCACTTATTTCGCAAGTGCTTGGGCTGCGCGCGGTACGTGCCCGCGGTACGCCGAAGATTGCGCGGAAGTGGTTTAACGCTCTGAGGTCGCGTCGGCAAGCCGCCGACGAGCGATGATCGAGGCGGCATGAAGCGCGCCCACCCCAACCGTGATGACACGATCGCAATGGCCGCGGGCATGATGCCGAGCGCACCCGCGGTCGGCGCCAGCCCGCAGGCGACCGAGCTCGCAACCTGCACCCCGCCGCAGAGCAAAAGCGCGGGCTGGATTCCTTCGGCGCAGAACGTCTGCGATGCCAGCGATCCCGGCGGCCTGATAGGCTGGAGATGGCACCATGTGAGCTATGGTGCGATCCAACCTCAAAGACGGCTTTCGATCACGCAGGCGGCACGTCCAGCATGCGTTGTACCTGCTCAAATTCAGGTACTTCGTGGCCGATTCTTTGGCTGGACAGTGCAAGAAGCAGCTCGCGCGCAGCGCGATCTCGGTCTGTTGCTCGATAGAGCCGTGCCAGCGAGATCGTGGCGAGAAGCTCAAAAGTTCTTGTTTTTTGAATCCGGGCAATTTCAATTGCTTTTATGAGAGCTCTTTCTGCCTCAGCATTGTGGGACCCTCCACCACGTAACAAAAACTTGGCCCGGATTCGATGCATCTCTGAATCAAACCAGCGCTCGCCGCTCCGGTGAGTCTCTGCGAGTTGCTCGTCGAGGAGCTTGAGCCCGATGTCCGTCCGACCAGATTGCGTCTCTAACTCTGAGAGCAATGTCTGAATCAATGGCTCGAGCAGACGATACTGCAACCTCCTCAACATCGACAGGCCATCACGGACTCCGGCCTCACCATCGGGATCACCTCCGTGCCAGCGGGACCAGCCGAAGAAGAATGTGCTGTCTGCTATGCGTACGGGAACACTATGTTCGCGGGCGAGGTCCAGAATGGTCTTGGCATGCGACCTGACGTCGATCTCATTGCGCCGCATACTCGCGAGGATGCACGCAACGTGATGCGACACCATAACGCTCGGAACGTGCCCAATCTCTTTAGAAAGGGTAAGGGCCTGCTGCATGATGCGCTCAGCCTGACGGACCTCCCCCATCGGCCAAAGCACCGTGGCGAGGCGCGACATGGCGATTACGCCGGGATCGTAACCAAACACCTCGGCAAGAGCAGAGTCTCTATTGCGATCGTACACGTCTACGGCTCTCTCGAGATGCATGCGTGCGGCGGGGTAATCGCCCCGGAACCATTGCGTCACTCCGAACACGCAGTGCGCCACGCCGACTTCGCCAGGCGTCGAAACACTTTGCACGTCGGATAAAAATGCCTCGGCAACCTCCTCCATGGGTGCAAGATCCGCGCGCGAAAAGCTTCCCGCCCACATGCCAAAGTAAGCGGGGAATCTTGCGGAAATTTCTTCGACTGAAGCCGCTAGTGCTCGTGCTTCGGCAAAAACCGTGACTGTCTCGGTTAGACCGGTCCCTCGACCATGAAACAGGGCGTAAGCGTAGGCGGTATGGACCCGCAGTCGCCGCAATCGAAGCTCGGGCTGTCATGCAACGCCGCGTACAACTTCAATGATTTTCTGTAGTGATCGATTGCTTCGCTATAAGCTGAGCGGCGCGTCGCGAATTCTCCCGCTTTTCCCCACCATTCAGCGGCAACTTCATTGAGCCCTGCGTTTGAAAAATGGTGGGCTATGACCTCCGGTTGGGTGTCGATGGCCGTTGGGAAATGATCGCGCAAGGCTTCGGCAATGTTCTGGTGGATAGTTTGCCGCCGCCCCTTGAGCAGGCTCTCATATGCAGCATCTTGGATGAGCGCGTGTTTGAAGATGTAGATCGCGTCCGGCATCTCGCCGCGGCGAAAGATAAGCTGTGCTTGCTCTAGCTGGAAGAGACCGTTTCTCAACGTCGCATCATCGTGCCTGGTCAAAGCGCGCAGTAACGAGTAAGAAAATTCGCGTCCGATCGCAGCACCCAGCTGGGCAATCTCCTTCACAGCTGCAAGGTGGTCGAGCCTTGCCATGAGCGAGTCGCGCAAAGTTGTTGGTATGGCCAATGGGGCGATACCCTTGCCACTTTCGGCCGGCATACCGCCCTCGAGTACTGCCTTAGTTAATTCTTCGATAAACAACGGATTCCCGTCAGTCTTGGCGACGATCTGATCAACGACCTCAGGCGCCAGTAGAGCTCCGGCAGATACCTGTGAGATGATTTCTTCCACGTGGGAGCGCTCTAGACGAGCGAGAGTCAAGGCCGTGACGTTCGATAGACCTTCCCACGGCGCATGAAATTCCGGCCTCGACGTGAGAACGGCAAGAATCTGCAGATGACGTAGACGATCTACAGCTAGGTCAATCAACTCCATTGAGCTGGCATCGGCCCATTGAGCGTCCTCAAAGATCCAAAGAAGAGGCGTCTTTTCCGATAGAAACTCCAGGTGATCTAAAAGCGCTGCGAAGGTCTGCCGTCGCTGCTGTTTTGGTGTCAACTTGAAGGCCGGATAGTGCCCGGTGGTGGGAATGGAAAGCAGCGCTGCGATTAGTGGAACTGCTCTTGTCGCCTTCGCGCTGGTCGCGAAGGCTTGGCCAATTTTGTCCAGTCGTTCAGAGATGGTATCGCGCGATTGGATCCCGGCGGCGCGCTCGATTTGAACGATGAAGGGACGAAGCGCGCTGTCGGTGTGCTGAGGCGAGCAAAAATGGCGCAGGGACGTGTGCGGCTCTCCTGCGAGCTCTTCCAGCAACGCTGCGGTGAGGCGTGATTTGCCGATTCCGGCTTCACCAGAAAGCAGCACCACCTGTCCTTCGCCGCTCTTGGCCCGTGTCCAGGATTGCAGGAGCTGTTGAAGCTCTTCCTGCCGTCCAACCAGGGAATTCAGGGTGCCCGGATGCATCGCCTCGAAGCGGCTCTCGACAGCACTTGCACACACGACCGCGAACGCCCGTACCGTCCCCGGGATACCCTTGAGTTCTCGTGACCCAAGATCCTGCAGCTCAAAGAGATTACCAAGAAGCCGACGGGTGCTTTCAGCGATGACCAGTGTGTTGGGCGCGGCGAGTGTTTGGAGGCGTGCCGCTAGGTTTGGCGTCTCGCCGATAATCTCGTGCCTCTGCTCTTGGCCTGACCCGACAATATCCCCGACTACTACCGTTCCAGTGGCGGCGCCAATCCGCACCAGCAAGCGCGCTGGTGCTGGTAGCAATGCAAGTGCATCAATCAATGCGAGGGCGGCCCGCACTGCACGCTCAGCGTCATCCTCATGAGCCTGCGGGTAGCCGAAATAGATCAATGCGCCATCACCCAGATATCTGGCGACAAACCCTCCAAAGCGGCGCACGTTCTCGGCGACGCAGCGCTGATAAGCCGAAATTATCTCCCGAAGGTCCTCAGGGTCCATGCGGGCGGAGAGCGCCGTCGAGTCCACGAGGTCCGAGAACATCACAGTGATCTGGCGGCGCTCGGCGGTATCTTGGGCCGCTTCTTTGGCTAGCCGAGGAGCGCCAGATAGCGGCGTTGGGATGCTCGCTTCACCGCGCAAGGCCGCGATCGCGTCGAGCAGCTTTCGGCGGTTTCCTACTGATCCGACACCGAGATCCTTCAAGTCCTCGGCCGTCAGACTCGGCAGGACCGTGTCGTCGATCTCATTCTGGCGGAATGTCGCCTCATATTGCTCGAGGCCGAGTCTCCGCAACCAACCTTTGACGTCCATGATGCGCCCAGGTCTGCCTCAAGCTGGATGATCTCTCAATGGAGACCACCTGTCTAGTATAGCTTGGCCCAGACCCGATAGGTCAGGAGAGATCCATCCAGCTCTGAGACCGTCCATTGAGGCTGTTGGAGCTCGGTTAGCCAGGATTCGGTGTCACAAGCAGCAGCTGGGCACTGCACACCGAAGTACGGCCGACAATTGGACGTCGAGGCGGTCATCTGATCAGGAATGCGCGGCCATAGTGCTGGGGGCCGTGGCCCCGCCTTACAGCTGAACGTGCGCAAACTGGCATCGACCACCGTCTCAGGGTACCACTCGTAAAAGGTCACGAAGGTGGCGCCGTAACACCGGTAATTGCAAGGCAACCGGCAGCGCCTCTCGTGCCAACCGGCGGACTCTTCTGAAGCACACCAACGAAGGCATCCTGGACGCCGCTTATGAAGAGGCCGGTCCGACCGATGGCCCACCGATGCTGGCGGCGCCCGGCTATCGCGTGCTGGTGCCCTATTTGCGTGGTTACGGCCCGACGCGCTTTCTTTCCAACGAGACTTTCCGGAACGGCCCAACCATCGGCGCTTGCGATCGACCTTACCGCCTTCATGATGCGCTGACGATCGACAAAGCGATTCTCGCCGGCTTCGATTGGGGCGCGCGTTCAGCCGACATCGTTGCGCCGTTTGGCCCGACCGCGTCAAAGCACTCGCCGCCGTTTGCAGGTACCTGATTTCCCGGAGAGCGGATCACGCGCCGCACGACGCGTTGTCGGCGAGCTTCACGGTCACTAGCGCCCGTCGACTGCAACAAGCGCGAAGTCTGCAGCTAGTGTGGAAGCCGACGTGCCACGCCAACCCCCAATCCTTGGAGTTGCCCGCGAGACGATCCTCCATCTCACACGCTCGCCGCCGCTTCCCTATTTCCTAGCGCTTAACATACATGAATCCCAAGTCGGCAATTCGGCTAAGATTGAATTTTCCCTTCAGGGGCATTTCATGTTCGACTCGGCAACCACCGCGCTTTTGCGCGCGGTCCTCGAGGGAGTCTGCGAAAGCGTCTCGCACTACGAGATTGAAGCACGGACTCACGTGGCTTCGAAGATCCTGGAAGCCGCGACCAAGGGAGAAGTCTCTCCGGAGGAGCTCAGGCAAGTTGGCCGCGACGTCCTCTCCCGCGCGCCCACGATGTGGCGCTGAGCGGTCGAGGCGGGCGTGAATGTCCAGGTGACCGTCCTCAAGATCCTGGTGAGCTATCCGGAGGCTTCGCCGTGATGGAGGACCTCAGTGCGACATGGCCATTTTGGCGACCAGCGGACGCGACTGGGCGGACCGGACCAGGCGGCTCGCGGCACGGTCCCGGATCTCGACATCTGGTCACAAGCGTTGGTCGAACGCATCAGCGGCGGCTGCTAGATCACGTCCAAGGGACGGACAGTGCTCGAATTCATGGAAGCCCGCTCCGCTGCGAACTTCCACGCGCTTTCAGTTGAGCAGACGATCGTGTCTTCGCCGACGCCCGTTCCTCCGCTGCGACAGCCCGCCGATCGGGCCAAGCGGCGCCGCGAACGACGTGAACGTCGTCGCGTGGCGCGCGAAAGGGCGAGGGCAATCGCCACAAAGTTCATCGACACGCTACTCTACAGTCAGTCTTCGAAGGCCGCGATGTTCCAGTATTCACTCGATCTGTTGCGTCAGCGCTATGTCGTCGAGAAAAGACCGCTCGAGGCCAGCGTCGAGCAGATCTTGCGGGCCGACACCCGCGCGGGAGCTCGCGCCATCCTGGCTGCAATCGATAAACGGCGCTTCGAAAACAGGTCCGAAGGGCAGCGGCTCCGCAAGATGCTCCGCTTCGAGACCTCTCTTTGGGAAAGTGGCCAACCTGCCGTGGCAGGCGTGGACGAGGCCGGAATGAGCCCTCTCGCCGGGCCCGTCTCCGCTGGCGCCGTGATCCTGAAGCCCGGCACGCGGATCGTCGGAATCGACGACTCGAAAAAACTCGACGCCGCGGCACGCGAAGAACTCGCGAAAGAGATCAAGGAAAAGGCAGAGTGTTGGTGTGTGGCGTTCGTCGAGGTCGAGGAGATCGACGCGATCAATATCTATTGGGCGGGTATCCATTCCATCCCCGAGCTCGACCACATGCACTGGGGCGTGCTGATGGCCCGCAAGGGCGGTGTCCCTCCCGAACGGGTCCTGAACGCGATGACGCTTCCGGAGATCACGCGCTACCTCCGCCAGAGGCGGCGCTCGCTCGCCCGGGCCGCCTGATGCCGCAGGGACACGATCTCTCGCTCGAGGGAAGGGTAGTGGCTGTCGCCGCCCACCGCGGGCACCACTTCAGCAAACCGACCCGGGACTGCATTGCGTTGGTGGAAGGCCATGGCGTGGAAGGAGACGCCCACGCCGGGGCGTTCGTCCGGCACCGCTTTCTCGCCCGCCGACGACCCCGCCTGCCCAATCTCAGGCAGGTCCACCTGATCCCCTCCGAGCTGTTCGCGTACCTCGGCAAAGCTGGCTTCTCAATCGCAGCGGGAGACCTCGGCGAGAACGTCACCACTGCCGGCCTGGATCTGGAGCGAATGCCGCTCGGCACTTTCATCGAACTGGGGCCCACGGCCATCGTCGAGTTGACCGGTCTCCGGACGCCCTGTGTCCTCATCGACCGCTTCCAAGCGGGCCTTAAACGGCACGTGCTCTCGTCGGCGGAAACGGGCCCTCCATTCAAATCCGGGGTGCTGGGCGTGGTTCGAGCCGGCGGACTGGTCGCGGCGGGCGATGCCGCGCAGGTTCGGCTTCCGTCCTGCTCGCTTCGGGCCTTGCCCGCTATGTAGAAGGACCCGGCCATGGCCCGAAAATCGACCCTGCCTTATCGCCTGCAGCCCATGCTGGCCACGCTGACCGATTCACCGTTCGACGATCCCAATTGGGTCTTCGAGGACAAATTCGATGGTTTCCGCATGGTCGCGGAAATCCGGCGTGGTCGGGTCGCGCTCTACAGCCGCAACGGGAAGATCATCAGCCGCTCCTACGTCGAGGTCGCGAAAGCACTTGAGGACGTGAAGGCGGACGCCGTGATCGATGGCGAGCTCGTCGCGATCGGGAAGGGACGGTGCATCCCATTTCCAGTTGCTTCAAAACGCCCTTCGCCACAAGGCCAAGCTTTTGTACTGCGCGTTCGACCTTATGTTCGCAGACGGCGAGGACCTGCGCGCGCTGCCGCTCCTCGAGCGCAAGCAGCGGCTTAAGGCCGTCCTGCCCCGCCACAAGCTGATCGCGTTCAGCAACCACCGCAAAGGCAAGGGAACGAAGTTCTTCGCAGAAGCCGAGCGGAGACATCTCGAAGGCATCATGGCCAAGCGCGCCGACAGCCCATACGCGTCCGGACGCCGGACCGCCGATTGGCTGAAGGTGAAGACCGCGCAGCGGCAGGAGGTCGTGATCGCCGGCTTCACGGCGCCGAGGCGAACCCGGCCCTTCTTCGGCGCCCTCGTGCTGGCGGTACGCGAAGATGAGGCATGGCGGTACATCGGCCACGTCGGCACCGGCTTCAGCCACCAGGTTCTTGAAGAGCTTCACGGCAAACTCATGAGGCTCAAAACAGCCAAGTCGCCCTTTCTTGCCAAGGTGAAGGATGAGCAAGTCACGACCTGGGTGCGCCCTTCGCTGGTTGCGGAAGTGAAGTTTGCGGAGTGGACCAGCAAAGGCGAGCTGCGCCAGCCGGTCTATCTCGGCCTGCGGTCCGACAAGAACGCCAAGGACGTCGTTCGCGAAAAGAAGTGGTCGCGAACATGACGCCGCGAGGGTACGCCCTGATCAGCCGGCGTCGCGCTCGGATGCCGAAGGCCACGGCGGCAGCGGCGGCAACCCGAGAGCCTTGCGTACAGGTCCGAACGATCTCCGGTGAGCTGCGCATGCGCCAAGCCTGGCGAGCGCCTCATAATGCGCCGGCACCGGGTAACCCTTGTGATCCGCGAATCCGTAGCCGGGGTGACGCACGTCGAGGGACGCGATGCCAAGACCTTGGTAGAGCCGCAGCACCTTCTCCGGACGAAGGCCGGGCACAGCGAGCATCTCGAGCACACCAGCGGGTATCTCCTTCCGCAGCTTTTCGAGGCTCGGATGGCTGCCCGTCTTGTGGAGCTTGGTGACGATGTCGGCGATCGCATCACCGACCCCGGGGATCTCCGTCAATCGGTCTTCGGCGACGAGCACGTCGAGAGGGACGGCAAGAGCCGCCAGGCTGTCGGCGGCTCTCGAATAGGCCTTCGACGGATAGGGGTTGCCGCCTCGCAGTGCGGTGCGCTGCGCGTACTCTCGCAGGAGACCTGCCACACCGCGAGCGTCGAGCGAAGGCATTCAACGAGCCTCCCGCTCCATGCCTTGCGGCGTCGCGGGAGCAAGGCGACCGCTTGGCCTGTCACTTGGCCGCCCATCGAGAGAGCTCTCGAGCTTCTGAGCTGTGCGGAAGTCCTCAAGGTGCTGGATATTTGGACCGTAGGCCGCTTCCTTCTTGAGGAGGTTGTAGATCCGGCCGACCACCAGCTGCAGATGCTTCGTCCTCCGCCTCGGCATTGATCTCGCCTTGCAAAGAGCTCGGACAGCGTAAGCCCGAAAGTAATCGAAAGCGTCTGACATTTGTCGATAACGTCTGGTCTCGCCTATAGTTCGGTTGCCGGCCATCACCCCCTGCTGGGGAGCCCGCCCCCCAAAAGTGTAGGGCGTATCCCTCCAGAACTGATGCTGCACCTTTGCACGACCGACTTGGCCCTTACTCGACGTCGGCCGACGGAAACGGCTCCACAAACGCCTAGGAACGAAACGCAGATGTGTGGCTTGGTCGCGAAAGGAGCCGCGCCATGAAACACTCCGGCATTGCAGTTGTCTTAGCTCTCGTCATCCCCTGCGCAGCGTTCGCTCAAGGTGGGGGCGGTGGAGGTGGCAGCGGTGGTGGCGGTGGCGGCGCGTCTGCCGGTGGAGGCGCTGGCGGTGCGTCGTCCTCTGCAGGTGCAGGTGGTTCGACTGCGGCATCTCCGTCCGCTACAGGAGCAGCGGGCGCTGCGAACTCAGGCGGGACCGTAAGCCCATCGGCTACTGCTCCAAATGCAAATACAAATCCAACCACCGGCACCACCAATGCGATAACCGGGATCTCCAACGGTCCGGCCGGCGCTCAATCCGGGGGCGATCAGGGGGCGGTCAACGGAAACAGCACCAACGCAGCAAGCCCTGGCACCAATGCTGCCGGAACCGCAACTTCATCAGGAACGCCTGCGACCAATACACAGGGAGCCGCCGCGGGCGGCATCGGTCGGCCGACGACCACCGATCAACACGATAGTGACGCCAAGATCGATCAGGAGAACAGCAAAGCCGACCAGACCGTCAAAAAGATATGCAAAAACTGCTGAACCAACGACGACAAAGGTGATGGACACAACCTTGAGATCGGGCGCGCCGATCGGAGGAACAGAGTGCAGCAGAGGAGCTTTCCCAATCTCCCGCCAGAATAGGATAAGAATAGAATGACCGAGAAATTTGATCCCGCCCCGCCGGACAAACACGCGCAAGATCCCAAGCGGAACATCCGCCGTGACAAGGCGAAGGATGACGAGTTGCAGAAGGGGTTGAAGGACAGTTTCCCGGCGCCTGACCCCGTCAGCAGCACTCAGGCATCCGAGGCGACCCCGGACTGACGCCGGGCTCGAATGCGATTGAAGGTCGACCTCGCGCCGTTGGGCCAACCCGGCGGTGGGCTTTTTGTGAGTTGCGTAGAGTGGCGAAGCGTACCAAGGCGCCTCGGTCTAAAGAGCCAGAGGCCCCTACCATGCCGGGGTTCATCGGACCCCAGTTGGCGACCCTGAAGATGAAGGCGCCTTCGGGATCTCGATGGATTAACGAAGTCAAATACGACGGCTACCGCATCCAGCTCCGGATCGACGGTGACGATCGCCAGGCTTACACCCGCAACGGCTACATTGGATCAGCAAGTTTTCGAGGATTGCCGCCGCCTTCGAAATCGACGGTCAGGCCATCGTCGACGGCGAACTCGTCGTCATCCACGAAGGCCGCACCAATTTTTCCGAACTGCAGGCAGACCTCGGCAGAGGCGATCAGGACCGCCTGATCTACTTCGCGTTCGATCTGCTGTGGCTCGACGGCAAGAATTTGCGCAAGGAGCCGCAGATCGAACGGAAGAAGCTTCTCAAAGATCTGATCGAGAACCACAGGCTCGAGGATCCCATTTTTTTAGCGAGCACCACGAAGGGGACGGGCAAGCTAGTGAAGCCAGCCTTCTCGACGGCAGAGATGTGCACGAATACGTCCTTACCGCCGTCCTCCGGCGCGATGAATCCATAGCCCTTGGTCGGGTTAAACCACTTCACGGTACCGATTGCCACGCTCGTGTCTCCACAAATGAACGGGTGCAATTTGCCAGAAATTGCTGAAAAAAAAGCCCCGCCAGCGAGCGGCTCTGGTGCTTGGTTGCGGTTGCGCTTCGTGTACGATCGGCGCCATCGGCGGCGGTTTTCCAGGTCGGCGCTACCGCTTGAAGGAAAGCCTTTGGTTAAGCCGATGTCGTTCATAGTGGCGGCCATAAGCAATATTTACATCGGGAGTATTGTTGTGAATTTGGACCTCCGACACGAGCTCGAAGACCTGATGGGCGACATTCAAAAACGCCAGCGGCACATTGAAGACCAAATGTTTCTGATCAGCATTCTGGACCGTGACGGTCATAACACCGTTGAGCAGCAAGCTGCGGTGAAGTTCGACGCAAGCAGCTCGCCTTGCAAATGGAACGGCAGACAAAGCTCCTTCAGAAGGCCACCCCGCGGTGAGTCGCCCGTCGTTCTCTGGCTGCGGAATGAGGAAAACCCGCCAGCCGATGCCAACGGCTTCCCGCCGCCAACGCGTGCTAAGCGAACGATCTGCGGAACGATTCCGCCTCGTCTCCGCCACGAGATCGACCAACACCGGCGAGCCAAAGGCTTGGCGCCAATCCTTCTCCTCATCCCGGTTGCGCCGATTAGAATGCTACCGCAGACGCACTGGCCCACATCTCGTCAATTAACCCGCCCATCCGCTCATCGCTTGAGACCCGACTCAAGGCAAAAACAATGAGTGCCGTATTCGAGCTGCTTTCTAGACTGCAGCTGCCACACTGGCTGATCGTCGCGGGAAGCATCTTGATTATCACGAGCGCGCTCGGTCTCCTCATAGCCCGTCGGAAATCATGAAACACGAAGTCCCGCTTGAGCAAGGAGTCGCAGTCAAACAGCTGCGGCGCGCAGCCAAACGTAGCCGTCTGAGCCAATCGACCTCAGTAGTGCTTCATGGGCGGGAGACAGACGCAAATCGCGAGTTTGCACCAGATCACGGCTCTGACGGTATCGTATGGTTTCTTATTGCCCTCAGCATGTTCATTGTCGCCCATGCAATCTGCGTGAGGATTGGCGCCATCTGAAGCGCCCCTGAAACAGGCTGCCCGGATCTCACGGCAGCAAAGGTGGTTCAGCCGCAGAGAAGGGGTGCGCAAGGTTGCTCCTTTGGGAGGCGCCCTCTTCAGCAGCCGGCGAGATTGTTTGGACCAAAACGGCGCCACTCCCATGAAGGCCCGCTGCGCCCTCTTCATCTGGCACAAAATGGAGGAAAGCTCCTGGTGAAGGCCTCACCCCCGCGGCATTGACCAAGGTGTGGCGCCTTCCCTCTCAAGGCCGGCAAGCTGTAGCGGCTTGCGCCTCTTGCATCCGCGCGGAATCAATCCACCATGGGCACCAAGTCGCGAGAGGTCATTTGGGGCGGCCGGATCATGGGCGCGAGTATCCGTGCCCAGGGAGCCCGAGAGCGCGCCCAGGAGGCCGTTCGCGAGGCTGACCGGGCGGAAGCTGAGGCGTGGTCCGTGCGCATGGAGGGCTACGGCGGTCCTGCCCAACCATCTCCGGCGATCGGCCAATGCCCCACGGCGGACTCGGCTGGCTGGAGGTCGAGTGCGCCCGCTGTAAGATGCGCGCCAGCCTGCCGCTTGACGCCATCCGCCGACCTCGAGATACGCCGCTCTGGAAACTCGAAGCGTCACTCAAGTGCCGGTCGTGCCGCACGCCTCGGTACGCGCCACCTGCCCGCATGATCAAACTTACCGAGACAAGGCAGGTCACGCCCTATAAGTGGGTTCATCCGACCGAAGAGCGATATAGCAGCATGACGAGATTTGCGACCGCGCATCAAGTTCGCGCTCAAGCGCGGCTGGCTCGCGGGCCGAAGTCCGGCCTGATTCGGACGGATCATGGGGCGCCGCACGCAGGAACGAGGAACAAAGCCCGCCGTATGAGCTTGTGAGTCTCGCCTGCTCGCCGCGGAGCTGGCGGAGTGGCCCCGGCCTACCCCCAAAAGCTCCCCCTGAGCCGGGGCCGCCTCTCCGGACTGAAGTATCGGAGTACGCGTATGCGTCTGTCGCCTTCGATCGTGCCGCTCGATCGTCTCGACCGCGAGATCTCGTCTTGGAGCACTTCGGCGCGCGGGCGGGGTGCGCTTGGCGGGAGACGGACGAGCAGGACACGGACGAGAAACGGTCCTGCGGGACCTGCTCTCAGGCCAATACGCCTATCCCCTCAAGATTGTGCTCTTCAATGCCATTGAGGGCTGGTCCAGGGACGCGACAGAGGACATTGCGAATGCGCTCGCCGACCGAGCCGCCCGCGAACGGCTGGACCTCTCACCCGCACTGGAGGCTTTCGTCCAATCGAACTCCTCGCGTCCTTTTGGCATGCAACTCGCATTGCCGCTGCGCGGCGTTGCTTAACTGCGCGCGTAGCTCAAGTGCCCTAGCCTAGGTACCTTCGTCATGAGGTTCTGCGCGCGTTGCGACAATATACGATGGGTGACCGCGCCTGCCCCTGTGGTGCTCCTGGGGAGCCCTGTCCGGTCTGCAACAGGACGGAGCGGGGCAATCCGGATGACGTGCCCGACATGCCGGATGGATACATCGTTGATACCAAGCGCCGCGCATAAACGGCCAGCCCAACATGAATAAGGAACCTTAGGCTTTTGCGGTTCCATTGCGCGAAATGATTCGCGCCGCCCGTCAATTTAAATTAAATGTGTTTCCACCGGGGCTGGCAGGATATTTCACTTAAATCGTTTTTACCCGGTTTATTTTGTCGTCCGTGAAGAACCCTGAATTCAGGCTGGATTGATTTGGGGTCGGGCGAAGAGGATGGCCAGGATTTGCCACAACGAGAGCCTGAGCCAGCAGATC